>NZ_JAHMSB010000009.1:0-107280 GCF_018986355.1 Staphylococcus sp. CWZ226 | reverse complement strand
TATTTAGCATACTATCACCTCATTATCTTATTACTATCATTATACAAGAAATGGGGAAAAGGTTATTATGTAAAATGTTAAAAAATAAAAAATGCCGACAAGTCCGTAGGACTTTGTCGACAGTCTGTAACCGCCCGATGAGGCGGTTATTTTGTATACATCTTATTAAATTAATGTGTTTCACCTAATGCGATAGTTTCATCACGATTATCTGCTGATAACTCTGAGATTGCCGCTTCCAACCCTTTAACAATAGTATCTAGCGCCATAGAAGGTGTATTCGGTTTATTCGTGACTTGTTCAGGAATGAACGGTACATGAATAAAACCAAATTGAATATAAGGGAAAGTAGTCGCATGCAAATATCCTAATTGATAGAGTACATGATTACATACAAAAGTTCCTGCAGTATTTGAAAGTGAAGCAGGAACACCTGCATCTTTAATCGCTTGTGTAAGGCGTTTTACTGGCATATTTGAAAAGTAAGCAGGTGCGCCATCTTCTTGAATAACTTCATCAATGGGTTGATTACCTTTATTATCTGCAATTCTTGCATCATCTACATTAATGCCGACACGTTCGGGTGTTAAATCAAATCTGCCGCCAGCTTGTCCAATAGCAAGTACCGCATCATATGTTTCAATTTTAAGTTGTTGTTTAATAGCTTCAACCGATTCGTTGAATACAGTAGGGATTTCTAATTTCGTAATCGTATGTTCACCGATTGTTTCTGGTAATAACTTCACTGCTTCTAAAGCTGGATTTGTTTTTTCTTTACCAAACGGATCAAAAGCTGTAACTAAAATATTCATGTTATCTTCTCCTTTATCTGTTTATTAAAATGCCCAGAAATACATTAATCCGATATGTACTAAGATTAATATGAAAGCAACTGGGATTTGTGCTTTGATGACACTGAATTCATTTTTCATTTCTAATAAAGCAACAGGTAATGTATTGAAGTTTGCGGCCATTGGCGTTAATAAAGTACCATAGAAACCACCAGTCATCGCTAGTGCACCAGCAATTGCAGGGTCAGCACCTTGTGCAATGACGAAAGGAATACCAATGCTTGCGGTAATAACAGTAAAAGCTGCAAATGCATTACCCATCAACATTGTGAAAATGACCATACCTAATATATACGCAGTGGCGCCAATTAAGTGATTGCCTTCAGGTAAGAAACTTGAAATACCGTTAGAAATCACTTTGCCAACACCGCTGACTGTAAATAGTACTCCTAATGCTGTTAAGAATTGCGGTAAGATACCAACTGTTCCAACTTGTTGTGTCAATCTATCACTGTCATATAACATGTATTTTGCTTTAGGCTTGATAATGAAATACGCAGCAATCAAACCGACAACTGAAGCAATTCCTAAGCCAATAGCGCCACCAAGAGGTGTCCAGTTTGAAATGATGACAGCTACAACAGCTAAAACAACTGCTGGCCAAAAGAGTTTATTGCCAAAACGTTCAGCACCTTGATTACCTTGTTCCTCAGTAACGTCCACAATGTTTTTGATAGTAACTTGACGTGTTAATGTTAATAGTCCCATTAACAAGATAAGTGCACCATTGATTACGTTTGGTATATAAGGTCCAAAAATAAATGTTATCGCAAGCAATACCCAAAAGAGTGCAGTGCCAATACGTTTTTCTTTGTTTGGATCTCGCAATACACGGTAGGCTGTATAAAGTAATTGGATACCAATTAAAATATAAAAGAACTCAAGGATAGTATCTAATGTATGTTGACTCATGCTTGATCCTCCTTGTTTCTGTATTTACGTTCTAAGTAACGGTCTAACAAAATATTTTTAACTACGACAATCAGAATTGTGATGATTGCGATTGGTACAGAAGCAAGCGCTAAACTGACCGCATTGACTTTAATATCAAGTGAATTAAATGTACCGACCATTAAAAGTACGCCAGCAGCACCTACAAATAAATTCTGGCCAAAGAAGTTACCGTAGTTCTCCATAGCCGAAGCTTCTGCTTTAATTTTCTCCACATCTTTTTCATCGATTTGTTCAGGTTTTAAATTATATTTTGTTTTCAATGCCCCTTGAACCATCGGATTAATTAACGGACGTACGAATTGAGGATGACCTCCGATCCGAATGGAAGCGAGTCCTGCAATTTCTCTAATTAATAAATATAAGGATAATAAACGTCCGCTGGTCATGGATTTAACCTTTCCGATTAATACGGTTGCTTGTTTTTTTAATCCAAATCGTTCAATTAAACCAACCATAGGTAAGGTTAATAAGAAAAGAGATACCAGGCGATTATCGACAAAAGCTTTGCCGAGGACGTCTAATATTTCAAAGAAATCCATACCGGATACAAGTCCGGTTACAATTGCAGCAGCTAAAATAACCGCAATCGTATCAAACTTAAATAGGAATCCGATAATAATAACTAGAATACCTATTAATTTTAACCATTCCATAAAATGCCCCCTTAAAATTTAATATATTTGATATTCTAGCATAAAATAGAGAGAATTTTACGACAATTTTAAATTTTAAAATAAAATAGGAACACAACCGTGTTCCTACTGTTTTGATGGCTTATAAGGACAACCAATCAAGTGGGCGTCATAGAGACCTGCTGCTTCTAAAAATGAAAACATCGTTACAGGACCCATAAACTTAAAGCCATATTTCTTTAAGTCTTTAGACATTTTTTTAGCGCGTTCATCGACGGTGATACGGTCTTTAGATGAACGATATCGCAAATCAATCGGCTGATTATCAACGTATGACCACAGAAAATCACTAAAACTGCCATGTTCTTTTTCAATTTGAATATAGCCTTTTGCTTGGCTGACAATTGCTTCTAACTTCTTTCTATAATGAACGATATTAGGAAATTCCATGAGTTCATCAATATCTTTTTCTGTCATTTGTGCAATTTTATGAGGGTCAAATTGATAGAAAGCATCACGATATGCAGAACGTTTCTTTAAAATCGTTAACCAAGAAAGTCCCGCATGTTGTGATTCTAGAGCCATTAGTTCAAATAATTTTTGACTATCATAAAGCGGCTGACCCCATTCTTTATTATGATATTCAATATAGAGTGGATCAGTTGTGTTGAATGCACATTCATTCATAAAATTTCATTCCTTCGCATTGACTTATTTTAGAGTTCTATTATACTATAAATTAGTAGAGAATATGATTTCGGGAAGAGTAGACAGTTGATTAATTTCAAAGAGAATGTATGGTTGGTGAAAATACATAATTGATGCTGTTGAAGGTAGCCCGCTTAGATCTTTAGCTGAACAGTACAGTAGGTTAAAGCGTGTATTGAGCGTTAATCATTATGAAGTGCAATATAGATGAACTATGTTGAATTTAGGTGGTACCACGGAACATCCGTCCTATGTATAGGAACGGGTGTTTTTTATTTTAAGGAGGAATTGTCCTATGGAAATGAAACCAAAATACAATCCGAATGAGGTTGAAGCTGGACGCTATCAAGAATGGGTAGAGAAAGGCTATTTCAAACCTAACGGAGACACATCAAAAGAAACGTATACGATTGTTATCCCACCTCCGAATGTAACTGGTAAATTACATTTAGGTCATGCTTGGGATACAACGTTACAAGACATTTTAACACGTATGAAACGTATGCAAGGTTACGATACATTGTATCTGCCTGGTATGGACCATGCGGGTATTGCGACACAAGCAAAAGTTGAAGCAAAATTACAAGAACAAGGTATTTCAAGACATGACTTAGGTCGTGAGAAATTCTTAGAAGAAGTTTGGAGCTGGAAAGAAGAATATGCTTCATTTATTCGTCAACAATGGGCGAAATTAGGTCTTGGACTTGATTATGATAGAGAACGCTTCACATTAGATGAAGGTTTAAGTAAAGCGGTTAAAAAAGTCTTTGTAGATATGTATAACAAAGGTTTAATTTATCGTGGCGAACGTATTATCAACTGGGACCCTGTTGCGAAAACAGCGATTTCAGATATTGAGGTTATTCACGAAGACACACCAGGTAAATTCTATCATTTTAAATATCCTTACGCTGATGGCGAAGGATATATTAAAATTGCTACAACACGTCCTGAAACAATGTTAGGGGATACTGCAATTGTCGTTAACCCTAATGATGAACGTTATAAAGATGTTATTGGCAGAAAAGTTATTTTGCCGATTGTCGGTCGTGAGTTGCCAATTTTAGCAGATGAATATGTAGACGTTGAATTTGGTAGTGGTGCTATGAAAGTAACACCAGCACATGATCCTAATGACTTTGAATTAGGTAAAAGACATAACCTTGAATCTATTATCGTCATGGATGAATCAGGTAAAATGAACGACAAAGCTGGTAAATACGAAGGTATGGACCGCTTCGAATGTCGTGACCAATTAGTAGAAGACTTAAAAGCAGAAGACTTAGTGATTAAAATTGAAGATCACACACATGCTGTTGGACATTCTGAAAGAAGCGGTGCCATCGTAGAACCTTACTTATCTACACAATGGTTCGTAAATATGGAACCTCTAGCAAAACGTGCACTTGATAATCAAAAAACAGATAATCGTGTGAATTTTGTACCTGAACGTTTTGAACATACATTTAATCAATGGATGGAAAATATCCGTGACTGGACAATTTCACGTCAATTATGGTGGGGTCATCAAATCCCAGCTTGGTATCATAATGAAACAGGCGAAATTTATGTAGGAGAAGAAGCACCAGAAGATATTGAAAACTGGACACAAGATGAAGATGTACTAGATACATGGTTCTCTAGTGCTTTATGGCCATTCTCAACACTTGGTTGGCCAGATACTGAAGCAAAAGATTTTGAACGCTACTATCCAACTAATGCATTAGTTACAGGTTATGACATTATCTTCTTCTGGGTTGCACGTATGATTTTCCAAGGATTAGAATTTACAGATCAACGTCCTTTCAACGATGTATTATTACATGGTTTAGTTCGTGCTGAAGATGGCCGTAAAATGAGTAAATCATTAGGTAACGGTGTAGATCCTATGGATGTTATCGACCAATATGGTGCAGATAGCTTAAGATATTTCTTAGCTACAGGTTCATCTCCAGGTCACGATTTACGTTACTCAACTGAAAAAGTAGAATCAGTTTGGAACTTCATTAACAAAATTTGGAACGCTGCACGTTTCAGCTTGATGAATATTGGTGAAGACTTCAAATTTGAAGATATCGACTTATCTCAAAACTTATCACTTGCTGATAAATGGATTTTAACGCGATTAAACGAAACAGTTAAAACGGTAACTGACTTAAGTGATAAATATGAATTTGGTGAAGTTGGACGTGCTTTATATAACTTTATTTGGGATGAATTCTGTGACTGGTATATCGAAATGAGTAAAATTCCAATGAATGGTGAAGACGAAGCGCAAAAACAAGTTACACGTTCAGTCTTATCTTATGTATTAGACCGTACAATGCGTATGTTGCATCCTTATATGCCATTTGTGACAGAAGAAATTTGGCAAAACTTACCGCATGAAGGTGAAACAATTGTGACAAGCGCTTGGCCACAAGTTCAAACTGAATTTATGTATGAAGACAGTAAACAAGCGATGCAATATGTCGTAGAAATTATTAAAGCTGTCCGTCAAGCTCGTTCAGAAGTGAACACACCGCTTTCAAAAGCAATTCCGATTTATATTAAAACGAAAAATGCGGAAATCACTCAAATGCTTGAAGAAAATAAACATTACATTGACCGCTTCGGCCACCCAAGTGAGTTAATCATTTCAACAGATATCGAAACACCTGATAAAGCAATGACTTCTGTAGTCGGTGCAGGTGAAGTGATTTTACCATTAGAAGGTTTAATCGATATGGATAAAGAGATTGCACGTTTAGAAAAAGAATTAGATAAATGGCAAAGCGAACTTGATCGTGTCGATAAAAAATTATCAAACGAAAACTTCGTTAATAAAGCGCCTGAAAAAATTATCAATGAAGAACGTGCCAAAAAAGAAGATTATCAAGAAAAATATGATAGCGTCAAAGCTAGAATTGAACAATTAAAAGCATAGGAGTCCTGATAATGAATTACCTAGACAGCTTATATTGGATACACGAAAGAAATAAGTTTGGTATCAAACCAGGCACAAAACGCATGGAGTGGATGCTAGAACGCCTAGGTCATCCAGAACAAAACATTAAAGGCATCCATGTCGGCGGAACAAATGGCAAAGGTTCTACAGTCGCATATCTACGTGCTGCACTTGTCGAGAATGGTTATGATGTCGGTACATTTACTTCACCCTATATTGAAACGTTCAATGAAAGAATCAGCTTAAACGGGATGCCAGTCAGCGATGATGTTATCGTTGACCTGGTTGCTCGTGTGAAGCCGGTAAGTGAAGAGATGGAAGCGGAAACTGAATATGGAACAGCAACTGAATTTGAAATTATAACAACGATGATGTTCTTATACTTCGGCGCGATCCGACCTGTAGACTTTGTGATTGTTGAAGCAGGACTTGGTATTAAAAATGATTCGACAAATGTATTTTCACCTATTTTGACAATTCTAACGAGCATTGGTTTAGATCATACAGATTTATTAGGTTCTACTTATTTGGATATTGCTAAAGATAAAGGTGATATTATTAAAGCGGATACGCCGTTTGTTTATTCTGTTAAAGAAGATGATGCTTTAAAATACTTAAGTGAATATGCAGAAAAACAACAAGCGCCTGCTTATGAGTTGGATAAAGATATTTCTGTTGTTTCAGAAGAAGATGAATTTACGTATCGCTTTAAAGATTATGAATTAGAAAACATAGCGTTGCATATGCTTGGCGAACATCAAAAAGAAAATGCAGCTTTAGCGATTACAGCGTTAATTGTGATGTTTGAAGCGGGACAAATTCAGTTAGACTTCAATAAAATGATTAAAGCTATGGAAGAAGTCAGCTGGACAGGGCGTATTGAAGAAGTTAAAGAAAAACCGCTTATGATTATTGATGGCGCTCATAATAATGAAAGCATCGATGCATTAGTGAGTACAATTCAAAATTATTATCATAAAGATAAGGTTGATATTTTGTTCTCAGCTGTAAGCGGCAAACCGATTCATCATATGTTAGAAGATTTAGGACAAATTGCAGATCATGTTTATATCACAGACTTTGATTTCTATCGTGCGAAGCCAAAAGAAGAAATCGCAAATGAAGCAGAACATTTTGATCCAATTTTAATTGATGACTATGTAGACTTTGTAGAGAATTATGAAGGCGATACATTGGTTATTACTGGCAGCTTATACTTCATCAGTGAAGTGAAAGCAAAAGTGAACTTTGAAGCTTAATGGCTTTAATTAAATATTAAATACTAAACTCCTTTTGAGATGACGTTTATTCACGGCCATTTCAGAAGGAGTTTTTAATGTTTTCTGCATGTAAAAATGACAATTATATATGGTGTTTGTTCGTAAAAAATTAAAATAAAATATTTTATACATACTATTTGAAAATGACCTTCCTAGCACGTATAATAACGTTGATATTTCAGAAAGTAGGTGAAGCTTCTGCACGTTATTGTAGCTGTCCTAATCACTTCAGTGCTTGAAAGTTTTTTGTATCAACTGTGTTTTGTTAAAACATTAAACTTCAGTTATATGAAACAACGTTCAAAATGTGAAACGTGTCATCATGATTTAAAATGGTATGATTTAGTTCCGATTATTAGTTTTGTGATATTAAAAGGTCAATGCCGGTATTGTAGGCACAAACTCTCTAAATTACATGTTATAGGTGAATTATGTGCGTTATTGCCAATCGGTTTGCTTGTTTTCAATGTAATTTACCCATCTTCTGCATTATTTCTTGCTTTATATTTATTTCTGCTCGTTGCTGCACTGTATGATATGCATACACATACGATTCCCGTCCACTTTGTTTTAATTTTTATTATAGTTGTCATAGCCTTAGCGCCAAAGGTGTTTATAACGCAAATTGGTATTGTAATTTTGCTTCACATTTTATTTATACTTGCACCTCATGCGATAGGGTACGGAGACATTTTAATTTTCACTTTACTCAGTCTCGTCTTTCCTTATTTATTTTTCCTCATGATATTCTGTATGACTTTTATTATTGGTGGTTTATTTATGATAATGTTTCGTTTGTTCACGAAGCGTAGAATATTAGAAGTGCCACTTATCCCCTTTATTTTTATCAGCTTTTTAACTATTTCTATCTTTTATCCTAACTTATTATTTATACTTCACTTTTATTAAACGGAGGTTTCATTTTGAATATAAAACACTTACCTGATTGTGATAAACCTAGAGAGAAGCTTATAGCTAAAGGAGCGCAACACTTATCTGAGTCCGAGTTGCTTGCCATATTGATTAATACTGGCAGAAAAGGGCGGTCTAGTGTCGAAGTTGCGCAAGATTTATTAAATTTAACAACGAAGCTTAAAGATTTAAAACTATTGTCTTTAAATGACTTGATGGATGTGAAAGGTATCGGTATGTATAAAGCGGTGATTTTAAAGGCAGCGTTTGAACTAGGTGAACGTATGAATGCGCCGGATCAAAAAGAGAAAGTAAAAATTAATTCACCCCAAGATGCGGCGGATTATTTTTTATCGAGGATGATGCATTTAACACATGAACAGTTTGAGGTATTATTTTTGAACTCAAAGAATATTGTAATTCGTCATGAAGTCATCTTTGTAGGAACTTTGAATTCTTCTGTGGTGCATCCTAGAGAGGTATTTAAAGCAGCTATTAAGTGGTCGAGCAATGCGATTATTGTGGTACATAATCATCCGTCTGGTGATGTGACACCTTCAAAAGAAGATATTCATACAACAAAACGATTGCAAGAGTGTGGCAGAGTGCTTGGCATTGAATTGCTTGATCATATAATTATTGGAGATGCGAAGTATTTGAGTTTGGTTGAAGCGGGGTATTTTGATGATTAAAAAACCGATAACACGACATGAAGGTGTTATCGGAATGTAGTAAATATGCTTTGATTTAAAATGGATGCATTTGAAAATAGTTCAGAATCCACAGAATCCCTTGATAAGCTAAATAAATAATTAAAGCGAAAATCGCAATTTTTATGATAAAACGTAGTAATGAAACACCTACTCTGAAGAGTAGACCAATCAATAATACGAGTAAAATAATTGTTAAAATTGACATGGCTGCAACTCCTTTACATATAGTGTAACTGAAATGTATTGTGGATGCATCGGTCTTGGGATTTAAATCAAGTGTCGTTCTCTAGTCTGATGAAAATTCTCGTAAAAAAGCGTACAATGAAATCATTAAGAATGGGACGGTGTGAGGATGCGTTTTCTATTTAACATCATTAAAAATATTATAGCAGTCGGATGCATCATTGTAATTGTCTTTTTTGCGTTGAAATATGCACCGTTTTTAAAAGAACAAGAATGGAATCCAATCAGCAATAAAACTACCTATTCATCTTATCAAGGCGGTAATGTACCAATTGAAGATTTCAAACCTGGCCAACGTTATGTTGTAGAAAAAAATGATATTTTGAATAATATGCCCGCAAGTCAGACTAAGAACATCTTTAACATGTTGAATAAAGAAGAGTTTATGGATGTCAGCGGATTAAGCAGAATGGGCTATAATGAAAATTATTTAATTGGGCAACGTGGCAATCAGTTTATCATGTACAAATTCGGTTCTGATGAATTACGTATTTATGCAACGGAAATTGAACTGCATCAAGACTTACAAGCGATGCAGCAAAATATACAAATGCACCCTGTAGCTTATTTTAAATAAATCGAGTTGTTTCTATAGTGCATTATCTTGAAAATAATACAGTCTTACGTTACCCTTGTGTTGAATCATTGATAGAGAGGTTTGGTGTTCTTTAATGAGTAAACAAACAAATGGAAAAAACGCTGCTGAACAATCAAAAGCGCAAAAGCTGTTTGAGAACTGGAGAAAAGAAGAAACCCTGTATAAAGAAGATGAAAAAGAAGACAGCAACAAGAAATAATGATTCAGACTTAGACAGTGTATATGAACATTTACAGCTGATTTTTAATTAAAATAGAATGAAGATATTTTTTGGGCATCAGCCGATTTCAAATGAATTGCTGATGCTCTTTTTTTAAGTATTTTTTGCCAGGTACAGTTGGCACTTTAACTAAGGTGTATAATAATATAAAATATAGTGAGATATGAAAAATTGAGTTAATAGAGGTGTTCAGGTTGTCCAAGTTTTTTAAAAATAACAAATTGATTGTTATTTTCTGTTCCCTGATTCTATTTATATCGTTAATAGGGTTATCGATCAGATCACATCACCAATCGCCTGTGGAACAATATGTCGGTGATACCGTGTCCGTTCCTCAACGCGTATTATCTTATCCATTACATATAGTAACAGGTTCAATTGACGGTTTATTCAATGGAAAAACATCAAAAGAGGATAAAAATAAAATCAAACAATTAGAGGCAGAAAATGAGAGATTGAAAGCGGAAAATGAAGGTTTTCGTAAAGAATTAGATATTAAAGACATCTCTAAATACGAACCTCTCAGCGCAACAGTAATTGCTAGAAATCCAGACCAATGGATGAATAAAGCGATTATTGATAAAGGGAAAAAAGCCGGAATCAAACAAAACCAAGCTGTTATTACAGCTGAAGGGTTAGTCGGCAGAGTTGTCAAAGTCAATCAGTTTTCTGCTCAAGTAGATTTGCTTTCAACTTCATCTCGTAATGGTAAACTTTCAGTTAATATTCAACATGATTCTAAAAAAATCTTCGGGTTGATTAACCATTATGATAGAAAAACAAATGAATTAGTTATCAGTGATATTGATAATAAGGATAAAATCGCAAAAGGCGATAAAGTTGTGACAAGTGGTTTAGCGAATCAAATACCAAGCAACTTATATATCGGTGAAGTTACTAAAGTAGAAAATGATCAATATGGGCTTTCAAAAGAAGTGAGAGTAAAAACAGCGGCAGATTTAAGTGACTTAGATCATGTTTACGTTGCACAACGCGATCCGAAAACACTTCCTGATGAAAGCGGTGATGAATAATGCGTGCGTTTTACTATTTTTTAATTGGGGCTGTATTGTTCTATCTTGATTCATTAATCGCTTTAGTGATACCGATGCAAATCGGTGGAAGAGGGATTATCTTCGTACCGCATTTATTGCTGATGTATTTGTTGATTATTACCATCTATAAAAAACCAAGTATCGCAGTTGTACTTGCGATAATTTTCGGATTAACTACTGATTTATATTATGGAACAATCTATGGTTTAAATACATTTGGTTATTTATTGTTTGTGATTTTGATGGATTTCTTTTTCAAAGTATACTATCGAGATCATACGATGGTATTCATTGGTGTTTGGCTGTTTACAATCATCTTTGAAATTTACCAAGCATTAATTTATGGTTTATTAGGATTAATTAAATTTAATCTTTGGGACTTTTTATTATTCCGGTTATTACCAACCGCTTTCGTAAATTTACTGTTATTGGTGATTGTTTTTAGCTTGATTAAAAAATTAATCAAAAAATTAGATTTGCCAATTGACAGGAAAGCCTAGGGATGGTAAGCTTTAGCAGTTGAGTAGTTTATAGCTACATACAACCGCTCAAATATAGGTTTAAGTATACCAAGTGTATCACCTATATATGGCGTGACTTATTTTATAGGAGGTGCAAAGTATGTTTGCTATTATCGAAACAGGCGGTAAACAAATTAAAGTAGAAAAAGGTCAAGAAATTTACGTTGAAAAATTAGATGTAAACGAAGGTGACACTTTCACTTTTGACAAAGTTTTATTTGTAGGTGGAGACGCAGTCAAAGTTGGTGCGCCAACAGTTGAAGGTGCGACAGTAACAGCTACAGTAAACAAACAAGGTCGCGGTAAGAAAATCACTGTATTTACTTACAAACGTCGTAAAGACTATAAACGTAAAAAAGGCCATCGTCAACCATACACTAAATTAACAATCGACGCAATCAACGCTTAATCATGATTAAGATAGACGTTTCGTTTAATGAAGAGGGTCAAGTAACAGATGTCATCATGGATGGTCATGCTGAACATGGCGAGTATGGTCATGATATTGTCTGTGCTGGCGCTTCAGCGGTTTTATTCGGAAGTGTCAATGCTATCCTCGGATTAACATCTGAAAGACCTGACATAGATTATGACGATGATGGAGGCTATTTCCATCTCAGAAGTGTAAACGTAAACGATGAACAAGCGCAATTGATTTTGCAAGCAATGCTCGTATCACTTCAAACTATTGAAGACGAGTACCACGATAATATAAAATTAAATTATAAGTGAGGTGTATCCAGATGTTAAAATTAAACTTACAATTCTTCGCATCGAAAAAAGGGGTAAGTTCTACTAAAAACGGACGTGACTCTGAATCTAAACGTCTTGGCGCTAAACGTGCTGACGGACAATTCGTAACAGGTGGATCAATTTTATTCCGTCAACGCGGAACTAAAATCTACCCTGGTGAAAATGTAGGTCGCGGCGGCGATGACACATTATTCGCTAAAATTGACGGCGTTGTTAAATTCGAACGCAAAGGCCGTAACAAAAAACAAGTTTCAGTATACGCTGCAGCTGAGTAATTTTTGTTGACGCAACACCAGAAGTTTAACTTCTGGTGTTTTATTTTTGTCTTTATTTCTAAGCGTACATAAAGAATGATATAATAATCTAGATATTGCATTAGAAAATATATATAAAAGAGGTGAGAAACATGTTTGTCGATCAAGTTAAAATATTATTAAAAGCAGGCGATGGCGGTAACGGTATCACTGCATATAGAAGAGAGAAATATGTTCCTTTCGGAGGCCCGGCAGGCGGAGACGGCGGTCGCGGTGCATCTATAGTTTTTGAAGTAGACGAAGGGTTACGTACATTACTCGATTTCAGATATCAACGCCAATTCAAAGCCAAACGTGGTGAAGGCGGCCAAAGTAGTAACATGCATGGTAGAAATGCGGAAGATTTAGTATTAAGAGTCCCACCAGGCACAATTATTAAAGCAGTTGAAACGGATGAAGTCATCGCTGACCTAGTAGAAAATGGACAACGTGCCGTTGTCGCTAAAGGTGGACGTGGCGGTCGAGGCAACTCTCGATTTGCAACACCAAGAAACCCAGCACCTGATTTCAGTGAAAATGGTGAACCTGGTGAAGAAATTGAAGTCACATTAGAATTAAAATTAATGGCAGATGTTGGCTTAGTTGGTTTCCCAAGTGTAGGTAAATCTACATTGCTTTCAACAGTCTCAAAAGCAAAGCCTAAAATCGGAGCATACCATTTCACAACGATTAAACCAAATTTAGGTGTTGTTTCAACACCTGACGGTCGTAGCTTTGTTATGGCTGATTTACCTGGATTAATTGAAGGTGCTTCAGAGGGTGTTGGTTTAGGACATCAATTCTTACGTCATGTCGAAAGAACTAAAGTCATTGTACATGTGATTGACATGAGTGGATCAGAAGGCAGAGATCCTTATGAAGATTACCAAACTATTAACAATGAATTAAAATCTTACGGTCAACGTTTAGAAGATCGTCCACAAATCATCGTCGCAAATAAAATGGACTTGCCAGACGCACAAGATAATTTAGAACTCTTTAAGTCTGAAGTTGGTGACGATGTAGAGATTATTCCAATTTCTGCTTATACACGAGAAAATCTTGATCAATTACTTTATGCGATTGCTGATAAACTAGAAGAGTATAAAGATGTTGATTTCTCTAAAGAAGATGATGAAGCATTAGGTGTGAACCGTGTATTATACAAACACACACCATCACAAGATGCATTCACAATTACACGTGATGATGATGCAGCATTTGTGGTCAGCGGTAAAGCAATTGAAAGAATGTTCCATATGACTGATTTCAATAGTGACCCGGCAGTTAGACGTTTTGCGCGTCAAATGCGTTCAATGGGTATTGATGATGCATTAAGAGAACGTGGTGCGAAAAATGGAGATATCGTAAGAATTTTAGGCGGAGAATTTGAATTCGTTGAATAGAGGTGTCTAAGTGAACGATAAACAAGTGAAAAAGTTCTATCTGATACGAGAAGATGTACTTCCAGAGTCTGTCATTAAAACATTGCAAATTAAAGATGCATTAAAAGAAAATCCGCATTTGTCTATTTATGAAGCAGTCAGACAATACGGTTTATCTCGTAGTGCCTTTTACAAGTATAAAGATACTATATTTCCAATTGATGAAAAGGTAGAAGATACAAGAGAATTCACTATCATTCTTTATGTACATGATAAGGTTGGTATGCTTGCACAAGTTCTTAATACGATTTCTCAAATTCACATGTCTGTTTTAACGATTCATCAAAGTATTCCGATGGAAGATAAAGCAACAATCACCCTGTCTTTAAATACTGCAGGCAGTCAGACTTCGATTGAAGATGTGATTTTTGCATTACGAAACATTGAAAATGTTTATAAAGTAGAAATAATCAGTATGTCAATGTAAGGAAGTGACGGCGTGTACGCATATATTAAAGGTCAATTAACACAATTGTTCCCAACACACGTGGTGGTGGAAACGAATGGTGTCGGTTATGAAATCCAAACACCGAACTCTTATCGTTTTCAATCTTCATTTCAACAAGAAGTAGTAATTTACACGTCTTTAGTTGTTAGAGAAGATGCACAGTTGTTGTATGGTTTTATATCAGAAGAAGAAAAAGAAATGTTTTTAAGCTTGAATAAAGTGACAGGTATTGGTCCAAAATCAGCATTGGCAATTTTAGCTGCAAGTACGCCTAATGAAGTGAAAATCGGTATAGAAAATGAAAATGAAGCGTATTTAACAAAATTCCCAGGTATCGGTAAGAAGACCGCACGTCAAATCATCTTAGATTTAAAAGGTAAAGTTCAAATCACAGATGATAGTGCAGATACTTTATTACAGCAACCTGATACAACTGTATCCGGCAATTCACCAGTCCTAGAAGAAGCCTTGCTTGCATTAGAAGCATTAGGTTATTCTAAGCGTGAATTGAAAAAAGTTGAAAAGAAATTGAGTACAGAGCAGTTTGAATCTGTGGATGAAGCGGTTAAAGCAGGTTTGAAAATATTAGTTTCTTAAAAATAAGTCAAAAGGAGGGGACACAATGGATGACAGAATGGTAGATCAAACGGTCCATGATGATGAATATTCTTTTGAATTATCATTGAGACCACATTTACTAAGACAATATATCGGTCAAGCATCAATTAAAGCTAATTTAGAAGTCTTTATAAAAGCAGCAAAGATGCGTGAGGAGCCATTAGATCATGTTTTATTATTCGGCCCCCCTGGACTTGGTAAAACAACCTTGTCAAACATCATTGCGAATGAAATGGGTGTAAACATCAGAACAGTCACTGGACCAGCAATAGAACGACCTGGTGATTTAGCGGCAATCCTTTCAGGTTTGCAACCAGGTGATGTTTTGTTTATTGATGAAATTCATCGTTTAAGCAGTGTAGTTGAAGAGGTTTTATATCCTGCAATGGAAGATTTCTATTTAGATATCGTGATCGGCAAAGGAGAAGAAGCGCGCAGTATTCGTATTGATTTGCCTCCATTTACATTAGTAGGTGCAACGACAAGAGCCGGCAGCTTAACGGGCCCTTTACGTGATCGCTTTGGTGTTCATTTACGTTTGGAGTTTTATAATGAGGATGAACTAGAAGATATTATTAAGCGAACTGCAGAAGTACTAGGAACAGAAATTGATGAAGAGAGTGCTGCAGAACTTGCGAAACGTAGTAGAGGTACACCACGTATTGCCAACCGTCTTCTTAAACGCGTTCGAGATTTCCAACAAGTCAATGAAGACGACAAAATATATATTGAAACAACAAAACGTGCATTACAACTTCTACAAGTTGATGATTATGGTTTAGATTATATCGACCATAAAATGATGCGCTGTATTATTAATCAATATAATGGGGGACCTGTCGGTTTAGACACAATCGCTGTTTCTATCGGTGAAGAACGTATTACAATCGAAGATGTTTATGAGCCTTTCTTAATTCAAAAAGGCTTTTTAGAACGCACACCGAGAGGAAGAAAAGCGACACCCCTAGCTTATGAACACTTTGGCACTGAACATGGAAAGAGGGACAATTTTGAATATTGAAGAGTTTGATTATCATTTACCGGAAGAACTAATCGCACAAACGCCGTTAAAAGATAGAGATACAAGTCGTTTATTAGTATTAAATAGAAAGAATGGCGACATTGAACATCGTCATTTTAAAGACATTATTGAATATTTTAATCCAGGTGACACGCTTGTCTTAAACGATACTAAAGTCATGCCTGCGCGCTTATTTGGTTTAAAAGAAGATACAAAAGCTAAAGTAGAAATGTTGATGCTGACACAAATCGAAGGTAATGATTGGGAAGTATTATTGAAGCCTGCGAAACGTATCAAAGTGGGCCAAAAATTATCATTTGGTGAAGGGAAAATCATCGCAGAATGTATTAAGGAATTAGAACAAGGTGGACGCATTATGCGTTTATATTACGAAGGTATTTTACAAGAACGTTTAGATGAATTAGGTGAAATGCCATTACCGCCTTACATCAAAGAACGTTTAGATGATCCAGATCGCTATCAAACAGTCTATGCGAAGGAAACAGGTTCTGCCGCTGCACCAACAGCCGGCTTACACTTTACAGATGAGCTGTTAGAACAATTAAAAGTGAAACAAGTGAACCTTGCATTTGTAACATTGCATGTCGGTTTAGGTACCTTCAGACCTGTCAGCGTTGATAATATAGATGATCATAAAATGCATAGTGAATATTATCAGATGTCTCAAGCTACAGCTGATTTGTTAAATGAAACAAAACAAAAAGGACATCGTATTATTTCAGTTGGTACCACATCAACAAGAACATTAGAAACGATTCGCAGAGACCATGACCAATTTACAGCACAAAGCGGATGGACGGATATCTTTATTTATCCAGGCTTTGAGTTTAAAGCTATTGATGCTTTAATTACGAACTTCCATCTGCCGAAGTCCACACTTGTCATGTTAGTTTCAGCATTCAGTTCAAAACAATATATTTTAAATGCATACCAAACAGCTGTCGAAATGAAATATCGATTCTTCAGCTTTGGTGATGCAATGTTAATTATTTAAGGGAGTCGTGAAAAAGTTATGCCTGCAGTAACTTATGAACATATCAAAACATGTAAACAATCCGGTGCAAGGTTAGGAATCGTGCATACACCGCACGGTTCATTTGAAACACCTATGTTTATGCCAGTAGGAACACAAGCAACCGTTAAAACTATGAGTCCTGAAGAACTAAGGGAAATTAATGCACAAATCATTCTAGGCAACACATACCATTTATGGTTGCAACCCGGTAATGACATTATTAAACGCGCGGGTGGTTTGCATAAATTTATGAATTGGAACGGCCCAATTCTGACTGATTCAGGTGGTTTCCAAGTATTCAGTTTAAGTAATTTACGTAAAATCACAGAAGAAGGTGTTCATTTCAGACATCATAAAAATGGTTCTAAATTATTCTTGAGTCCTGAGAAAGCGACAGAGATTCAAAATGATTTAGGTTCAGATATTATGATGGCATTTGATGAATGTCCGCCAATGCCTGCTGAATATAAATATGTCAAAGACTCTATCGAAAGAACAACAAGATGGGCAGAGCGTTGTCTGAAAGCACATAAACGACCTGAAGACCAAGCTTTATTCGGAATTATCCAAGGTGGAGAATATAAAGATTTACGTCAGCAAAGTGCTGAAGAATTAGTGAAGTTAGATTTTCCTGGCTATGCGATTGGCGGATTATCTGTGGGTGAACCTAAACCAGTCATGTATGACATGGTTGAATTTACTGAACAATTCATGCCTAAGGATAAACCGCGTTATTTAATGGGTGTCGGCTCACCAGATGCTTTAATCGAATGTAGTATTCGTGGTATGGATATGTTTGATTGCGTATTACCAACACGTATAGCACGAAATGGTACATGTATGACTTCTAATGGTCGTGTGGTTATTAAAAATGCAAAATATGCAGACGATTTAAGTCCGCTTGATGAAAACTGTGATTGTTATACATGCCGTAACTATACAAAAGCTTACTTACGTCATTTAATAAAAGCAGAAGAAACTTTTGGTATACGCCTAACTACTTATCATAACTTATATTTTCTGTTAAAATTAATGGAGGATATCAGACAGGCCATTCGGGAGGATCGTCTTTTAGATTTTAAAGAGGAATTCTTTGAACAATATGGATTGAATGAAGAAAATCCTAAAAACTTTTAATTAAAGGAGTAATGTTTGTGAATTTAACCGGTCTTATTTTACCTATTGCATTATTAGCTTTAATGTGGTTCTTCATGATCAGACCACAACAAAAGCGTCAAAAGGAACACCGTGAAATGGTGAACCGTTTGGAATCAGGACAACACGTTACAACAATCGGCGGCATCAAAGGTGTCGTACGTGCAGTTGATGAAACAACAGTTGTCATTTCAGTTAACGACAAAGGCACTCAAATCACATTTGAAAAAGGTGCTGTAAAACAAGTTAATCCAGACTAATTAATGTTAGTATGACATAGTATAGGCAAGCGTAAGCGAATTACCTGTACATAGATTAACCCAATAAACATCCTAAAGCGATCCGATATAGATTGTTTTAGGATGTTTTAATTTTGTTTGAATTACTTTAAATGCATGAAAAGTTGTTTTAAATTAGTGTAGGAGCGTGTATAATTCAATATTGGAATACGATTTTATAAGGTTTTGCATAGTATTAACGTGATTTAATGTTGATTTTAATCAATTGTACACGCTATGCATCACACAAAGTATTGTTCGAATTTTTGAAAGCTGAGTAAGGATGTAGTAAGCTATATAGGTTCATTCAATTGAAGTGCAGTGTAAGAACAAACCGAAACGTTTGGTTTTAGCTTGCAGTTCATTTGAAAAATCAAGTATGCTATTTACATAAGTAAATAATGAGGTGTTCATGTGAAGAAAAACAGTAGAATAATTGCATTCTTGTTACTTGTTGTGTTGCTTTTTGCTGGCATGGCAGCAACTTACAAGAATGTAATTAAAGACGTTCGTTTAGGCTTGGACCTTCAAGGTGGATTTGAGGTACTTTACCAAGTTAATCCATTACAAAAGGGTGATAAGATAGACGATAAGGCTGTTCAAGCCACAGCCAAAACGTTAGAAAACAGGGTCAACGTCTTAGGGGTATCTGAACCTAAGATTACTGTTGAAGATAATAACCGTATTCGAGTACAACTTGCTGGTGTTAAAAACCAAAATGAAGCTCGAGACATTTTATCTTCACAAGCGAATTTAACGATTCGTGACTCAGACGATAACGTTAAATTAACAGGTAAGGATTTAGTTCAAGGTTCTGCAAAACAAGAGTTTAAGCAGAATACCAACCAACCGGCTGTTACTTTCAAATTGAAAGATAGTAAAAAATTCAAGAAAGTCACAGAAGAGATTTCAAAACGTAAAGAAAACGTGATGGTTGTTTGGTTAGACTACGAAAAAGGCGATAGTTACCAAAAAGAAAAAGAGAAAAAAGACCCGAAATATGTTTCAGCAGCGTCAGTTGATCAACCTATCAACTCTGACAGTGTAGAAATTTCTGGTGGATTTAATGGCGAAGAAGGCGTTCAAAAAGCAAAACAAATTGCTGACTTATTGAACTCTGGTTCTTTACCAGTACATCTTAAAGAAATTTACTCTAACTCTGTAGGTGCACAGTTCGGTCAAGATGCATTAGATAAAACAATCTTCGGTTCATTATTAGGTGTCGGAGTCATTTACTTATTTATGGTAGGATTCTACAGATTACCTGGTATTATTGCCGTAATTACATTAACAACATATATCTACTTAACTTTAGTAGCCTTCAACTTCATTCATGGTGTACTTACATTGCCAGGTTTAGCGGCACTGGTACTTGGTGTCGGTATGGCGGTTGATGCGAACATCATCATGTATGAACGGATTAAAGATGAGTTGAGAATCGGACGAACATTGAAACAAGCTTTCCACAAAGCGAATAAGAGTTCCTTTATTACGATTTTAGATGCGAACTTAACAACTGTCTTAGCGGCAGCTGTGTTATTCTTCTTTGGTGAAAGTGCGGTTAAAGGTTTCGCTACGATGTTATTACTCGCAATCTTAATGAGTTTCGTGACAGCAGTATTCTTAACACGTATCTTATTATCATTGTTAGTACAATCAAATTACTTCAAGAAAAGTTTCTGGTTATTTGGTATTAAGAAGAAAGATAGACATGATATCAATGAAGGTATTGATGTGTATCAATTAAAAACACCTTATGATCATTGGAACTTCATGAAACTTGCGAAACCATTATTCTGGTTCAGTGGTATTGTGATTGCTGCTGGTGTAGTGATTCTGTTTATATTCAAATTAAACTTAGGTATCGACTTTACAAGTGGTACACGTGTTGATATGAAAGCAGATCATAAGATTACACAAGAAGATGTTACAAAACAATTAGACAAAGCGCATATGAAGCCTGACCGTATTTCATTATCTGGTAATAACGATAGCGCTTCTGTTCAATTTAAAAATGATTTGAGCAAAGACGAAGTTGCTAAAGTTAAAAATGTGATGAAAAAAGAATTCGGTAATGAACCTACTGTTAACACAGTTTCACCGGTGATTGGTCAAGAAATTGCGAAAAACGCATTACTTTCATTGATTTACGCATCAATCGGTATGATTATATACATTTCATTACGATTCGAATGGCGAATGGGCTTATCATCTATCATCGCATTACTGCATGATGCCTTTATGATTGTAGCGGTATTCAGCTTGTTCAGAATTGAAGTAGATGTAACATTTATCGCAGCAGTTCTAACAATTATCGGTTACTCTATTAACGATACAATCGTTACGTTTGACCGTGTACGTGAGAACTTGCATAAAATCAGGGTGATTACTAAACCAGAACAGATTGACAAAATTGTAAACCGTTCAATCAGACAAACACTGACACGTTCAATCAACACTGTATTAACAGTTGTGATTGTTGTAGTCGCATTATTAATCTTCGGTGCATCAAGTATCTTCAACTTTGCACTTGCATTATTAATTGGTTTAGTTTCTGGTGTATTCTCATCTGTGTTCATCGCTGTACCTTTATGGGGCATGATGAAAAAACAACAGCTTAAAAAAGCACCAAATCATAAACTTGTCGTTTATCGTGAAAAACGTAAAAACGAAGATAAAATTCTGGTTTAATAGAACGAGAGTATTAACTCCTGGACTTTTTAGTCTGGGAGTTTTTTTATGATGTAAAACGCTATGTTTGGTAGAAGTTGCTTTTTATTTTATGAGTTCTTCTGTATAATGACATGTGGAAAAGAGGGAAGTCGTTATATGATTAAAGCTAAGTATAAATGGGATTTACAATCGAATATATCAGAAATCACATCAGATGACGCTAAAGCATTAAAGCTTACACCTATCGTACAAAAAATATTACAAAGCAAAGGTGTAATAGCGTCTTCTGAAATCAAACAATTACTAGAACCATCTCAAATTCAGCATGACCCTTATGCGTTAAGTGATATGAAGAAAGCTATCGAACGTATCAATCAAGCACTTGATAAAAAAGAACGTATTTTAGTTTATGGAGATTATGATGCTGATGGGGTAACATCTACATCTATATTAGTCAGTGCATTAAGAGAACTTGGTGCAGAAGTCGGATGGTATATTCCAAATCGATTTACTGAAGGATATGGACCAAATGAAGCAGCCTTTAGAAATGCAGCGGATGAAGGTATCGACTTGATTATTACAGTTGATAATGGTATCCAAGGTCATCATGAAATGCTAGTGGCTAAAGAATTAGACATAGATGTGATTATTACAGATCACCATGAAATTGGTGAAACGTTACCGGAAGCTTATGCGATTGTGCATCCGATGCATCCAGATTTTGACTATCCATTTAAATACTTAAGCGGTGCAGGGGTCGC
Source organism: Staphylococcus sp. CWZ226 (assembly GCF_018986355.1). NCBI lineage: Bacteria > Bacillati > Bacillota > Bacilli > Caryophanales > Staphylococcaceae > Staphylococcus > Staphylococcus sp. CWZ226. The sequence goes on along the minus strand of NZ_JAHMSB010000009.1, from coordinate 85,165 downwards.
ATTAAAAATTGCTCAAGCATTACTTGATCATCCTGCACCTGAATTTACAGCTTTGGCAGCCATCGGTACAGTTGCTGATTTGGTCTCATTAACAGACGAAAACCGTGCTATTGTACAACAAGGTATAAAAGTTATGAACAATCATCCATCAGTTGCCATCAAAGCGCTGCTAAGTCAAGCAGGGTATAACGACGCGATAAACGAAGAAACGATTGGTTTTATAATAGGACCGCGTTTGAATGCAGTAGGCCGTCTAGATGATGCAAGTTTAGCAGCGGAATTGTTAATGTGTGAAAGTGCGGAAGAAGCGGAATTCTTAGCTGAGCAAGTTGAACATTTTAATCAAGAACGAAAAGATATTGTTCAAGAGATTGCAGACGAAGCACTTGAAATGGCACAAGCGGAAGTAGAAGCTGGAAACCGCTTCTTAATCCTTGCCCAAGAAAATTGGCATGAAGGTGTTCTTGGCATCGTTGCCTCACGAATTGTTGAAACATATGGCTTGCCGACGATCATTCTAAATATTGATACTGCACAAGATTTTGCGAAAGGTTCTGCACGCAGTATTGAACAAGTTTCAATGTATGAGATGCTAGATAAAGAAAGACCATTGATTTCAAAATTCGGTGGGCATCATATGGCAGCGGGAATGACTTTACCAATTGAGAATATAGAAAAGCTTAAAACAGCGTTAAATGCTCATATGGCAGAACTCGCAAAACACGAAGATTTAACACCTAGGAAAAAAGTAGATTTAGTATTAAGCGAATCTGATATTACGGTTAAAAATATTTCAGATATTGAAAAGTTACGACCATTCGGTACAGACTTTACTAGTCCTGTGTTTGAATTAGATGGGATTCAAGTCAAACAATCTAAAGGGATTGGTCAAGAAGGCAAACATTTAAAAATGACACTAGGTGATTCTAAGTTACAAGCCCTTTATTGGCAAAATGGTGCATATGCACACCAACTAGAACCGAACGAGCCCTTAAATTTAATCGGGACCTTACAAATAAATGAATGGAATGGTAATCAATCACCTCAATTCATGGTACAAGATATGGCTTCAGAACAGCTGCAAATTTTAGACTTCAGAGGCAAAGCACGTCAACATGAGATGCATGATAATGCATCGACTGCAGAAATTATCAATGCACAGGCTGAAAAAGCACATGAACATCAATATTTCTATGGAGATATAATTGAACAAGTTTATGACAGATATATCTTTAAAGAGTTACCATTGGATTTAGAAACCATGGCACAAACATTAAAGTCAATTCAAGCCAGTCAAATTATTTTAGAGTTGAACCATCAACACTCTATTTATTTTGACGGCATGCCGCAAATGAACCATTTTAAGGCGTGCTATAAAGCCTTATTTATGAAAGATGAAATCAACTTAGAACAAGATGGAATGCAGTTATGCAACTATTTAAAAATCAAACCGCCTTTATTGATATTTATGCTCAAAGTCTTTAATGAATTAGATTTTATTGAGAATAATCATGGTATAATTAAAGTGAATAAAAATGTAGATAAAAAGGACATTACTTCTAGTAAGCTTTATCAAGCAAGACTTAAACGGATAGATGTTGAGAAATTCTTGTTATATGATGACTTTTCAAAGGTGAAACTTTGGATTAAAGAACAGCTAGCTAAGTAATTAGGAGGAAATAAATAAATGGATTTAAAACAATATGTTTCAGAAGTACAAGATTGGCCTAAAGAAGGCGTCAATTTCAAAGATATCACAACGATTATGGATAATGGGGAAGCTTATGGTTATGCGACAGATCAAATCGTTGAATTTGCTAGAGAAAAAGAAGTAGATATCGTTGTAGGTCCTGAAGCACGTGGCTTTATCATCGGTTGTCCTGTAGCATATTCAATGGGAATCGGATTTGCACCAGTACGTAAAGAAGGTAAACTTCCTAGAGAAGTCATCAAATATGAGTACAACTTGGAATATGGTACTAACGTTTTAACTATGCATAAGGATGCTATTAAACCAGGACAACGCGTCTTAATTACTGATGATTTGCTAGCGACAGGCGGCACGATTGAAGCTACAATCAAACTCGTTGAAGAACTAGGAGGTATTGTGGCTGGTATTGCCTTTATCATCGAATTAAAATATTTACATGGTTATGAAAAGATTAAAGACTACGAAGTATTAAGCTTAATTTCATATGATGAGTAAAATAATGTATCGCTTACTAGTGAAGGGTAAGCGATACATTTATTTATTTGCAAAATTTGTTTTTTGTTTTTAAAATAAAAGTTAATTCTACAAGGTAAGCTTGTAAACGACACTGACAAGATAATTGCGAAAGTTCACACAATACGTCGAAGTATAGTGGTTCAATTATCTGTCAATGTATAGTAGAATAGATATATTATTTAATATAAATGTAAGTTGTGATAAAAGGAACGAGTTGAAAATAGGCTGGTAACCTATATAACTATTGTCGAAATACGAAATATTCAAACAAACTGACAAGCAGTTTATAAAATAAAATGTACTTAAAAAGAAGATGTGGGGGTGTCTAATGTGAATAATGAATATCCATACAGCGCAGATGAAGTCTTATATAAAGCAAAATCCTACTTATCCAAAGAGGAGTATGAACATGTCTTGAAAAGCTATCATATCGCATATGAAGCGCATCAAGGCCAATTCAGAAAAAATGGTTTGCCTTATATTATGCACCCGATTCAAGTAGCTGGTATTTTAACTGAGATGCATCTTGACGGACCGACTATTGTTGCAGGCTTCTTACATGATGTAATTGAGGATACTCCTTACACATTTGATGACGTAAAAGCGATGTTTAACGATGAAGTAGCCATGATTGTTGAAGGGGTTACGAAATTAAAGAAAGTCAAATATCGTTCTAAAGAAGAACAACAAGCTGAGAACCATAGAAAGTTATTTATTGCGATTGCCAAAGATGTACGTGTTATCTTAGTTAAATTAGCAGATAGACTGCATAATATGCGTACTTTAAAAGCGATGCCGAGAGAAAAACAAATTAGAATTTCTAAAGAAACATTAGAGATTTACGCACCTCTTGCACACCGTTTAGGGATTAATACAATCAAATGGGAACTTGAAGATATAGCGCTTCGTTATATCGATGGTGTACAGTACTTCCGTATCGTCAATCTCATGAAGAAAAAACGTAGTGAGCGTGAAGCTTATATTGCAAACGCGATAGACAATATACGTGCTGAAATGGATAAAATGCATATTTCAGGTGAGATTAACGGCCGTCCTAAACATATTTACAGTATCTATCGTAAAATGATGAAACAAAAGAAACAATTCGATCAAATCTTTGATTTATTAGCAGTGCGTATTATTGTTGATTCAATTAAAGATTGTTATGCGGTATTAGGTTTAGTACATACTTTATGGAAACCGATGCCTGGCAGATTCAAAGACTATATTGCGATGCCTAAACAAAACATGTATCAATCGTTGCATACCACTGTTGTAGGTCCTAATGGCGATCCTTTAGAAATTCAAATCAGAACACATGAAATGCATGAAATTGCTGAACACGGGGTTGCGGCGCATTGGGCTTATAAAGAAGGCAAGAAAGTCACTGATGATAATTCAAGTTATGCTAAGAAACTATCATGGTTGAAAGACTTGGCAGAAGCGGATAAAACAGCGAATGATGCACAAGAATTTATGGAATCATTGAAGTTCGATTTACAAAGTGATAAAGTATATGCCTTCACACCACAAAGTGATGTGATTGAATTACCTTATGGTGCAGTTCCGATTGACTTCGCCTATGCCGTACACAGTGAAGTCGGCAACAAAATGATCGGTGCAAAGGTCAATGGTAAAATCGAACCGATTGATTACGTATTGCAAACTGGAGATATTGTTGAAATACGAACAAGCAAACATTCCTATGGACCAAGCAGAGACTGGTTGAAAATTGTTCGTTCTTCCAGTGCAAAAAGCAAAATTAAAAGCTTCTTCAAAAAACAAGACCGTTCTTCAAACATTGAAAAAGGTAAGTTTATGGTAGAAGCGGAAATTAAGGAACAAGGCTTTAAAGTTGATGAAGTATTGACAGAAGCGAATATAGATATCGTCAATCAAAAATATAATTTCTCAAATGAAGATGATTTATTTGCGGCAGTAGGTTTTGGCGGTGTGACATCATCACAAATCGTTAACAAGTTAACGGAAAAACAACGTATTCTTGACAAGCAACGTGCATTGAATGAAGCGCAAGAAGTCACAAAATCTGTACCGATTAAAGACAATATCACCACAGACAGCGGTGTTTATGTTGAAGGTATTGAAAACGTATTGATCAAATTATCTAAATGCTGTAATCCGATTCCAGGTGACGATATTGTAGGTTATATTACTAAAGGCCATGGTATTAAAGTACACCGTACAGATTGTCCGAATATCCGAAATGAAAAAGAACGTTTGATCAGCGTAGAGTGGGTGAAATCTAAAGACTCTACACAACGTTATCAAGTTGATTTAGAAGTCACTGCCTATGACCGCAACGGATTACTTAATGAAGTACTGCAAGCGGTTAACGCAACTGACAGTAATTTAGTTAAAGTATCAGGTAAATCTGATGTTGAAAAAAATGCTATTATTAATTTAAGTGTGATGGTTAAAAACGTCAACGAAGTATTTAAAGTCGTAGAACGTATTAAACAACTAGGAGACGTCTATACAGTAACAAGAGTTTGGAACTAACTGAGGTGTATATAAATGAGAGTAGTAGTACAACGTGTCAAACAAGCATCTGTAACAAATGAAACGTTAAATAATCAAATTGGAAAAGGTTTATGTTTGTTAGTTGGTGTCGGTAAAGATTCGACTGAAGCAGATGTGCAAGTAGTGGCAAAAAAGATAGCCAATGCAAGAATCTTTGAAGATGAAGAAGGAAAAATGAATTTGAATGTTCAGCAAATCGGGGGTGAGATATTATCTATATCTCAATTCACGTTATATGCTGATGTTAAAAAAGGCAATAGACCTGGCTTTTCAAATTCTAAATCTCCAGATGAAGCAAATCGCTTATACGAAGAATTGAACGATACATTACGTACTTATGACTTAGAAGTTAAGACAGGTGAATTCGGTACTGATATGTTAGTGGATATCGCAAATGACGGTCCTGTGACGATTATTTATGAAAGTCAGGACGGCAAAGTGATATGAACCGAATAGAACGGTGGTTTAAAAAGCATAGACTTAAACCGATTCCCGTACTCATTGCTGCACTCTTAATTATTATTGTTGTATTTACGATAATTCTCGTTGCCAATTATCAAGATAAACATGATGATAGTGTAACAATGAAAGAAGATGCAGAATTAAGAACGGGTCCTAACGCCGTCTATCCTGAGATTTTTCCTGCTGAAAAAGGTGAAACATTCCATAAACTTGATAAAAAAGGTAAATGGATTTATGTTGAAACGAGTAATGGCAAGCAAAAAGGATGGGTGGCTGGATGGCATACGGATTTAGATATTCCGCCAGATAATGATCCGAATGCTAAGCCGTTAAAAGGCAAAGTGATTGTACTGGACCCTGGTCATGGCGGTGGTGACCAGGGAGCAGCCAGTGGCACTAAGTATAAATCTTTAGAAAAAGTTTATACTTTAAAAACTGGATTGGAGTTAAAAAAGAAACTTGAGCAAGAAGGCGCAACTGTTAAAATGACGCGTGACAATGATAATTACGTCAAACTGAAAGATAGAAAACTTAAAGGTGATGCGTTTATCAGCTTACATAATGACGCTTTGGAGTCTCCTGAAGCAAATGGCGCAACAGTATATTGGTACAAGAAAAAACAAGAAGATTTAGCACAAGTTTTAAGTAGGAGTATACAGAAAAAAGGTTTGCTGTCACCAAAAGGTGCAAGACAGGAAAATTATCAAGTATTGCGTCAATCTAAAATACCAGCTGTGTTAATTGAACTAGGGTATATCAGTAATCCAACAGATGAGATGATGATACGAGATAAATTGCATCGTCAAATATTAGAACAGTCTATTGTTGATGGTTTACGTATGTATTTTTCAGCTTAAATAGTTGCAATCAATGCTTAAAATCGTTATGATAGTATCTGAATAAAATAATTAAAACCGTTACGATTCTTGAATAGACATTACGAAATGATACAAGAGAAATAATCCTAGGCTGAAAGATTATTCAGAGTAATTTTGTCATTATTGAACACAAGAAGAGGTGAAGGTAAATAGTTACTGTTTATCTTCCGTACAACATACGTTAAATGTTTAAAGTGGAACTGTGCTATACAGTTCAATTAGGGTGGCAACACGGAAAATTCGTCCCTTGTGTGATAGTGATATCATACAAGGGGCTTTTTTATTTCTAAAAGGAAGTGACGATATGATTAAAATCCCACGTGGTACACAAGATATTCTGCCTGATCAAAGCAGAAAATGGAGATATATTGAAACAAAATTAGATGAATTAATGGAACTTTATAATTATAAAGAAATTCGCACACCTATTTTTGAAAGCACTGACTTATTCGCAAGAGGTGTCGGCGATTCAACAGATGTTGTACAAAAAGAAATGTATACATTCAAAGATAAAGGTGATCGCAGTATTACATTAAGACCAGAAGGTACTGCAGCAGTAGTTCGTTCATACATTGAAAATAAAATGCAAGGTGATCCGAACCAACCGATTAAGCTTTACTATAATGGTCCGATGTTCAGATATGAACGTAAACAAAAAGGGCGTTATCGTCAATTTAATCAATTCGGTGTAGAAGCAATCGGTGCCGAAGATCCAAGTATTGATGCTGAAGTTTTAGCAATGGTAATGCATATCTATGAATCATTCGGCTTAAAACACTTGAAACTTGTGATTAATAGTGTGGGTGACTTTGATTCTCGTAAGGAATATAACGAAGCGTTAATTAAGCACTTTGAACCTGTCATTGATACGTTCTGTAGTGACTGCCAATCTCGCTTGTATACGAATCCAATGCGTATTTTGGATTGTAAAGTGGATAGAGATAAAGAAGCGGTTAAAACTGCACCACGCATCACAGAATATTTAAACGAAGAATCAAAAGCTTATTATGAACAAGTTAAAAGTTATTTAGATGAATTAGGTATTCCTTATGTGGAAGATCCAAACTTAGTTCGTGGTCTAGATTATTATACACATACGGCTTTTGAATTAATGATTGACAGTCCAGATTATGATGGTGCAATCACAACACTTTGCGGCGGCGGACGTTACAATGGTTTATTAGAATTACTAGATGGACCAAAACAAACAGGTATTGGTTTCGCATTAAGCATTGAACGTTTACTACTGGCGTTAGAAGAAGAAGGTATCGAAATCGAAGATGAAGATCATTTAGATTTATTTATTGTAACGATGGGTGAGAAAGCGGACCGTTACGCAGTTAAATTATTAAATGATTTACGCCATCACGGTATTAAAGCAGATAAAGATTACTTGAAACGTAAAATTAAAGGTCAAATGAAGCAAGCGAACCGTGTAGGAGCTGAATATACGATTGTAATCGGCGACCAAGAACTTGAAGATGGAAATATCAATATCAAACATATGGAGAGCGGAGAATCAGAAGCGATTCAACTCACGGATTTAGTTTCATATTTTGAAGAGAAGAAAGCGAAATAAGAGGAGAGAGTAATTATGAGTAAAAGAACAACTTATTGTGGTCTTGTAACGGAAGACCTTTTAGGACAACACGTCACTTTAAAAGGATGGGTACACAATCGTCGTGACTTAGGTGGATTAATCTTTGTTGATTTACGTGACCGTGAAGGCTATGTACAAATCGTCTTCAACCCAGACTTTTCTAAAGAGGCATTAGAAGTTGCGGAATCTATCCGTTCTGAATACGTGATTGAAGTTGAAGGTACAGTAACAAAACGTGATCCTGAAACTGTAAACCCTAAAATTAAAACAGGTAATGTTGAAGTACAAGTTGATAAAATCAATATCATCAACAAAGCACAAACTCCGCCATTTTCAATAAATGATGATTCACAACAAGTGGATGAAAATATCCGTTTAAAATATCGTTATTTAGATTTAAGAAGACAAGAACTTGCGCAAACAATTAAAATGCGTCATCACATTACACGCGCAATTCATGAATATTTAGATAAAGAAGGTTTCTTAGATATCGAAACACCTTTCTTAACTAAATCAACACCAGAAGGTGCACGTGACTATTTAGTACCATCTCGTGTGCATGAAGGTAAATTCTATGCGCTACCGCAATCACCACAATTGTTCAAACAATTATTGATGATCAGCGGCTTCGATAAATATTACCAAATCGTAAAATGTTTCCGTGACGAAGACTTACGTGCAGACAGACAACCTGAATTCACGCAAGTCGATATTGAAATGAGTTTCGTAGACCAAGAAGATGTTATGGAACTTGGTGAAGATATGCTGAAAAGTGTTGTAAAAGATGTTAAAGGTGTTGAATTGACTGAACAATTCCCACGTATGACATACGCAGAAGCTATGTCACGTTATGGTTCTGATAAACCAGATACACGTTTTGACATGGAGTTATTGGATGTTTCAAAACTAGGAGAAACAATGGACTTCAAAGTCTTTAAAGATACAGTAGAAAAAGGCGGAGAAGTAAAAGCATTAGTTGCGAAAGGTGCTTCAGACAAATATACACGTAAAGATATTGATAAATTAACTGAGTTTGTGAATATCTATGGCGCAAAAGGATTAGCTTGGGTCAAAGTTGTTGAAGATGGCTTAAGCGGACCAATCGCAAGATTCTTTGAAGATGAAAATGTTGAAACATTAAAATCTTTAACAGATGCAGAAGCAGGAGATTTAGTATTATTTGTTGCAGATAAACCAAGTGTTGTCGCACAAAGTTTAGGTGCATTACGTGTAAAATTAGCGCATGAGTTAGGCTTAATTGATGAAGATAAATTAAACTTCTTATGGGTAACAGATTGGCCGTTACTTGAATATGATGAAGATGAAAAACGCTATGTAGCAGCGCACCATCCTTTCACATCACCTAAAGATGAAGATTTAGACAAATTAGATTCTGAACCAGAAAGAGCACAAGCGAAAGCGTACGATATCGTATTAAACGGTTATGAATTAGGCGGCGGTTCAATCAGAATCCACAATGGTGATATTCAAGAAAAAATGTTTGAAGTCTTAGGCTTTACAAAAGAAGAAGCACAAGATCAATTCGGCTTCTTACTTGATGCATTCAAATATGGTGCACCACCACATGGCGGTATCGCATTAGGTCTTGACCGCTTCGTCATGTTATTAACAGGACGTACAAACTTACGTGATACAATCGCATTCCCTAAAACTGCGTCAGCTGTATCATTAATGACACAAGCACCAAGTGAAGTTTCTAATAAACAATTAGAAGAATTAGCATTGCGCATTCGTCATTAATAGAAAAATTACACTTTGAGAGTGTTTATATTTGCAATTACCATTTTATGTGGTAATATCTAAGTATAAGATAGTCGTCTGAAATACTCGTAGTTTGCTGTATGTATTTTGACCTAACACTCTTTGATCAGGGAGTCCAATAGGTTTTCTTGCAGCGCACACGCCTCTTAAGGAGGACTTGCAAAACAAGAAACAGGGCACCCACCTGTAATTAGCAGGCCAAAATGATCAAGCTCTAATAACTACGGTACAACGGATTCTATCGTACGTAGGACTTCGGTCCTACGTATTTTTTTTATTTTCTTTTCAAAGTTTGGCTTTTTTCACGAAATAATATTATCTAAATTTGTTATAATGGTATATGGTAGTAAAGTTAGATTAAAGGAGTATAGATTTGATGAAACATCAATTTTCACGTAATGAATTGGCATACGGTAAAGAGGGACTTGATTTATTAAAACAACAAACAGTTGCAGTACTTGGCGTTGGGGGCGTTGGGTCTTTTGCAGCAGAAGCTTTAGCTAGAACAAATATCGGCCATATCATTTTAATTGATAAAGATGATGTGGACATTACTAATGTGAACCGTCAATTACACGCACTTACAACGACTATCGGTCAAAGTAAAGTGACATTGATGGAAGAACGTATCAAATTAATCAATCCAGATTGTAAAGTAACTTCTTTACATATGTTCTATACCGAAGAAACGTATGAACAACTGTTCAATGATTATGATATTGATTACATTATTGATGCGAGCGACACAATTATTTATAAAGTGCATTTGATGAAAGAATGTTTGAAACGCGGCATTAAAATCATTTCTAGTATGGGTGCTGCAAATAAAACAGATCCAACACGTTTCCAAATTGCCGATATTTCTAAAACGAATACAGATCCTATCGCAAAAATAATTAGACAAAAATTGAAAAAAGAAGGTATTAAAAAAGGGATTCCAGTTGTTTTTTCAGATGAAAGTCCAATCGTCATCAGAGAAGATGTTAAAGAAACAGTCGGCGATAAAAATGCGGCAACGCGTAAAGGTCAAATGCCACCATCTTCAAATGCATTTGTGCCAAGTGTAGTAGGCTTAATTTGTGCAAGTTATGTCATCAACGATGTCTTAAAAGATATACCTGTGACTAGAATTAAAGATAAAAACCAAAAATAAAAAGGCTGATGTAGAATCGTAGACTGACTACGATTCTTCTATCAACCTTAATTAACGCTTGTTTTGCTGCTTAGTAATATTGTCATAGATTTGTTTAAGTTGCTGTTCAGTTTTAGATGTTGTTTTAGGATGGTAATAATGTCTGTTTTTAAGTTTATCCGGCAGATATTGCTGTGGTATAAAGCCATTCTCAGAATCATGCGGATATTGATAACCAATTGCATGACCTAATTCTTTAGCGCCTTTATAATGACCATCTTTAAGATGATTAGGCACTTGGCCGACATGACCTTTTCTAATATCAGATAAAGCAGCGTCAATGGCTTTGATACCTGAATTTGATTTAGGTGATAAGCATAATTCAATAACTGCTTGACTGAGCGGAATGCGTGCTTCTGGAAATCCTAAACGTTCTGCAGATTCAATTGCAGCGAGTGTACGTTGCCCGGCACCAGGGGATGCTAAACCGATATCTTCATAGCTGATCACTAGTAATCTTCTCGCGATGGTTGGGAGATCTCCTGCTTCAATCAGTCGTGCAAGATAATGTAATGCGGCATCAGTATCACTGCCTCGAATTGATTTTTGGAAAGCACTCATGACATCATAGTGCATGTCACCATCTTTATCACTGACAAAGCTGCCTTTTTGCATACAATCTTTGGCATCTTCTGAAGAAACGTGAATTTTGTCATTCTCATCAGGTTTTGCACTTAGTACTGAAAGTTCTAAGGCGTTTAAAGCACTGCGCACATCACCGTGACTTTGAGTAGAGAAGTATTGCATTGCATCATGATCAACTGTTGCATGATAGGAAGCAAGACCGCGTTCTTCATCAGCTAAAGCGCGTTCTAATGCTACAGCAACATCTTCTTCTGTCAGAGGATAGAGTTCAAATATCTGTGCTCGTGAACGAATAGCAGGATTAATCGCATGGTACGGATTTGATGTTGTCGCACCAATAAGTACTATTTTTCCGTTCTCTAAGTGAGGTAACAAGAAATCTTGTTTAGCTTTATCTAAACGATGGATTTCATCAAGCAGTAAAATGACTTGACCAGACATTTTCGCTTCTTCAACCACCATTTGCATGTCTTTTTTGGTATTTGTCACAGCGTTTAATTGTCTGAACTTAAACTGTGTAGAACCTGCGATGGCTTTCGCAATACTGGTTTTTCCAATACCAGGAGGTCCATAAAAAATCATTGAAGTCAGTCGTTTGGATTCAACCATTCTTCTAATGATACCTTTTGGACCAACTAAGTGTTGTTGTGATATGATTTCATCTAGGTTTTGCGGACGCATTCTAGATGCTAAAGGTTCGTTAGTCAAGATAGAGTCACACCTTTCTATTACTATATTAACGTAAAAAATGCTAGAATTGAATAAAATAAAATCGGATTAAGCGAGGTAATAAAATGAAAATTTCAACAAAAGGGAGATATGGCTTAACCTTAATGATTTCTCTTGCTAAGAGGGAAGGTCAAGGTTGCGTATCGTTAAAAACTATTGCAGAAGAAAATAAATTAAGTGATCTATACCTAGAACAATTAGTAGGACCTTTAAGAAATGCCGGATTGATTCGTAGTGTACGCGGTGCTAAAGGTGGATACCAACTCCGTGTCCCAGCTGATGAAATTAAAGCCGGAGATATTATTCGCCTGCTTGAAGGTCCGATTTCATTCGTTGAAAGTATAGATTCAGAGCCGCCAGCACAACAAGAACTTTGGTTGCGCATGAGAGACGCAGTCAGAGAAGTATTAGATGGCACAACGTTAAAATATTTAGCAGACTTTAACGATACTGATAAACGCGATAATTACATGTTCTATATTTAATAAGTATTGCAGTTCAACTACAGGTTGTTGGACTGCATTTTTTAATGCGTAATATGGATATGTTTATTCAATTTCACATGTGGTATTCATATAATATAACTAGATTTGAAATAATTGGAGGAATCGATTATGGCAAATAAAGGTGAAGACAAATAAGAACAAGCAAAAGGCAACGTTAAAGAAACAGTAGGTAATGCTACTGATAATAAAAAATTAGAAAATGAAGGTAAAGCAGATAAAGCTTCAGGTAAAGTTGATGAAAAAATCAATGATGCTGCAGACAAAGCAAAAGATGCAGCTGGCAAATTAAAAGATAAATTCAATAAAGATAAATAATTATCAATCAATAAATAGAAATAACGGGCAGAATCATTTAAGGTTCTGCCCGTTATTTGTGTTTTAACCAAAATACTGATCAACGTATATATATTTATTTACGAACTTGTTTCATAACACGTTGTAAGCGTTCGAATGATTCTTTTTGTTTTTCTTGATCATAGATATAACTGATTGCCATCAATTCATCAAACTCGCCGTAGATATCCATGAATTTTTCGATTTGTTGTTTAACAGTTTCTTCTGAACCTACTAATGAAACACCTAAGCGACCTTTTGCCATTTGTAATTCTGCAGGAGTAAGCACATCTGCTAAATTATCAATTGGTGGTTGCAGCGGTTCCATTCTGCCGCGTGTAATGCTCACTGTAACTTGTGCTAATGTTGTTGCTAATTTTTCAGCTTCTTCATCTGTTTCAGCAACAATCGCATTCAAGCATACAATCATATATGGTTTGTCTAATACTTCAGATGGTTCGAATAATTCTTTATAAATGGACATAGCTTCTCTCATTTGTTGCGGTGCAAAGTGACCAGCAAATACATAAGGTAAGCCCATTCTTGCAGCGAGATGTGCAGAGTCTGTAGAAGAACCTAAAATATATAACGGAACGTTTTTATCAACAGCAGGATATGCACGTACGTAGTCTTGTTGGTTTTCTGGTCCGAAGTATTTTTGTAGTTGTGCAACTTCTTCAGGGAACGCATAAACACCATTATGTTGATCTCTGCGTAATGCGCTCGCTGTCATCATATCTGTACCCGGTGCACGGCCTAAGCCTAAATCGACTCGGTTTTTAAACATTGTTTCTAATGTACCGAATTGTTCAGCTACGACTAATGGTGCATGGTTTGGCAACATAATACCGCCTGAACCGACATGGATGTTTTTCGTATGTTCTAATGTGTGTTGAATCAATAACGCTGTCGCAGAACTCACTAAATTCGGAGCGTTATGATGTTCTGCAATCCAATATCGTTCATATCCTAATTCATCTAGATGTTGAGCTAAGTCCACCATATTATCGATGGCTTGCTTCTCATCTTCACCTGATTTAACAGGTACTAAATTGAGTGCAGAAACTTTAATTTCACTCACATAAAGACCTCCTCGTTTTGAATGATATATTAATTATAACAAGAACAAATATTAGAAAGAATTTTATTGCTTAAAGCATGTGCTTTGCATGTTATAATATTTGTGGAACAGAGTACTAGAAAAATTGTAGTGTTGGTGCTAGAATTGGAACATTGATAAAATTGTGAGGAAGTGTCTGACAAATGGAAGTATATGCAGATTATGCAGCAACAACTCCAGTAAAAGAAGAAGTAATTGATAAGATGATGGAATTGTATGCGAAGCATTATGGCAATCCTTCATCCATTCATCGTGTAGGTAGAGATGCCAGACAATATTTAGATGCATCACGTAGAGAAATTGCGTCATTATTAAGCGCAATGCCTAATGAAGTGATTTTCACTAGTGGGGCAACTGAATCTAATAATACTGCGATTAAAGGGTTAGCATATGCTAATCAACATAAAGGAAAGCATTTAATTACATCAAAAATTGAACATCATTCTGTCTTGCATGTATTTGAACAACTAGAGCGTGAAGGCTTTCACGTTACGTATTTAGATGTTGATCGTGAAGGTATCATCGATTTAGAACAATTAAAGGCAGCTATGAGTGATGAAACTATTCTTGTTTCTATCATGTTTGTGAACAATGAAGTAGGTACCGTACAGCCGATGTATGATATAGAAGACATCGTTAAAGCACATGATGCTTATTTACATGTGGATGCTGTACAAGCAGTTGAACATCTGCTGATTGAATTTGATGATTTTAAATTCGATACAATGAGTATAACAGCACATAAATTCGGTGGACCTAAAGGTGTCGGTGCATTGTTAGTTAAACCGAAGACACCTATTCAATTTTCACAACTTGGCGGTGAACAAGAAACAAAACGTCGTGCAGGAACAGAAAATGTACCGCAAATTGCGGGAATGGCTGAAGCATTAAAATTAGCTACAGAACATCGTGATGAAAACAACATTCATTTAATGAATCTTAAAGAAACATTTTTAGTTAACTTGCAAGAACGCAGTATTCCATTTGAAGTGAACGGTTCAATGACCGATACAACAGGACATATCTTAAACTTGTACTTCCCATTCATCGATGTGGAAACGATGTTAACTTTGCTTGATTTAGCGAATATTGCAGTCTCATCAGGCTCTGCATGTACTGCAGGTTCAACTACACCATCACATGTCTTAGCAGCCATGTATGGTGATGACGACCCTAGAACAAAACAATCTATCCGGTTCAGTTTTAACGAATTAACAACTGAACGTGACATTAAATATATCGTAGCAGAAATACAGAAAATTTATTTGAAATTTAAGGAGGAATAAGCGTGAGCAACCAAGATACTCGTGTTGTAGTAGGAATGTCTGGCGGCGTAGACAGCTCAGTGACTGCCTATCTTTTAAAAGAACAAGGCTATGACGTCATCGGCATTTTCATGAAAAACTGGGATGACACTGATGAAAATGGCGTTTGTACCGCGACAGAAGACTATAATGACGTGATTGCTGTTTGTAACCAAATCGGTATACCGTATTATGCGGTAAACTTCGAAAAAGAATACTGGGATAAAGTCTTTACTTACTTCCTAGATGAATATAAAAAAGGACGCACACCAAATCCTGATGTGATGTGTAATAAAGAAATTAAGTTCAAAGCATTTTTAAACCATGCTATGAAACTCGGTGCAGATTATGTGGCGACAGGCCATTATGCACAAGTAAGACGCAATGAAGATGGCACAGTAGAAATGCTGCGTGGTGTGGATAATAATAAAGACCAAACATATTTCTTAAATCAACTGACACATGAACAACTATCTAAAGTAATGTTTCCACTTGGCGACATGGAGAAATCAGAAGTCAGAGAAATCGCGTTAGCACAAGATTTAGCAACTGCGAAGAAAAAAGATTCGACAGGAATCTGCTTTATCGGTGAACGAAACTTCAAAGATTTCTTATCTAATTATTTACCAGCAAAATCTGGTGATATGCGCACATTAAACGGTAAAAAAATGGGAACACACGGCGGTTTAATGTATTACACAATCGGTCAACGTCATGGTCTAGGTATCGGCGGCGATGGAGATCCATGGTTTGTTGTAGGTAAAAACCTTGAAGATAATGTGTTATATGTAGAACAAGGTTTCCATCATGATGCATTGTACAGTGATTATTTGATCGCTTCTGACGTTTCACTTGTGAACGATATCGACTTATCACAAGGTTATCGTTGTACCGCAAAATTTAGATATCGTCAAAAAGATACAGGGGTGACAGTGACACAAATCGGTGATGATCAAATCCGTGTTGATTTTGATGAACCAGTACGTGCAATCACACCTGGACAAGCCGTTGTATTATATGATGGCGACGTTTGCTTAGGTGGCGCAACAATTGATGATGTTTATAAAAATGAAGGTCAACTCACATATGTTGTCTAAATTTTAATCAGGGACTAGGACTTTCCTAGTCTCTTTTTTACATAGTTTCAAGTTTTTCTGATAAAATAAAGAGTTGAATAAGAAAGAAATGAGGACTAAGCATGAAACAAGAAGAAATTTATCAGTTAATTAAAGAAGGTCAATTTGAAACAGCGTTAAAAGCACTGTTTGAAAATATTGATGCACATCCTGAAGACATTGAAAACTACATTAATTCAGGTATTCTGCTTGCGGAAGCAGGTGAAATTGAAAAAGCTGAGAAATTTTTCCAAAAAGCTT
The DNA here is from genome assembly GCF_018986355.1 of Staphylococcus sp. CWZ226. Classification (NCBI taxonomy): domain Bacteria; kingdom Bacillati; phylum Bacillota; class Bacilli; order Caryophanales; family Staphylococcaceae; genus Staphylococcus; species Staphylococcus sp. CWZ226. The sequence goes on along the minus strand of NZ_JAHMSB010000009.1, from coordinate 68,530 downwards.
TAACTATCGATCCGAACAACGGTGCGATTTATTATAATTTAGCTAATGTTTATTATAATGCAGAAAGTTTTAATGATGCGATTAAACTTTATCAACAAGCACTCAAAACAGGTGTCGATGAAGCGGATACCAATTATATGATAGGGATGTCATTTAATAACTTAGGTGACTATAAATCTGCATTACCTTTCCTTATGCGTGCTGCAGAATTAGATCAAAATAAAGATGAAGAAATTCAATTCCAATACGGTTTAGTCCTATGTCATTTGGAATTGTTTGACCAAGCTGTCAAACAGTTAGATATCGTGTTAAATATAAATCCCAAACATACAGACGCATTATATAACCGTGGTTTAGCGGGTTATATGTTTACTGAAGAAATCTATGAAGCAATCCCATACTTTGAAAAAGCAATAGAGATTGATCCAGAACATTTATTAAGTCAGCATGCACTTAAAACATTCACCCAATTTGATGCAGAGGAGGAATAAATTTGGAGAACCCTACATTGTTTGACTATTCGATGGTCAAAGGAACAGTAGAAGCAATCTTATTTCAAAATAAAGATAATTTCTATACCGTATTAAAAGTAGATCCGATTGAAACCAATGAAGATTTTGATAATATGCCTACAATTGTGGGGTTCTTTCCTGAAATTGCTGAAGGCGATGTTTATACCTTCAAAGGTCAAGCTGTGACACACCCTAGATACGGCAAACAATTAAAAGCTGAAACTTTCGAAAAAGAAGTACCGCAAACAAAAGATGCGATTATCAGTTACTTATCAAGTGATTTATTTAAAGGTGTCGGTAAGAAAACGGCTGAAAATATCGTAAATACACTTGGTGAAAATACCATCAATAAAATTTTAGATGATCGTTCAGTCTTAGAAGATGTACCGAATTTATCTAAAAAGAAACAAAGTCAAATCGCAGATCAAATCTACAGTAATCAAGAAGTAGAAAAAATTATGATCAGACTTCATGATTTAGGCTTCGGTCCGAAATTAGCGATGAGCATCTATCAAGTTTATCAAAGTGACACCTTACAAACGATAGAGAAAAATCCATATGATCTTGTCTATGATGTACGTGGTGTCGGTTTCCATAAAGCAGATACTTTAGCTAAGAATTTAGGCATAGAATATAATGCCCCTGAACGCTTAAAAGCAGGTCTGCTTTATACGATAGAAGAAGAGTGTATTAAACAAGGTCATACATTTTTACCTAAAGATTATGTATTAGAAACTTCGTTAGAGATGTTAAGCAAGGGATATGACCAAACGATAGATGCCAGTATGTTAGAAAAAATGATACTTGAATTGACAGAAGAAAGTAAGTTGGTGGAAGCGGATGAAACACTTTCTATCCCAAGCTTATATTATTCAGAAGTCAAAAGTGTGCAGAACCTGTATCGTATTGCGTCACATCAAGCTAAATTAGAGAATATTGAACAATCTGACTTACAAATCAATATTGGTGAAATCGAGGAAATGAATGGAGTCAACTACGCATCTTCTCAAAAAGAAGCACTTGAAACAGCGATTAATTCAAAAGTCATGCTGCTGACAGGTGGTCCAGGTACCGGTAAAACAACGGTTATCAAAGGCATCGTTGAACTCTATGCGGAAACGCATGGTTTATCCTTATCCTATGACGATTACCAAGAAGATGATTATCCGATAGCGCTTGCTGCACCTACAGGACGTGCAGCCAAACGTTTACAAGAATCAACTGGACTTGAAGCAATGACTATCCACCGTTTAATCGGCTGGAGTCAAGATACCAAGCCTGAAGATGTCTTAGAAAATGAAATTACTGCTAAGCTCATCATTATTGATGAAATGTCAATGGTAGATACATGGTTGTTTCATCAGTTCTTGAATGCAGTACCGATTGATGCACAAATCATTTTAGTCGGAGATGAAGACCAATTACCATCAGTCGGCCCAGGACAAGTGTTTAAAGATTTAATTGATGCGAAAGTCATTCCACGTGTTAATTTAACTGAAGTTTACCGTCAACAAGATGGTTCTAGTATCATTGAACTCGCACATAAAATGAAATTAGGTCAGCCGATAGACATTACTGAGCGATTCCACGATCGCAGCTTTATTCCTTGTACAGCTGAACAAATACCAGATGTAGTCAATAAAGTGGTGAGTTCTGCTGTTAAAAAAGGCTACGATATGAGCGATATTCAAGTCTTGGCTCCGATGTATCGCGGCAGTGCCGGCATTAAGCGTTTAAATAAAGTATTACAAGATATCTTGAATCCTAAAGCTGAAGATGCAAGAGAGATTGAGTTCGGAGAAGCGGTCTTTAGAAAGGGCGACAAAGTCTTACAACTTGTGAATCGTCCTAATGATAATATTTTCAATGGCGATATCGGTGTGATTGTCGGTATCTTCTGGGCACGTGAAAACGAATTAAATAAAGATATACTTGTCGTCGATTTTGAAGGCAATGAAATTACATTTACCAAACAAGATATGATGGAGTTAACACATGCTTATTGCACTTCCATTCATAAAGCACAAGGTTCAGAGTTTCCAATTGTTATTATGCCGATTGTAAAACAATATTATCGCATGTTGCAGCGTCCGATTATCTATACAGGACTTACACGTGCCAAACAATCTTTAGTTTTTCTTGGTGACAGCCAAGCCTTTGACATCGGTATGAAGACCCATGGCCAAGTTCGTATGACGAGACTCGCACAATTGCTCAGAGATTACTTCGGTCATGAGAGTGAAACAAATGAAGAACAAGCAGATGAACAAATAAATGATCAAACAACCTCAGCACCTGCACAACAACTCGTAGAATTAACAGAAGCAACGATTTATGAAATTGACCCGATGATTGGTATGGGTAAGGTCACACCTTATACTTTTAATCATGAATAAAGTGTTGTGTGAAGTATGATATATGTTGACTTTTAAAGTCTGTCAGACTAAAATAAAATTAATTCGCATAAAGCCGAGTAAGCAAATCGTTATGCCTAAGAGAGGTACCGGGTGGTGTAAGGTATCGCATCATTTGCTGAACGCTACTTTATGTCAGTCCGTATAAGAACAAGAGTGATGCAGGATAATTTGCTGCATAACTAGGGTGGTACCGCGATGCATTCGTCCCTTTGAGGATGAATGCATTTTTATTTTGTGAAAGAACCTATACGGCAATGTTTTAAATATGTATATTAGGAGTGAGTTATTTATGAAGCGATTAAAAGCGAGTGAAATCAGACAAAATTTCATTGATTACTTTAAAGAAAATGGACATATGGTCGAACCTTCTGCACCTTTAGTACCGATTGATGATGATTCATTATTATGGATCAACTCAGGTGTTGCGACATTAAAAAAATACTTTGATGGACGAGAAATTCCAAAAAAACCACGTATCGTGAACGCGCAAAAAGCGATTCGTACAAACGATATTGAAAACGTTGGTTTTACTGCACGCCACCATACTTTCTTTGAAATGTTAGGGAACTTTTCTATTGGTGATTATTTCAAACGTGAAGCGATTGAATTTGCTTGGGAATTCTTAACTAGTGATCGTTGGATGGGTATGGAACCTGAAAAATTATACGTGACCATTCACCCTGAAGATATGGAAGCTTTCGATTTATGGCACGATGTCATCGGTTTAGATGAAAGCCGTATTATTCGTATTGAAGGCAACTTCTGGGATATCGGTGAAGGTCCATCAGGTCCGAACACAGAAATCTTCTATGACCGTGGTCCAGACTATGGTCAAGATGATCCGGCTGAAGAAATGTATCCAGGTGGCGAAAACGAACGTTACTTAGAAGTTTGGAACTTAGTATTCAGTGAATTCAACCATAATCCAGATCATACGTATACACCACTTCCAAATAAAAACATTGATACCGGCATGGGTCTAGAACGTATGGCATCGATTGCGCAAAATGTACGTACTAACTATGAAACTGACCTATTTATCCCAATCATTGAAGAAGTTGAACAAATTTCAGGTAAGAAATATCAACAAGATGCTACGCAAGATGTTGCATTCAAAGTCATTGCGGATCATATCAGAACCATCGCATTCGCAATCGGTGATGGCGCTTTACCAGCAAATGAAGGTCGCGGTTATGTCTTACGCCGTTTATTACGTCGTGCAGTTCGTTTCAGCCAATCTTTAGATATCAACAAACCATTTATGTATGAACTTGTCGATACAGTGGCAGACATTATGGAACCTTACTATCCAGAAGTAAAACAAAAAGCAGATTTCATTAAACGTGTCATTAAATCTGAAGAAGAACGTTTCCACGAAACATTAGAAGAAGGCTTAGCAATTTTAAATCAATTTATCAAAACAGCTAAAAACGGCGATAAAATGATTAAAGGTGAAGATGCGTTCAAATTATATGATACGTATGGTTTCCCAGTTGAATTGACTGAAGAAATCGCTGGTAACGAAGGTTTAAGTGTCGATATGGCAACATTCGAAACAGAAATGCAGCAACAAAGAGATCGTGCACGTCAAGCACGTCAAAATTCACAATCAATGCAGATTCAAAGTGAAGTGTTGAAAAATATCACGACAGATAGTGAATTTGTCGGTTATACACATACAGATTATCAAACGGAGTTAACAGACTTAATTTATAATGGCGAAGCGGTAGAACAAGCAGATGCGGGTGAAACAGTTTACTTTATTTTAAGACAAACACCATTCTATGCTGTTTCAGGCGGACAAGTGGCTGACCAAGGTACAGTCGGCAATGACAACTTCGAAATTGAAGTGACTGAAGTAACGAAAGCACCAAATGGTCAAAACTTGCATAAAGGTATCGTGCAATTCGGTCAAGTCACAAAAGGTGCACAAGTCGACGCTTCAGTTAACCAAGAAGAACGCCGTGCTATTACGAAAAACCATAGTGCAACCCACTTATTACATGCTGCGCTGAAAGAAGTGTTAGGTGACCATGTCAATCAAGCAGGTTCACTCGTTGAAGGCGAACGTTTACGTTTTGACTTCTCACATTTCGGTCCTGTGACTAAAGAAGAATTAGAACAAATTGAACGTCGTGTCAATGAACAAATCTGGAACGGCATCAATGTTTCAATCAAAGAAATGCCGATTGAAGAAGCCAAAGCTTCAGGTGCAATGGCATTATTCGGTGAAAAATATGGCGATATTGTCCGTGTTGTAGATATGAAACCATTCTCAATTGAATTATGCGGCGGTATTCATGTTCAAAACACATCAGAAATCGGTTTATTTAAAATTGTCAGCGAATCAGGTACAGGTGCTGGTGTCAGACGTATTGAAGCCTTAACAGGTAAAGCAGCATTCTTATACCTTGAAGGTATCCAAGATAAATTCAATGAAGTGAAACACTTAGTGAAAGCTAAAGACGATACACAAGTGGCTGAAAAAGTAACGCACGTGATTGACAGCGAAAAACAATTACACAAACAATTAGAACAACGTAACCAAGAAATCACTGCACTAAAAATGGGCAGCTTAGATGATCAAGTTGAAGACATTAACGGGTTGAAAGTATTAGCGTTACAAGTAGAAGCAGACAATGCGAAAGCCTTAAGACAAACTATGGATGATTTCAAATCTAAATTACAAGATGCGGTCATCATTTTAGCAAGTGATGTCGGTGGTAAAGTTGCTTTAGTTGCGACGGTACCGAAATCAGAGACAAATAAAGTCAAAGCAGGCGACATTATTAAAGAAATGGCACCTGTTGTCGGCGGTAAAGGCGGCGGTCGTCCAGATATGGCACAAGGCGGCGGCAGCGAGCCAAGTAAGATAACAGATGCATTACAATTCATTAAAAACTACATTAAATCACTATAATCTCCTTGCACTCTCATGTAGAATAGAGGATGTATCAGCCTACTATAGTAGAAGGAGTGTGTAGTAAAATGAACAATTTTGATAAAACAATGCGTTTCAATATTGAAGAAGTACCAAAAGATGATGTTAAATCCGTGCTGACTAATGTGTATCGTACCCTTGAAGAACGTGGTTACAATCCAGTAAACCAAATTGTAGGATATTTACTTTCAGGAGATCCTGCGTATATCCCACGTCATAACGAAGCAAGAAATCAAATCAGACGTATCGATCGTGATGATATCATGGAAGAACTTGTTTCTAATTATTTGAAGGTATCAGATAAAGAATAATCAATGTTATCACATAAAATTATCGGATTAGATGTTGGCAGCAAAACAGTCGGCGTTGCTGTGAGCGACTTAATGGGTTGGACTGCTCAAGGCTTAGATACACTCCGAATCAATGAAGAAGAAAATGAATTAGGTATAGACCGCTTGGCAGCTATCATCAAACAAGAGGATGCAGATACTGTCGTGATAGGATTACCGAAGAACATGAATAATTCTATTGGATTTAGAGGCGAAGCTTCGTTAAAATACAAAGAAGCACTCCTTGAAGCATTACCAGATCTTAAAGTGGTAATGTGGGATGAGCGCCTAAGTACAATGGCAGCTGAAAGGTCATTGTTAGAAGCAGATGTTTCTAGAAAAAAACGCAGCAAGGTCATCGATAAAATGGCAGCTGTGTTTATCTTACAAGGCTATTTAGATTCACTTTAATTTACCGTAAAAGGAGCGTTATTTATGTCAGAGAAAAATCAAAATCAAGAAGCGGAATTACAAATCAATAACGATGAGGAATTATTAACTTTATTCGATGAAGAAGGCAATGAAGTCCTTTATCGTAAAGTATTAGAATTTTATCATCCTGAATTTGACAAAGAATATGTCATTTTAGCTGAAGAAGGCGAAGCGTCAGACGACGATGATATGATTGAATTAATTCCGATGATCAATGTCCCAGATGAGTCTGGTGACGGCGGTAAATTCTTACCAGTTGAAACTGAAGAAGAGTGGGACATGATTGAAGAAATCGTTAACACTGAAATGGAATAAATGAGCAGTTATGAAGCGGAGGTTATCCTCCGCTTTTTTCGTGCCTCGAAATACAATTTGCACTTGACTCATAACAAAGTATTTTGCAGATATTCATTCTGAGTACTTAATATTCAATAGGTTTTATGGTAAAATATGTAAAGTTAAATAATGATATGTGCAACAGCGATATAAGAATCAGTCAAACTGCGACTGATTTATTTTTATTCTTTTGTACATTGTATGGATAAAGGAAGAGAAATATGAGCAAAAATGAAAGTTATTTAGTTGCGTTATCACAAAAGCATTCCCATCCATTAGAAAGATTAAGACCTTATGCGATAGAACATGAGGTACCGATTATTCATCCTTTATCATTAGATATGATCAAACAGTTGATACGCATCCATCAGCCTAAGCGTATTTTAGAAATCGGTACTGCTATTGGCTATAGCGCTATGCATTTTGCGTCTGTTGATCCTTCTGTGCATATATGGACGATTGAACGTGATAAAAACATGTATCAACAAGCTGAACAAAACATTGAAGACTTTGGATATCAAACGCAAATTCATATGATTTATGGAGATGCGAGAGAAACATTTGACCAAGTCTCTGATACACTGTTCGATATGATATTTATCGATGCGGCAAAAGCACAAACAAAGAAATTCTTTGAACTGTATACCCCCATGCTTAGAGAAGGCGGTTTAGTCGTCATTGATAACATTTTATATCATGATTTTGTTGCTGATATTGATGTAGTTCGCAGCAGAAATATTAAACAAATGGTGAAGAAGATTCAAAAGTTCAACGCATGGTTAAATGATAACGAAGCATATCAAACAAACTTTTTAGATATAGAAGACGGTTTAGCAATAGCCGTAAAAGGAGACTCGAAATGACAGAATTACTCGTGACACCTAAATCAGTCGCACATATTGAGACTTTAATTGAAAAAGGTGCTGATGCTTTTGTGATAGGCGAACAAAAGTTCGGTTTACGCTTAGCAGGTGAATTTGATCGTACTGCGATGATAGAAGCGGTCGATATCATTCATGCACATGGCAAAAAAGCATATGCGGCTGTTAACGGTATTTTTCATAACTATCACTTAAACGCTGTAGAAGATTATATTGATTTCTTACACGAAATCAGAGTAGATCGCATTATCTTCGGTGACCCGGCAGTCGTGATGTATGTTAAAGCACAACAAAACCCAATTGCTTTGAACTGGGACGCTGAAGCATTAGTCACAAACTACTTCCAGTGCAATTACTGGGGTAAACGTGGTGCGAAACGTGCTGTACTTGCGCGCGAATTGAATTTAGAAGAAATCTTGAACATTAAAGCACATGCGGATGTTGAAATTGAAGTACAAGTCCATGGTATGACATGTATGTTCCAATCAAAACGTATGCTGCTCGGCAATTATTATACATTCCAAGACAGACAAATGAAGATAAAACGTAATGAAACAGACAAGGATTTATTGTTATATGATGAAGAACGCGAAAATCAATATCCGGTGTTTGAAGATTATAACGGCACACATATTATGTCACCGAATGATATCTGCTTGATTGAAGAGCTAGAGCCGTTGCTTGAAGCGGGCATCGACAGCTTGAAAATTGATGGTGTATTACATACAGAAGAATATATTAACGTATGTACAGAACAATATAGAGAAGCCATTGATTTATATCATGAAGACCCTGAAGCTTATGAAGATGAAAAATTCATGCTCGTTGATCCGATTGAAGCCATTCAACCAGACCATCGACCATTCGATGAAGGATTCTTATTCAAACATACCGTTTATTAAGGAGGAAAAATCTTGGTTACTCAAGTTAAAGAAGTAAAAACACAAGCTAAACGCCAAGTGAAAAAGCCAGAGTTGCTTGCACCTGCAGGTAACTTGGAAAAACTGAAAATTGCTGTACATTATGGGGCAGACGCAGTCTTTTTAGGCGGACAAGAATATGGACTCCGTTCTAATGCTGATAACTTCACAATGGAAGAAATCAAAGAAGGCGTTGAATTCGCATCACAATACGGTGCAAAAATTTATGTCACAACAAATATCATCGCGCATGATGAAAATATGGATGGTTTAGAAGATTATTTAAGAAATCTAGAAGCCACAGGCGCAACAGGAATTATTGTTGCGGACCCATTGATTATTGAAACATGTAAACGTGTCGCACCTAAACTTGAAATTCATTTATCAACACAACAATCACTAAGTAACTATAAAGCAGTAGAGTATTGGAAAGAAGAAGGTTTAGATCGTGTTGTACTTGCACGTGAAACAGGCGCAATGGAAATGAAAGAGATGAAAGAAAAAGTAGATATCGAAATCGAAGCTTTTATCCATGGCGCAATGTGTATCGCATATTCCGGCCGCTGTACTTTAAGTAATCATATGACAGCACGTGACTCTAACCGCGGCGGATGCTGCCAAAGCTGTCGTTGGGATTATGACTTATTAGAAGTCGATGAAGATGGCGACTTAGACTTGTTTTATAAAGAAGAAGAAGTCGTTCCATTTGCGATGAGTCCTAAAGACTTGAAGTTAATCGAATCTATTCCAAACATGATGGATATCGGTATTGATTCACTTAAAATCGAAGGACGTATGAAATCAATTCACTATATTGCGACTGTTGTTTCTGTCTATCGTAAAGTGATTGATGCTTATGCAGCAGACCCTGACAACTTTAAAATTAAACCAGAGTGGTTAATAGAATTAGATAAATGTGCTAACAGAGACACTGCTTCTTCATTCTTTGAAGGCACACCAGGTTATCAACAACAAATGTTCGGTAATGAATCTAATAAGAAAACACCATATGATTTCTGCGGTTTAGTGTTAGACTATGACAAAGAAACAAAAATGGCGACAATACAACAGCGTAATCACTTTAAACCTGGACAAGAAATTGAATTCTTCGGTCCTGAAATCGATAACTTTACACAAGTCGTCGAAGCGATTTATGACGAAGAAGGCAATGAATTAGATGCTGCACGTCACCCACTTCAAATTGTTCAATTTAAAGTGGATCATGATATTTATCCAAACAACATGATGCGAAAGGAAATAGGATAATGAAAGCCACTACCATTATAGGCATTGCAGGCGGTTCTGGATCAGGTAAAACATCAGTCACAAACGAAATTCTGCATAATTTAGAAGGTCATAGTGTTGCATTAATTGCACAAGACTACTATTATAAAGACCAATCACATTTAACATTTGAAGAACGCTTACAAACGAATTATGACCATCCGTTTGCGTTCGATAATGATTTATTGATTCAAAATCTAATCAATTTACGCAATGGTATACCTGTAGAGGTACCGACGTATGATTATGTCAATCATACGAGAAGCCCTGAAACCATTGCATTTCAACCGAAAGATGTTATTATCGTAGAAGGAATATTTGCACTAGAAAACAAAACATTACGTGATTTAATGGATGTTAAGATTTATGTCGATACCGATGCAGATTTACGTATCTTAAGACGCTTGATGCGTGATACGAAAGAGCGAGGTCGCTCTATGGAATCTGTCATTGATCAATATATGTCTGTCGTACGTCCGATGCATAATCAATTCATCGAACCGACTAAACGTTATGCGGATATTATTATCCCTGAAGGCGGCAGTAATAAAGTTGCTATCGATATAATGACGACAAAAATCCAATCATTAATACAAAATCAACAGTAACACTTGAGTAAAGGAAGATGAAAATATGGAAAACCAAAAACAATATCCAATGACCCAAGAAGGTTTTGAAAAGCTAGAACAAGAACTTGAAGAATTAAAAACTGTCAAACGACCTGAAGTCGTAGAAAAAATCAAAGTTGCACGTTCTTTCGGGGACTTATCTGAGAACTCTGAGTATGATGCAGCGAAAGATGAACAAGGTTTCATTGAACAAGATATCCAACGTATTGAACACATGATTCGCAATGCATTGATTATTGAAGATACAGGCGATAACAATGTGGTACAAATCGGGAAAACTGTGACATTTGTTGAACTGCCTGATGGCGATGAAGAAGTGTATCAAATTGTTGGGTCTGCAGAAGCAGATGCATTCAATGGCAAAATTTCAAACGAATCACCGATTGCAAAAAGTTTAATCGGTAAACACCTAGAAGACGAAGTTCGTGTACCACTTCCAAACGGTGCAGAAATGAAAGTGAAAATTACTAATATTCAATCACAATAATCATTTATCACAAAGGCTGATATCGCTTTATGATAAATAGATAACAAAGGGTTGGTGATACTTTTGTTTGAAGCTTGCTTCAAATGGACAAAAGTAAAGCGCCAACCTTTTTTATGTGATGATCGTGGTGAACATGGTCTTTGGTCGTTGCACTAGACAAATTATGATAAAATATCACTGATAGTTCATTTGAAAGGGGAAATGGCAATGATAGGAATCATTGGCGCAATGGAAGAAGAAATAATGATATTAAAAGAACATATTGAGGGTTTAGAAGAAGTTACCATTGCTCATGTAAAATTTTATAAAGGTAAAATTAATGATAAAGCAGTCGTCTTGACGTTAAGCGGTATCGGTAAAGTTAACGCAAGTATCTCCACTGCTTTACTTATTCAACAATTCTCCCCAGAGGCAATTTTGAATACAGGTTCTGCAGGGGCGCTAGATCACTCGTTGAATGTGGGTGATGTCTTAATTGGAACAGAAGCGATGTATCATGATGCGGATGCGACGGCATTTGGTTATGAATTGGGACAAATTCCGAATATGCCGATTGCGTATGAAGCGGATGATAACTTAGCAGAATTAGCACAAGCTGTTATTGAGAAACAAAACTTAACAGGTCGCTTAGGTATGATTGTCAGCGGCGACAGTTTTATCGGTGAAGTTAAACAACGTGAATACATTAAAGAACATTTCCCTAAAGCTATGGCTGTAGAGATGGAATCTGCAGCAATTGCACAAACATGTTATCAATTTAACACACCGTTTATTATTACAAGAGCAGTATCAGATTTAGCGAATGGCGAAGCAAATATTACGTTTGATGAATTCATTGGAGAAGCAGCGAAAACATCAAGTGAAACTGTACTCCAAATGTTAAAATCATTATAAAGATAAGGTGGATTAATGTAATGGGAATTTTAAGTAGGAATTTTATGCCGAATGCTTATGTTAAATCAATCCATGAAATAGACTTTGATCAGTTAGCAGAAAATGGAATCAAAGGCGTTATTACGGATTTGGACAATACATTAGTAGGTTGGGACGAAGCTGATCCGACACCGGCAGTCATTCATTGGTTTAATATGTTGAATGAAAAAGGTATCAAAGTGACAGTGGTTTCAAATAACCATCAAGGCAGAGTGTCTAGTTTCTGCCAACCACTCAAAGTCAACTATATCTTTGAAGCTAAAAAACCGATGGGAAAAGCCTTTAAACATGCATCAGAACGTATGGGATTAAAACCTGAAGAGACTGTTGTTATTGGTGATCAAATGATGACAGATGTCTTTGGCGGTAATAGACGCGGCATGTATACTGTTATGGTTGTTCCTGTTAAAAAAACTGATGGATTTATCACGAAATTCAATCGAATTATTGAAAGACGTTTATTACACAGATACAAAAGAAAAGGCTATATTAAATGGGAGGAAAATTGATTGACAGAAACGAAATGTATTGGATGCGGTGCGACTTTACAAGCCGATGATCCAAAGAAACCAGGTTATGTGCCAGCGCACAATCTGCATAAAGAAGATGTGATATGTCAACGCTGTTTCAGATTAAAAAATTATAATGAGATTCAAGATGTGGGTATGGATAGCCAAGATTTCTTGGACTTATTAAATCATCTTGCAGATAAAAAAGGACTTGTAGTCAATGTTGTAGATATCTTTGATTTTGAAGGTTCCTTCATAAATGCTTTAAAGCGTATTGTAGGGAATAAAAAAGTGATTCTTGCAGCGAATAAAATTGATTTATTACCTAAACAAATTAATAAACGCCGTGTTAAAGATTGGTTGAAAAAATCCGCGCGAAAATATGGGTTGGAAGCGGAAGATGTTGTTTTAATTTCTGCAGAAAAAGGATACGGGATTCAAGATTTATTAGAAGCTATCCAACAACACCGAAAACAAGAAGATGTTTATATCGTAGGCACAACCAACGTTGGGAAATCTACATTAATCAATAAACTGATTGAACAAAGTGTAGGTGAAAAGAATGTAGTAACAACTTCACGATTCCCAGGAACAACTTTAGATTTAATAGATATTCCATTAGACGATCATTCATTTATGTACGATACACCTGGTGTCATACAAGATCATCAAATGACGCATTATGTTTCTGAAAAAGAACTTAAACAAATTATGCCTAATAAAGAAGTAAAACAACGTGTTTATCAATTAAACGAAGAACAAACACTCTTCTTTGGAGGATTAGCAAGAATCGATTACGTTTCTGGAGGTAAACGCCCACTGGTTTGTTATTTTTCTAATAATTTGCCGATTCATCGGACTAAAACTGAAAAAGCCAATGAGTTATGGCGTACTCAGCTCGGTAAATTATTAGCACCACCAAGTAATAAAGATGATTTTAATTTAGACGAAATGAAAGCAGTACGCTTGGAAACGGGTAAAGAGAAGAGAGACGTAATGATTGCAGGGTTAGGTTTTATAACAATTGGACCTGGAGCAAAAGTTATTGTCAGAGTTCCGAAATCAGTTGATGTTGTATTGAGAAATTCAATCATGTAGCAGGTGATAGTTATGAAATTTGCAGTAATCGGTCATCCTATAGACCACTCGTTATCTCCAATTATGCACGACGCAAACTTTAAAGCGTTAAAGCGAGATGACACTTATGAAGCATTAAACATTCCACCAAAACATTTTCATTTAATTAAAGAAATTATAAATGAAAAACAATTGGATGGTTTTAATATTACTATTCCGCATAAGGAAAACATTATACCTTACCTTGATGAAATAGATTCACATGCCGAAACAATTGGCGCTATTAATACAGTGAAGATTGAAAATGGTCGTTGGTTAGGTTATAACACTGATGGCATTGGTTATGTTAAAGGGTTGCAAGAAGTATATCCAAAACTAGAAAATGCAAAAATATTGCTAATAGGAGCAGGTGGCGCTAGTAAAGGTTTAGCAGCCGCATTGAATGAGATTGTTACAACACCTTTAGCTGTTGCGAATCGTACAATGAGCAGATTCGATACTTGGGATTTATCTGTAGAACAATTAACGCTAAGTGATGCTGAAAAAATGTTGGATCGTTTTGATATTGTCATAAATACTACACCTGCTGGAATGAATAAAAATAAAGATGTAGTGATATCATTAGACAACCTAGCACCTCACACACTTGTTAGTGATATCGTCTATATTCCATCCAAAACGCCGATATTAGCACTCGCTGAAGAAAAAGGTAATCCTATATATAATGGCTTGGATATGTTTGTTAATCAGGGTGCTGAAAGTTTTAAAATTTGGACAGGTCAAACAGCTGATACTGAGGCGATGAAAACGGCAGTAATCGAACAATTAAAAAGGAGAAATTAAATGCTTACAGGAAAACAAAAGAGATTTTTAAGAAGTAAAGCGCATCATGTGAACCCTACTTTTCAAATTGGAAAAGCTGGTTTAAATGAAAATATGATTGAGCAACTAGATGAAATTTTAGAAAATAGAGAGTTAATAAAAATTCATATCTTACAAAATAATATGGATGATAAAAGTGAACTTGCACGAGCTGTAAGTGAAGCAACAAATAGTGAATTGGTACAAGTAATTGGGTCTATGATTGTTCTATACAAAGAATCAAAAGAAAATAAGCAAATTGAATTACCTTAATTAATGACGCAATCAATAGTATTATACGGGGGCCAATTCAATCCAATTCATACAGCACATTTAGCTGTAGCAAGTGAAGTGTATCATCAATTAAAACCAGATCGTTTTTTATTTTTACCGAGTTACATGTCACCACTTAAAAGCCATAATTCTGAATTAAACACAACGCATCGTCTAAAGATGTTAGAGATCGCTACAGAAGAATTAGGATTTGGTGAGGTATGCTTGGATGAAATAGAACGACAAGGTCAAAGTTATACTTACGACACACTAAATGCAATTAAATCTGAACATCCTGATTCAAGACTTTTCTTTATTATCGGCACAGACCAATACGAACAATTAGAACGTTGGTATCGTATTGATGAACTTAAACAAATTGTTACATTTGTTGTTGTCAATCGAGGTAAAGAAGTACAGGAAGTATCAGAAGACATGATAGCTGTAAGGATACCTAGAATTGATATCAGTTCATCATTGATTCGTCACCGTGTACAATCAGGTGAATCAATACAAATTCTAGTTCCTAAACAGGTTGAATCATATATCAGAAGGGAGCGATTATATGAAAATTGAAGAAGCTATCAAACTAGTTGAAGAAAAACTGCCAAAGAAAAGATATAAACATTCATTAAGAGTAGCTGAGACAGCAAAACATTTAGCTGAAATCCATAAAGGGGACGTGGAAAAAGCTGAACTTGCTGGTGTTTTACATGACTTTTCAAAATATGATGATTTAGGATATATGTATCAAATTGTAGGTCAGCATAATTTAGACCCAGATTTATTAAGTTATGGTTCAGAAATTTTACATGGCCCAGTCTGTGCAGTTATTATGAAAGAGAAGTATGGTATTACTGATGAAGAAGTATTAGCTGCTATTCACTATCATACGACTGGTCGTGCACAAATGACAAAAACAGAAAAATTGGTTTTTATTGCGGACTATATTGAACCAAAAAGAGAAATACCAGGCGTTGAAGAAATTAGAGGAATGGCAGAACAACCAGGCAACTTAGATCAAACAATTTATGAAATCTCTAAAAGAACAGTGCTATTTTTAATTGGTAAAGATATCAGTGTGTACAAAGCGACGATTGATTGTTTAAACTACTATAATTTCAGTGATGAAAGAATAAAGGATGATTAAATGCAAGTAGAACAAATTTTAGATATAGCGATTAAAGCAGTTGAAAGTAAAAAAGCAGAAGAAGTTATTTCACTTAATTTAGAAGGTATTCATGATATGGCAGACTACTTTGTTATTTGTCATGGTAATAATGAACGTCAAGTACAAGCAATCGGTAGAGCGGTAAAAGAAGCTGCAGATAAAGAAGGTATTAATGTTTCAGTGTTTGAAGGTTTAAACGAAGCAAGATGGATTTTATTAGATTTATCTGGTGTTATCGTACACATCTTCCATAAAGATGAACGCGGCTATTATAACATTGAAAAACTTTATAGAGATGCACCGATGAAAACATATGAGGAAGCTTATTAAATGAGCCAGTATGAAGGCTTTAGCCAATATTATGATGAGCTTACACAAGATCAACCATACAATCAATGGCTAGAAATTATACGACAAGCAACTTCTAAGCGAACTAGTATATTGGATATTGGCTGTGGTACTGGTAGTTTGACGACGTTATTAACTGATTTTAAAAGTGTAACAGGAATGGATTTAAGTAGTGATATGCTCGCAGTTGCTTCCCAAAAGTCTGATTCAGTTAGATGGATTGAGGGTGACATGACAGATTTTGAATTAGGTCAAAATTTTGATGTCATTACTATATTGTGTGATTCATTAAATTATATTACTGATCAACATGATGTTATTGAAACATTTAAACATGTATATCGCCATTTAAATACTGATGGAACATTTATCTTTGATGTCCACTCAAAGTTTAAAATGAATACGCTATTTGCAAATCAAACATATATTGATGAAACTGAACATATCTTTTTAGCATGGGAAGCAATTCAAGGTGATTTACCTGACAGTGTATGGCATTATATGACTTTCTTTGAACAACAAGACGATAGAAGTTATCGACGTTTTGATGAAGAGCATTTTCAAAAAACATTCAGCGAACAAGCATATATTGAAATGCTTAATGAAGTTGGTTTTAGCCACATTCATACATTTTATGACTTTGATATTAAAAATCATGATGAACAAAGCGATCGCTTATTCTTCATAGTTAAAAAATAAAAGAAGAAAAATCACTCCTTTAAACGTTTAAAAGATAAAGGAGTGAATTTTTTATGTTAGAACAGTTAAAACACTACTATAACCAATATAAGCATTTCTCATGGTTATTGGTTATTGCAGTTATTGTGCTTGCTTTTATTTTAATGAAACTACACTCTGATAGTAGTAACCAAGAAATAGAATCAACTGCTCAAAATGTGAGCAACTCTCATTTAGATAATGACAAACAAAATTTTTCAAATAAGAGAGAATCAAACAAAGAGGCCGACACAGAAACTGAAGCAAATAGAAAAACTAAAGTAGTAGTGGTAGATGTTAAAGGAGCTGTTGAACACCCTGATATTTATGAAATGAAAGATAATCAACGTATAAAAGATGTGTTAAATAAAGCAAAGCTAACGAGCAAGGCTGATTTAACAACTATCAATCTTTCGGAGAAATTAACTGACCAAAAAATGATTTTCATACCAGAGAAAGGTCAAAATCTAACAACAAGTAGTAGCATAAGCACCTCTAGTACACAAAGCACTAATAAATCACCACAAACGAAAGTTAACCTTAACAGTGCCAAAGAAAATGAATTAACTACTGTGAACGGCTTAGGGCCTTCTAAAGCAAAGGCGATCATTGAATTTAGAGAAACAAAAGGACCTTTTAATAGTGTGGATCAATTGAAAAATGTTAAAGGTATCGGAGAAAAATCGTTCGAGAAGTTAAAAGAATATTTTACAGTTTAACAATATTGATTTATTACTGTGCAGATTTGTAATAAAATAGTATTGTTATAAGACAAAGGAGGTTCAAAGTGTGGAAAGAATTAAATGGGAAGAATACTTTATGGCTCAAAGCCATTTGTTATCTCTTCGCTCAACATGTACAAGATTATCTGTAGGGGCTACTATAGTGAAAGATAATAGAATCATAGCTGGTGGCTATAATGGTTCAGTTGCAGGTGAAGTACATTGTATTGACGAAGGTTGTTTAATGGAAGATGGACATTGTATAAGAACAATACATGCAGAAATGAACGCGATTCTTCAGTGTGCAAAACAGGGTGTTTCAACTGAAGGAGCAACGATATATGTCACACATTTCCCATGTTTGAACTGTACGAAATCTATTATTCAAGCAGGTATTAAGAAAATCTACTATGCTAAAGATTACCATAACCATGATTATGCTTTAAAATTACTGAAACAATCAGGGATTGAATATAAAAAAATACCATTTGATGCCGATCAAGTTGCAGAATTCTTAACGAAGAAGTGATTCATATTTGATATATATCGCACTTGCATTTTTAGAAGGCATCTTATTGATATATAATAAGCCGCTTGCATACATTCTTGCCGGCTTATTATTTTTAATGTTATACAAAAGAAAGCTACCAATATTATTAACCATATTGATATTATGTCAACCTATAATAAGTTATGAAATTTTCTCTAGCCATATAAAGTCTAATATTCAAGATTTAAAGTGGTTTAAGATTCATAGTCATTTGAATAATCGCATTGAAATTACTCAATTAAAGGTTAAAAACGAAAAATATGTAGAAGGGATAGCAAAATTACAAAATCATTCAGTCAAACTTTTCTATTTTCCAAAGCAAAAAAGTCATTTAATTGAATTGAAAAAGTTACCCTCAAACTTAAATTGTATTGTAGAAGGGCAGCTAAAAGTTGATTCGGATTTTAACGACACGATTTCACTTATGGTAAATAAATTTAATGCGAAATCGTGCACTGCTATCGAGTCAAATTCCGTTCATTCAATAATTGAAAAACACAAGGCTTTTTCATTAACTCGCTTAAAATCAAATTCTCCATACTGGCAAAATACTTATGCAATGATTACAGGGGATGTCAGTTATATTGATAAAGGTGCAATTGAACTTGATAAAGAAATCGGCATTTATCATCTATTGGCCGTAAGTAGTTCACATGTCGTTGTAATAGCATCTATATTTTACTTTGTATTTAATCGTTTCTCTATTCCTCTTTTTATTACAAAGACTTTTATTATCTTCGTATTGTTTTTATTTGCTTATTATACTAATTTTGCACCGAGCGCTTTAAGAGCAATACTTTGTATGTCCTTAGTCATGATTATTCCAAAAAGATTCTATCAATCATTATTAGACATACTAGCAACAGTCTTCCTTTTTTTATGTGTTACCAATCCTGATATCGTTTTTGATATTGGATTTCAATTCTCATTCTTAATCACTTTTTTCATTATGTTATGCGCTCCAATTTTAAAAACATTAACAACTATACAATCTATGTATGCAATGACATTCATAGCACAAATCGGATCATTTTTAGTGAGTGCGTTTCATTTTAATCAGATTCAGTGGATTGGTTTTGTTGCTAACTTCATCTTTATACCATTTTATTCATTCATTCTATTTCCCATTGCTATCTTAACTTTTTTCTATTATCAATTTTTTGGTTCAAATCTGTTATTAAATCAAATAATCTCGTTTAGTTATTGGTTACATGACACGCTCTTAATTCCGATTTTCAAGCATTTAACATGCTATAGATGGTTTATAGGGGAAATGAACAGCTTACTTTTAGCTGGTACCCTTATTTGGCTCGTATTGATGCTTACGTTAACTACAAATGGCAAAATAAAAAATTCTACTGTTATTTTTATACTTGGAAGTATCATTATTACTTATTCAGCATCATTACCACATTTAAGATTTACAGCACTTAATGTTGGACAAGGAGATTCTTTTTTATTTGAAACAGGAGCTAGACAACGCATATTAATAGACACAGGAGGTAAGGCACAAAACGAAAATGAGCTCTTTGATTTTAGTACCAAGAATGCAAATGCTTCTCATTCTATCAGCAAGTTTCATGTGCTTCCAACCCTCCGTAAAAGGGGTATTTCTTCGTTAGATTATGTCATTATTACACATCCACATGCTGATCATATCGGTGAATTAGATTATATAATTAGCCATGTTCACATTAAACGCTTAATCATTAATTTTAAAAGTTATCCCACTCACACATTAATGCAATTGAAAGACTTGTGTCATAAATATAAAACCACTCTATTAGATGTTAATAGTATTTCTTCGATTAAACTAGGAGATAATAAAATAAAATTTTATAATACGGCAATCACTCAAAGTAAGGATTTAAACGATCATTCAATAATAGCTTTGATACAAACTAAGACCTATAACATATTAACAACTGGAGACGCGACAATAAAAAATGAACAGAAGTTGCTATCGAATTATAAACTTCCGAAAATAGATATATTGAAAGTAGGACATCATGGCAGTAAAACAAGTAATAGTGAAGTATATTTAAATACTATTCATCCTACTTATAGTATTATATCGAGCGGTCAAAACAACGTATATAAATTACCTAATAAATCTGTAGTAGATAGATTAAAAAAAGTAGGTACTAAGTTATACAATACGCAAAACAATGGGGAAGTGACTTTCAAATTAAATAAGGAAATTGAGGTGGAAACTGAAAAATAATTATAAATGGTCTGACTATCGGACAAATGATATAATACTTAAGTATGCTAATTTTGAGAGGTGCAAGTTGTGGAAAATAATATTATTACTATTTATGGTGAAGTTCCAGAGCTTATAGAAAAGAAAACGCAAGAACTTACACAACAGTATTTGCAAGGTGAAAAAGATGAATTCAATTATGCAAGTTTTAATTTAAATGAAACTGAAATCAGTGTATGTATTGAAGAAGCTTTAACTTTACCGTTCTTCTCTGACTTGAAGGCTGTTATTGTGAAAAACGCTTATATCTTTACAGGTGATAGAGGTAATAAAGATTTAAATCATAATATAGAGCAACTGCAGGAATTTATTGAAAAATATGATGGTCCTTCATTGGTTATATTTGAAGTTTATAATCCTAAGCTAGACGAGCGTAAAAAGCTTGTTAAAAGCTTAAAAAAATATACAAAACTGGTTAAAATCGAGCAAATGTCTGAAGATGAGCTTAAAAATTGGATTAAGCATACCTTAAATGAACAATATAAGGATATTAAACAAGATGCTTTGAACTTATTTATTGATTTAACAGGTATAAATTTTAACTTAGTTAAACAAGAGTTAGAAAAAATTATCTTATATTTAGGAGATCGTCCAACTATAACTAAACAAGGTGTTGAGACAATTGTAAATAGAAGCCTAGAGCAGAACGTTTTCTTATTAACAGATTATATTCAACAAGGAAAAAAAACTGAAGCAGTGCATTTAGTGAATGATTTAATTACTCTAAAAGAAGAACCAATTAAGTTGTTGGCTTTGATTGCTAGTAATTTCAGGTTATATTATCAATGCAAAATTCTAGCTAAAAAAGGTTATTCACAAGCTCAAATCGCTAAAACTGTCAGTGTCCATCCATTTAGAGTGAAATTAGCATTGAGAGCATCTAGACAGTATGATTTGAAGCACTTGATGAATATTATGAATGCATGTGCTGAAACTGATTATAAATTAAAATCTTCGTATATGGACAAACAGCTTATATTAGAACTCTTTATTTTATCCATATAAAAAAAGTTCAAGCAGATGCTTGAACTTTTTCATTATTTAGCTGCAACCATTAATTTT
Source organism: Staphylococcus sp. CWZ226 (assembly GCF_018986355.1). Classification (NCBI taxonomy): domain Bacteria; kingdom Bacillati; phylum Bacillota; class Bacilli; order Caryophanales; family Staphylococcaceae; genus Staphylococcus; species Staphylococcus sp. CWZ226. The sequence continues at coordinate 46,876 of NZ_JAHMSB010000009.1, read as the reverse complement.
GATTTAATGCGGTCAGCTTTATTTGAGTGAATTAAGTTAGCTTGATAAGCTTTGTCGACTTTTTTCACAGCGATACGTACTAATTCATTTTTGTTTTCAGCGTTTTCAGCGATAGCTGTTTTCGCACGTTTAACTGCAGTACGCATAGCATTTTTTTGAGAAATGTTTTGTGCTTCAGCTTTGTTAGTTGTTTTAACACGTTTAATAGCAGATTTAATATTTGGCATTGAATGTCACCTCCTAAAAGTGATCTATGATCATCAAATAAATATTTGATTACAACAAGAAACATTTTATCAAATGTACTATTAAACTGCAATCATTTATTTTCAATGAAGCTTTTAACAAGCGATGATTTACAGTAAAATAGAGTCTGTCAGTAAAATGTACATGAAATTGCCATTAGTTGCAATTATGGGGCAAACACGTTATTATATCAAAGAATATCATACATAATGCTCTATTTGAATATTATGAAAGTGAGTAGATAGAATGAATAATGAAGAACGGTTAAACCGACAAGAAAATATTAGAAACTTTTCTATCATTGCCCATATTGACCATGGAAAGTCAACGTTGGCTGATAGAATTTTAGAAAACACTAAAAGTGTTGAAACACGAGAAATGCAGTCACAATTATTAGATTCAATGGATTTAGAAAGAGAACGCGGTATCACTATTAAGTTGAATGCGGTTAGATTAAAATACGAAGCTAAAGATGGTAAGAATTATATTTTCCACTTAATTGATACACCAGGGCATGTCGATTTTACTTATGAAGTTTCTCGTTCTTTAGCAGCATGTGAAGGGGCTATTTTAGTTGTAGATGCTGCACAAGGTATCGAAGCACAAACACTGGCAAACGTATACCTTGCACTTGATAATGACTTAGAATTACTTCCTGTAGTGAATAAGATTGATTTACCAGCTGCAGATCCTGAACGTGTTAAACAAGAAATTGAAGATGTTATTGGTTTAGATCAAGATGATGTAGTTTTAGCAAGTGCTAAATCTAATATTGGTATTGAAGAAATATTAGAAAAAATCGTTGAAGTCGTACCACCACCAGAAGGCGATCCTTCTGAACCATTAAAAGCATTAATTTTCGACTCTGAATATGATGCTTATAGAGGTGTTATTTCTTCAATTCGAATTATGGATGGCGTAGTTAAAGCAGGGGACAAAATCAAAATGATGGCGACTGGTAAAGAATTCGAGGTAACCGAAGTTGGTATTAACACACCTAAACAACTTCCAGTCGAAGAACTAACTGTTGGAGATGTTGGCTACATCATCGCAAGCATCAAAAATGTGGATGATTCACGTGTAGGGGATACTATCACACATGCAGAACGCCCAGCAGCACAACCATTAAAAGGTTATAAAAAAATGAATCCAATGGTGTTCTGTGGTTTATTCCCAATTGATAATAAAAAATACAATGATTTAAGAGAAGCCTTAGAAAAATTACAGCTGAATGATTCATCACTAGAATTCGAACCTGAGACTTCTCAAGCTTTAGGCTTTGGTTTCCGTACAGGATTCTTAGGCATGCTGCATATGGAAATTATTCAGGAACGTATCGAACGAGAATTTGGAATCGAATTAATTGCGACAGCTCCATCTGTAATTTATGAATGTATTCTAAAAAATGGTGAGAAAAAAATCGTTGATAATCCAGCACAAATGCCTGAGAGAGATCAAATTGATGAAATTTATGAGCCTTACGTTAGAGCAACAATGATGGTACCGAATGATTATGTAGGTGCCGTTATGGAATTATGCCAACGTAAGCGTGGACAATTTATCAATATGGACTATTTAGATGATATTCGTGTCAATATTATTTATGAAATTCCACTTTCAGAAGTAGTATTTGATTTCTTCGACCAACTTAAATCAAATACAAAAGGCTATGCTTCATTTGATTATGAACTTATCGGCTATAAAGAAAGTGATTTAGTTAAAATGGATATCTTATTAAACGGCGAAAAAGTAGATGCTTTAAGTTTTATTGTTCATAAAGAATTTGCATATGAACGCGGTAAAGCGCTTGTTGAAAGATTAAAAACGTTAATCCCTAGACAACAATTCGAAGTACCCGTACAAGCTGCAGTTGGCCATAAAATCATTGCCCGTACAAATATTAAATCAATGGGTAAAAATGTACTTGCGAAATGTTATGGTGGGGATATCAGCCGTAAACGTAAATTATTAGAAAAGCAAAAAGCAGGTAAAGCAAAAATGAAAGCAGTAGGTAATGTTGAAATACCTCAAGACGCTTTCTTAGCAGTATTAAAAATGGATGAAGATTAATAATAAGGTTGGGACTCTAATGTCCCAGCTTTTTATTTTGAATTTTGTCCTAAAAGCGAGGCGAAAATATGAAAGTTAAAAGTGCATATATTCATATTCCATTTTGTGTCAGAATTTGTACTTACTGTGATTTCAATAAATACTTTATACAAAATCAACCAGTTGATGAGTATTTAGATTGCTTAATTGAAGAATTTAAAACAGCTGACAATCGCACATTAAAAACAATGTTTGTAGGAGGAGGCACACCTACAGCGTTAAATGAGTCACAATTAGAGCGTTTGTTAAAAGCTATCAATGAGCACTTTACTATTTCAGGAGAATATACTTTTGAAGCAAATCCAGATGAACTTACACCATCGAAGATTAAACTTTTAAAAGACTACGGCGTCAATCGCATTTCAATGGGTGTTCAAACGTTTGACCAAGATTTATTAAAAGTACTTGGGCGTACACATAATACGGCAGATATATACAATGCTGTCGAGCTCGCTAATCAATACCAGATTAACTCTATCAGTCTTGATTTGATGTATCATCTTCCTGGTCAAACACTTAAACAATTTGAAGACAGTTTAGATATTGCGTTATCAATGGATATTAATCATATCTCAAGTTACGGTCTAATTCTTGAACCTAAAACTCAATTTTATAATTTATATAGAAAAGGAAAGTTAAAACTTCCAAACGAAGATGTAGGGGAAGAAATGTATGAGCTATTACTTGATAAAATTAATCAATCTTCAATGCATCAATATGAAATTTCAAATTTTGGTCAACCTGGTCATGAATCTGAACACAACAAAGTGTATTGGATGAACGAAGGTTATTATGGCTTCGGAGCAGGTGCCAGTGGATACGTTCATGGAATAAGGTACTCAAATGTCAATCCTGTTAATCACTATATTAAGAAGATTAGAAACGGCGAACGTCCTATTTTACATCAAACCACACCCACTCATCGCGAACAAATGGAAGAACAGATGTTTTTAGGTTTAAGAATGAATCAAGGGGTAAATAAATCTGTGTTCAATCATAAATTCAATGAAAACATTGATCAAATCTATGCTGAGGCACTTACTGACCTAAGTAAAAAGGGCTTAATTATTAATGACAATAACGCTGTTAAATTGACTGATCGAGGTAAAGTTATTGGTAATGAAGTCTTTGAAGCATTCTTATTAGATTAATTTTAAGAGGTCAAGGCTTTAACATTGACTTACTTTGACCAATTTGATAAATTATAATTAGCACTTGGAAGAAGAGAGTGCTAATGAGGTGGAAACATGATTACAGATAGACAATTGAGCATTTTAAATGCCATTGTTGAAGATTATGTGGATTATGGTCTACCTGTCGGTTCTAAAACAATTATTGAGAGACATAATGTTGATGTGAGTCCAGCTACTATAAGAAATGAAATGAAACAATTAGAATCATTTGGTTTAGTAGAAAAATCTCATGCATCATCAGGAAGGTCACCTTCATTAAAGGGTTTTAGATATTATGTAGACCAACTGTTGGAAAATACTTCTCCTCTAAAAGAAACGAATAACCAACGTTTAAATAAACTGTTAATGGAATATAACTTTAATTTATCTGCTGCACTAAGTGTGTATGCGAATGAATTGTCATTATTTACACAGTATACTACGTTGGTAATGAAACCAAATCAATCAAAAGATTTAATCAGCGATGTTCATTTGTTTAACGCAACCGCTAATTTGGTTATTATGGTAATTGTGTTCGAAACAGGAAATGTTGAACATATTCAATTAGCAGTAGACGAAAAGATTTCTAAAGCGCGTTTAATTCAAATAGCGAATTACATCAAAGAACTTTATAACAATAAAAGTTTTGTTGATGAAGCAATGGAACATTCGAGCGACATCACAACAATTCATCAATTAACAGATTTACTTTATCAAAGAGTTAATGATAGCAAGAAAGACATCTACCTTGGTGGTAAATCAAATTTGATTGATACATTGAATGAGCAGAATGTGAATTCAATACAACAAATTCTTCAATATTTAGAGTCCAATAAGATATTGAAACTGTTCGAAAAAGATAATCATTCTGGAATCGATGTTAAAATAGGAAAAGAAATTGATAATGACCTAGAGGACATCTCAATTGTGATGAGTGATTATCATATTGATGAACATCTTAAAGGACACATAGCTGTTATTGGACCGACCGCTATGCGTTATCAAAATGTAATTCAATTACTATATAAAATATAGTTTTGAAATGTATTGGAGGACAGAAAATGGCAGAAAAAGATCAATCAGTTAACAATGAAGAAGTTGCTGAGAACGAAGATGCAACTGTAAATTCAAATACTGAAGAAGATACTCAATCAACTGAGAATACCGAAAACGTTCAAAATGGTTCTGAAGAGAATCAAGAAGAGAATGAAATCCAACAACTAAAAGATGAGTTAAAAGAACAAGAAGAAAAATATTTACGTCTGTATGCAGAGTTTGAAAACTATAAGAGACGTATTCAAAAAGAAAATCAAACATTAAAAACATATCAAGCTCAAAGTGTTTTAACGGATATCTTGCCGACTATTGATAACATTGAACGTGCGTTACAAATAGAAGGTGAAGACGAATCATTTAAATCTCTGCAAAAAGGGGTACAAATGGTTTATGAAAGCTTATTACGCGCACTAGAAGAAAACGGCCTTGAGAAAATTGAAGCTTTAGGACAACAATTTGATCCAAACTTCCACCAAGCTGTTATGCAAGATAGTGATGATTCATATGAATCAGGTGAAGTTACACAAGAGCTTCAAACTGGTTATAAATTGAAGGATCGTGTATTACGCCCTTCAATGGTTAAAGTAAATCAATAAATATAACTGATGAAATACACAACAAATGTTATTAGGAGGAATTATTAGTTATGGGTAAAATTATCGGAATTGACTTAGGTACAACAAATTCATGCGTGTCTGTTTTAGAAGGCGACGAACCAAAAGTAATCCAAAATCCAGAAGGTGCACGTACAACACCATCTGTTGTAGCTTTCAAAAATGGTGAAACTCAAGTAGGTGAAGTTGCTAAACGACAAGCGATCACAAACCCTAATACTATTCAATCAATCAAACGTGAAATGGGTACAGACCACAAAGTAGACGTTGATGGAAAATCATACACTCCACAAGAAATTTCTGCAATGATTCTTCAAAACTTAAAAAGTACTGCAGAAAGCTATCTAGGAGATAAAGTAGATAAAGCAGTTATTACTGTTCCAGCTTACTTCAATGACGCTGAACGTCAAGCTACTAAAGATGCTGGTAAAATTGCTGGTTTAGAAGTTGAACGTATTATCAACGAACCAACTGCAGCTGCTTTAGCTTACGGTTTAGATAAAACTGATCAAGACGAAAAAGTGTTAGTATTCGACCTTGGTGGCGGTACTTTCGACGTTTCAATCCTTGAATTAGGCGATGGCGTGTTCGAAGTATTATCAACAGCAGGTGACAACAAACTTGGTGGTGACGACTTTGACCAAGTAATCATTGACTACCTAGTTTCAGAATTCAAAAAAGAAAATGGCATTGATTTATCACAAGATAAAATGGCATTACAACGTTTGAAAGATGCAGCTGAAAAAGCTAAAAAAGACTTATCTGGTGTATCACAAACTCAAATTTCATTACCATTCATCTCTGCAGGAGAAAGTGGTCCATTACACTTAGAATTAACTCTAACTCGTTCTAAATTCGAAGAACTTTCAGATGATTTAGTTCGTCGTACAATGGAACCTACTCGTCAAGCACTAAAAGATGCTGGCTTAACAAGCAAAGATATCGATGAAGTAATCCTTGTTGGTGGTTCTACTCGTATTCCAGCTGTTCAAGAAGCAGTTAAAAAAGAAATCGGCAAAGAACCAAACAAAAGTGTTAACCCTGATGAAGTTGTAGCTATGGGTGCAGCTATCCAAGGTGGCGTTATCTCTGGTGATGTTAAAGATGTTGTATTATTAGACGTTACACCATTATCATTAGGTATCGAAATTATGGGTGGTCGTATGAACACATTAATCGAACGTAACACTACTATCCCAACATCAAAATCACAAGTTTATTCAACAGCAGCAGATAACCAACCAGCAGTAGACATTCACGTATTACAAGGTGAACGTCCAATGGCTTCAGATAACAAAACATTAGGACGCTTCTCATTAACTGATATTCCACCAGCTCCACGTGGTGTACCACAAATCGAAGTAACATTTGATATCGATAAAAACGGTATTGTAAACGTTACTGCTAAAGACTTAGGTACAAACAAAGAGCAAAATATCACAATCGAATCAAGCTCTGCACTTTCAGATGATGAAATCGATCAAATGGTTAAAGATGCTGAACAAAACGCAGAAGCAGATAAAAAACGTCGTGAAGAAAGTGACTTACGTAACGAAGCTGACAGCTTAGTATTCCAAGTTGAAAAAACATTAAAAGACTTAGCTGACAATATCGGCGAAGACGATAAAAAACAAGCTGAAGACAAAAAAGAAGAATTGAAAAAAGCACTTGAAGGCGACGATTTAGAAGATATCAAAGCTAAAAAAGAAGAACTTGAAAAAGTCGTTCAAGATTTATCAATGAAAGTTTACCAACAAGCACAACAAGCTCAAGAACAACAACAAGGTGGAGATGCTTCTAACAACAGTGATGTTGAAGATGCAGATTTCACTGAAGTTAAAGACGACGACAACAAAGATAATAAATAAGTGCATGCTTTCTCAAAAGAGCAGCTTTAACTAAATAAAGAAAAAAGCGGCTTCTTAAAAATTTAAGTCAAAGTCAATTGTACATTGGCTTTGACTTTTTATTATTTAACCAACTATACTTTAAAAGGTATAATGATTCTAAACTAGCAGAAAGATAAGGAGAGATTACAGTGGCAAAAAGAGACTATTATGAAGTCTTAGGTGTCAGTAAAGATGCGTCAAAGGACGAGATAAAAAAAGCCTACCGTAAATTATCCAAAAAATATCACCCAGATATTAATAAAGAAGAAGGCGCAGATGAAAAGTTCAAAGAAATTACTGAAGCTTATGAAGTGCTAAGTGATGAGAATAAACGCGCAAACTATGATCAATTTGGTCATAACGGACCACAAGGCGGCTTTGGCGGCCAAGGATTCGGCGGTCAAGACTTCAGTGGCTTCGGAGGCGGTTTCGAAGACATATTCAGTACGTTCTTCGGAGGCGGTGGTGCACAACGTGATCCAAATGCACCACGTAAAGGGGACGACTTACAATACACTATGACTATTTCATTCGAAGAAGCAGTCTTTGGTGCTGAAAAAGAAATTTCAATTCGTAAGGAAGTAAAATGTGAAACTTGTGACGGCTCAGGTGCAAAACCAGGTTCTAAAAAGAAAACGTGTCACTATTGTAATGGAGCAGGACACGTATCTGTAGAACAAAATACAATACTTGGTCGTGTAAGAACTGAAAAAGTTTGTCCAGTATGTAATGGTACAGGTGAAGAAATTGAAGAACCATGTCCAACTTGTCACGGTAAAGGCACACAAACTAAAAACGTTAAAATCAAAGTCAAAGTACCAAAAGGTGTAGACACTGATCAACAAATTCGTTTAGCCGGTGAAGGCGCTCCAGGACATAACGGTGGACCACAAGGTGACTTATATGTTGTATTCAGAGTTAAACCATCTGATAAATTCATCCGTGAAGGTGATGATATCTTCTATAACTTGAAAATCAGCTTCCCACAAGCAGCTCTAGGTGATGAAGTTAAAGTGCCTACATTAGATGGTGAAGTTATTTTAACAGTTCCAGAAGGTACTCAAGACGGAAAACAATTCCGTATGAAAGAAAAAGGTGTTAAAAACGTTCATGGCTATGGATATGGTGACTTGTTTGTGAACATTAATGTAGTGACTCCAACTAAATTAAGTGAAAAACAAAAATCATTAATGCGAGAATTTGCGGAACTTAGCGGTGAAGAAATTGAAGAACAACCTTCTAATTTCAAAGAACGCGCACGTAGATTCTTTAAAGGAGAATAACAATAATGAACTGGGTGGAACTTTCAATTGTAGTAAATCATGAAGCACAAGATGCAAGTACAAACATTTTAGAAGACTTGGGTTCAAACGGTGTAGTGATAGAAGACTCAGAAGATTTAAAAGGAAACTTAGAGGATAAATTTGGCGAAATATATGAATTGAATCCTAGTGATTATCCTGAACGTGGTGTAAGAATTAAAGCATATTTCAACGAATTAGAATACTCAGATGAACTAAAAGAAGATATTTTAAGTGCTATCAAGAAGATTGATACTTTAAATGAAAATATGTTTAGCTATTCTGAACAATCACTTCAAGAACAAGATTGGGAGAATGAGTGGAAAAATTATTTCCATCCATTCAGAGCTTCAGAACGCTTTACTATTGTGCCAAGTTGGGAAGAATATGATAAAGAAAATAATGAAGAATTATGTATTGAACTAGATCCAGGTATGGCTTTTGGTACAGGAGATCATCCTACAACTAGCATGTGTTTAAAAGAGATTGAAACATATGTAAAACCAGAACATACTGTGATTGACGTTGGTACTGGATCAGGTATCTTAAGTATTGCTTGCTCATTATTAGGTGTTAAGCGTATCAAAGCTTTAGATCTGGATGAACTAGCTATAAAAGTAGCAAAAGAAAATTTCATAAAAAATGCTTGTGCTGATTCAATTGAAACAACAACCGGTAATTTATTACAAGGCGAAACAGATAAATATGATATTGTAATCGCAAATATATTGGCGCATATTATTGAAGAAATGATAGATGACGCTTATAATACTCTAAATGAAGATGGTTTATTTATAACATCTGGTATCATTGAAGAGAAGAGCAATGAAATTATAGAACATATGAAGCGTACTGGTTTTAATATCATTTCAATTAATCACGACAACGGTTGGGTTTGTATCGTTGGAGAGAAAGAGAGCAAATAATATGCAAAGATATTTTATAAATCAAAACGCTGATGAAAGTCAGCGTTTTTTTATTACTGACAAAGACGATATACATCACATTTCAAATGTCATGCGTCGTCAAGTCGGGGCTAAAATTATCGTAACCTTCGAGGACTTAAAAGTTTATCTCTGTGAGATTACAGCTATAAATAATGAAGGCGTTGAATTTAAATTATTAGAAGAACAACCAAATGATACTGAATTACCTATTGAAGTAACAATTTGCAGTGGATTGATTAAAGCAGATAAATATGAGTGGTTGCTGCAAAAATCTACGGAATTAGGTGCTTCTCACTTTATTGCAGTACAAATGGATCGTTCTGTTGTAAAACTAAATCAAAGTAAAGCAGATAAAAAATTGACACGATGGAATAAAATTGTCAAAGAAGCAGCTGAACAAAGTTATCGTCTTGTAATCCCAACTATTGAATTTGTATCGAATTTAAAGAAAGTATATGTTAATATAGATAAATATGATTATGTACTAATCGCTTATGAAGATGCAGCAAAAGAGGGCGAGATGAGTGAGTTTAAACGCGCACTCGAACAATTCAGCAAAGGAGATCGTGTATTAATTATTTTTGGACCAGAAGGCGGTTTAAGTCCTGATGAAATTGAAATGTTCAAAAATAATAGTTACATAGTCGGCCTAGGTCATCGAATCTTGAGAGCAGAGACGGCTCCGCTTTATGCGCTTAGTGCAATTAGTTATGAAAAAGAATTAATGGGGTGAAATAAATGTCAACAGTAGCTTTTCATACTTTAGGTTGTAAAGTAAACCATTATGAAACTGAAGCAATTTGGCAATTATTTAAAGATGCCGGCTATGATCGAGTTGAATTTGATACAAATGCCGATGTCTTTGTTATAAATACATGTACAGTTACAAATACAGGAGATAAGAAGAGTAGACAAGTCATCCGACGTGCTATCAGAAAAAATCCAGATGCAGTCGTTTGTGTTACAGGTTGTTATGCACAAACATCGTCAGCAGAAATCATGGATATCCCTGGAGTAGACGTTGTAGTCGGTACACAGGATAGAACGAAGTTGTTAGGTTATATTGAAGAGTTCAAAGCTGAACGTCAACCAATTAACGGTGTAGGCAATATCATGAAAAATCGTACATATGAAGAATTAGATGTACCATATTTCACTGATAGAACACGTGCTTCTTTAAAAATCCAAGAAGGTTGCAACAACTTCTGTACTTTCTGTATTATTCCATGGGCACGTGGTTTAATGCGTTCAAGAGATCCTGAGAAAGTAGTAGAACAAGCAACAACATTAGTAAATTCTGGTTATAAAGAAATTGTGTTGACTGGTATTCATACAGGTGGTTACGGTCAAGACTTGAAAGATTATAACCTAGCACAATTATTACGTGATTTAGAATCAGTAGATGGATTAGAAAGAATTCGTATTTCATCAATCGAAGCTAGTCAATTAACTGATGAAGTCATTGATGTAATCAAAAATTCAAATAAAGTCGTACGTCACTTACACGTGCCATTACAATCTGGTTCAGATACAGTATTAAAACGCATGAGACGTAAATATTCAATGGCACACTTCTCAGAACGATTGATGAAGTTACATGATGCTTTACCAGGTTTAGCAGTCACTAGTGACGTGATTGTAGGATTCCCAGGTGAAACTGAGGAAGAATTCCAAGAAACATATGACTTTATTTTAGATCATCACTTCTCAGAATTACACGTTTTCCCATATTCAGCTCGAACAGGGACACCAGCAGCTAGAATGGATGATCAAATTGATGAAAGTGTAAAAAATGAACGTGTTCATAAACTAATTGAATTAAGTAACCAATTAGCGAAAGAATATGCTTCTCACTTTGATCAAAAAGTATTAGAAGTAATTCCAGAAGAGCACGGTGAAAAACCAGGTACATTAGTGGGTTATGCAGATAACTACATGAAAGTTGAATTTGAAGGCGATGATTCGCTTATCGGAGAACTTGTACGTGTGAAAATCACAGAAGCAGGTTATCCTTTAAATAAAGGTTATGTTACTCGTGTGATTGATCATGCAACAAATAGCAGTGAATTTACAGCTATTGTGTAAGGTTCAAAAAATTAATTATTCTAATTGACCGCATCAACCACATATATTATAATTAGCATTGCATGGTTTATAAAAAACTATGCAAACGAATTTTAAAGTTCCGTTGTTATTTGGAGGGAGGGAAATACAGATGTCTAAAACAGTAGTCCGTAAAAACGAATCACTTGAAGATGCATTACGCCGTTTCAAACGCTCAGTTTCTAAAAGCGGTACAATTCAAGAAGTACGTAAACGTGAATTTTACGAAAAACCAAGTGTTAAACGTAAAAAGAAATCAGAAGCTGCACGTAAACGTAAATTCAAATAATTATTAAGTCTGTTGACTCCCTCAACAAACAATTAATTATTATATAATGCAGTTTAAACAGCCCTAAGTTTTACAATTATGTAAAACTTAGGGTTTTTTCTTATGTTTTGATGCTACATAATATAATTTTTCTATTGATGTTAAAATAAAACGATAATCCTATAATTACACTAAGTAATCATGTATAATGAAGCTTGAGAGCGAGGTGAATCTATGTCATACCAAGCTGAAATCCTACATAATATTTCGGTATTTCAGGCAAGTTCAAATTCCACACTACATCAAATCAGCGATTTTATAACAAGTCCATTTATTTCATTAATTTTAACCTGTATTATCTTTTTAGGTTTTCTTTATCAACTCTATTCCAAGCGTATTAACTTTCCAGGCATTCTTGCTGCACTAGCCTTATTAATACTATTTTTAGGCTATTTGATACAAGGAGAAGTTTCCTTAATTTCTGTTGGATTATTTTCTATAGGTGTGATACTGCTCGTCATTGAATTGTTTGTTATTGGTGCAGTAATCGGCATTATAGGCATGATTCTCATCACAGTAAGTATGATTATGCTTGGTGAAAACATTCTTTGGATGTTAGTCAATGTTATAATCGCTTTAATACTGACTATTATAGAATGGGTGATATTAGTGAAAGGATATAACAAAAAGATTTCGTTATTTGAAAAAGTTATACTCAGAGATTCGACAACGTCTGAAGCTGGCTATACTTCACACGATGACCGCTCTAATCTAGTAGGACAAACTGCAATCACTTTAACAGAATTACGACCTGCAGGGATGATTTCATTAAATGATGAACGCATAGATGCAGTGTCAGATGGAACATTTATACAAAGAGATGTAGAAGTCAAAGTAACTGAAGTTGAAGGATCGAGAGTAGTTGTCAGAGAGATTCCAAAAAACACATAATACTAGGAGGCACTTACTATGTTAGTACCGTTAATAATCATTGTTATTATTGCAGTCATTGCTCTATTAATCTTATTTTCATTTGTACCAATCGGTTTATGGATTTCTGCAATAGCAGCCGGTGTCAAAGTAAACATTGGCACACTTATCGGAATGCGTTTAAGACGTGTTTCACCACGTAAAGTTATCGCGCCATTAATTAAGGCACATAAAGCTGGTTTAAACCTTACAACTAACCAACTAGAATCACACTACTTAGCAGGTGGTAATGTAGACCGCGTTGTAGATGCAAATATTGCTGCACAACGTGCTGACATCAACTTACCTTTTGAACGTGGCGCAGCGATTGACCTAGCAGGCCGTGACGTTTTAGAAGCTGTCCAAATGTCAGTAAACCCTAAAGTTATTGAAACGCCATTTATTACAGGTGTTGCAATGAACGGTATTGAAGTAAAAGCTAAAGCTAGAATCACAGTTCGTGCAAACATTTCTCGTTTAGTCGGCGGTGCTGGTGAAGAGACTATTATTGCACGTGTCGGTGAGGGGATTGTTTCAACAATCGGTTCAAGTGAACATCATACTGTTGTTTTAGAAAATCCAGACAATATTTCAAAAACTGTATTAAGTAAAGGTCTAGATTCAGGAACAGCCTTTGAAATTTTATCTATTGATATCGCAGATGTGGATATCGGTAAAAACATCGGTGCAGACTTACAAACTGAACAAGCATTGGCAGATAAAAATATTGCACAAGCTAAAGCTGAAGAACGTCGTGCAATGGCAGTTGCATCTGAACAAGAAATGAAAGCACGTGTACAAGAAATGCGTGCGAAAGTTGTGGAAGCAGAATCTGAAGTTCCACTTGCAATGTCTGAAGCTCTAAGAAAAGGTAATATCGGAGTTAAAGATTACTATAATTTGAAGAACATAGAAGCTGATACAGGTATGCGTGAGTCTATCAATAAACGTACGCAACCAAATGATAACGAGTCACCAGACAAGTAAACGAGGTGATTAAATGAATATCGGTCTAATAATATTTGTCGTTAGTGTTGTTATCTCATTAATATCAGCAATTAACGATAAAAATTATAAAAAGAGACAACAAAATCAACCAAAATCATCACAACCTAGAAGACAACCTACGACTGAGCGTAAACAACAAAAAGGGTTTCTTGAACAATTAGGTGAAAAGTTTGAGGAAATGCAAAAAGAATTAGAAGGTACGCCGCCATCTTCTCAACCTGATCACACACCTAAACCAGAAGAAACTACACGTCCGAACCGTCGTACATCTCAACCGAGACAAACGCGCGAGCAATCATCTCAACCAAGACTCGATTCAAATCAAAAAGAGCAAGTATTGACAAAACAACTGAATGATTCTTTAAATAATGAGTTACATGATTTACGCTCTCAAATGGATTTAGAGAAACAAAAGCAAATTGAGATATTAGAACGTCGTGCTCAAGCAATCATTAGTGATAAATATCTTTCAGAACGTGCTAAAAAAGAAAGACTCAAACAACTATTCGCTAATAAGTTTAATCAAACAAGCACACGAACTAATGAAGATTTACGCTTTGATGAAGATGAAATACTAAATGGTTTTGTTTGGTCAGAAGTACTTAAAAAGCCGAAACAGTTACAATAAATTTAATGGATTGGATGGACATAATTTTATGTCATCCAATCCATTTTTCTTTTATGCAAGCTAAACTTTATTGGATTAATAAACAGCGAGAACATGATATAATGATTGTATGAATATGTGGAAATTATTAACTAAGTCCGTAGTTTCCGTTAACCATTATATTCTGCATCTTATTAAAAAATATGCTGAAAAGCGATAATAAAGAAAAGGAGTTAATGTATGCCAGGAATAATAGTTATTGACGATATCAATCAAGCCCAAGCACTAATAGGTAATAACGATGAACACTTACAAGCAATAGAAGAAGCTTTCAATGTTATTGTTCATGCTAGGGGGCAAGAAATAGCTGTAAAAGGGCAACAACAAGAAGAAATTGTAAAAGCAGAAGCTGTAATAAAAAACCTTTTAAAAGTAATTGATCAAGGCGTATCAATTAATCTTAAAGATGTAGAAGCAGCAATTAAAATGGCAGAGAAAGGATCTATCCAACACCTCGTTGATTTATACGATGAAGCAATTACTAAAGATGCTTATGGTAAAACAATTCGTGCAAAAACAATGGGTCAACGTTTATATCTGAATGCGATGAAGCATAATGATTTAGTCTTTGGTATTGGACCAGCTGGTACTGGTAAAACTTTCTTAGCTGTTGTTTATGCTGCTAAAGAATTGCGTCAAGGTAACGTAAAAAGAATAGTGCTGACTCGCCCCGCTGTAGAAGCAGGCGAATCATTAGGTTTCTTACCAGGCGACTTAAAAGAAAAGGTAGACCCTTATTTAAGACCTTTATACGATGGTCTTCATACGGTACTGGGACCTGAGCAAACAGCGCGTTTTATTGAAAGAGGTATCATTGAAGTTGCACCATTAGCCTATATGAGAGGACGTACACTTGACGATGCATTTGTTATTCTAGATGAAGCGCAAAATACGACGCATGCCCAAATGAAAATGTTCTTAACACGTTTAGGATTTGGATCAAAAATGGTCGTAACGGGTGATATGACTCAAGTAGACTTGCCGAGAGGTATTAAAAGCGGATTAAAACAAGCTGTTAAACGCTTATCAGGCGTTAAAGGCATTAGTGTACAAACATTAGACCAAAGTGATGTTGTACGTCATCCATTAGTAAGTAAAATTATCAGCCGTTATGAAGGAGATGAATAAACGCCATGTTCACGATTGATTTTTCAAATCATACGGATGAAGTAAAAGAAGAATGGTATGACCAGATTGAAAAGTTATTAAACTTTGCGAAAGAACAAGAGAATATTGAAGAAGATGCAGAACTATCAGTTACATTTGTTGATAAAGAAGAAATTCAACAAATTAATAGAGACTATAGAGATAAAGATAAAGTTACTGATGTCATTTCATTTGCGTTAGAAGAAGATGAACCTGAAATTGAGGGTTTAGATATCCCTCGTGTACTAGGTGACATTATCATTTGCGCAGATGTTGCAAAAGAACAAGCTGCAGAGTATGGACATTCCTTTGAGAGAGAACTCGGCTTTTTAAGTTTGCATGGCTTCTTACATTTACTTGGCTATGATCATATGAATGAAGCCGACGAAAAAGAAATGTTTGGAAGACAAAAATCTATTTTAGATGCTTATGGCTTAACAAGAGAATAGTCTATGAATCGTTTTAAGTATCCCATTCAAGGGTTGTTGACCATACTACAAAAAGATCGTAACTTTTTATGGCATATCGCAATTGGCTTTTTAGTCATTGGCGCGTCTTTTTACTTCAATATTACCCGCATGGAATGGATTGCGGTTATTTTAACAATTTTTCTAGTGTTAGCATTTGAAGCAATTAACACCGCAATTGAATATGTAGTTGACCTTGTAACGGATGATTATAAACTTTTTGCTAAATATGCTAAAGATATCGCAGCACTAAGTGTGCTTTTAATATCTATCGCAGCAGTAATTATAGGTCTAATTATCTTTATCCCTTACATCGTTAACTTATTATAAAGGAGAGAGATAAAAATGGCTTATACTCAAGAACATTATGAAAAAGTAAGAGAAGCACAAAAACGTTCTTATTCACCTTACAGCAACTTTAAGGTGGGTGCTTATTTAAGAACTAAAGATGGCAAAGAATTTTTCGGCGCAAATGTGGAAAATGCTGCGTATGGCGAAGCAATTTGTGGAGAGCGTTCAAGTTTAGTTGCAGCAATTAGTCAAGGTTATAGACCAGGTGACTTTGAATCTTTAACAGTCACAGTAGATGCTGATAAGCCTTCATCACCATGTGGTTCATGTCGTCAAGTTATTAATGAACTATGTGATGACGACATGCCGATTTATTTAACAAACCATAAAGGCGATATGATTGAAACGACTGTCGCCGAATTACTGCCGCTAGGTTTTTCAGGAAAGGATTTGAATATATGACAGAACATAAATCAGGCTTTGTTTCAATTATAGGCCGACCTAACGTAGGTAAATCTACGTTTATGAATAGAGTACTTGGGCATAAAATCGCAATTATGTCAGACAAAGCACAAACAACTAGAAATAAAATACAAGGTGTTATGACTGAAGATGATGCACAAATTATCTTTGTTGATACACCAGGTATTCACAAGCCCAAACATAAATTAGGCGACTATATGATGAAAGTTGCTAAAAATACTTTATCAGAAGTAGATGCAGTCATTTTCATGGTTAACGCTGATGAAAAGATTGGTCGCGGTGATGAATATATTATGGAAATGCTGAAAAATGTCAAAACTCCAGTATTCCTTGTTATCAATAAAATTGACTTAGTACACCCTGATGAAATCATGCCTATTATTGAATCATATCAAAAATATATGGACTTCTCTGAAACTGTTCCAATGTCAGCATTAGAAGGTTTAAATGTTGAACACTTTATCGAAGTACTTAAATCATATTTACCAGAAGGCCCTCAATATTATCCAGATGGTCAAATTTCTGACCACCCTGAACAATTTGTGGTAGGTGAATTAATAAGAGAAAAAATTCTTCACTTAACGAGCGAAGAAATTCCACATTCAATAGGGGTTAACGTTGATAGAATGGTTAAACAATCTGAAGATAAAGTTCGTATAGAAGCTACATTTTTTGTTGAAAGAGATTCACAAAAAGGAATTGTCATCGGCAAAGGCGGCAAAAAGTTAAAAGAAATTGGAAAACGTGCGAGATTGGATATCGAAAACCTATTAGGTTCAAAAGTGTATCTCGATTTATGGGTAAAAGTACAAAAAGATTGGCGTAATAAAATCAACTTTATTCGCCAAATGGGCTATATAGAGGATCAAGATTAAACTAGAAGGTCGGTGGTACCTTTTATGTTAGTAAAACAAAAAGGAATTATTATTAAAACAGTCGATTATGGCGAATCAGATAAAATTATTACCATCCTAAGCGAAAGTGGCGCGAAGATTCCTTTGATGGTCAAACGTGCTAAAAAAAGTAGAACAGGTATGCAGGCTAATACACAATTATTTGTATATGGCCTGTTTATCTATGCTAAATTACGTGGTCTAGGCATACTTAATTCAGTTGATGTTATCAGTCAAAATTATCAACTTCGTTTAGATATTTATGAGAGCAGTTATGCTGCACTTTGTGCTGAAATCATTGACAAATCTATGGACGAAGAACAAATTTCTAAATTTAATTATCAACTCTTACACTTTTGCTTGAACAGAGTTGAAAAAGGTTACAGTGCCCAACTGATGTCCGTTATTGTTTTATTAAAAAAAATGCCTGACTTTGGTTTTACTATCGCATTCAATCAAGATATTATCTCAGGCGATACAAACCAAGCAAATTTATGTGGCTACAGTTTTAAATATCATGGTGTGATTGCTCAGGAGAATTTGTATAGAGATGAACGAGCAGTTCCTATATCTAATAAAACACTTTATTTATTGGATGTACTTCAAAAACTGCCTATAGATAAAATGAATTCAGTTAATATTCATCAGGATATAGTAGATGAGATGTCTGATTTGCTTATCATGTTATACCGGGAATATGCGGGTGTGTTTTTCAGAAGTCAAAAATTAATAAATCAATTGCATCGTTTAGAGTCCAATAACCAGAAAAAATGATAGAAAAATAAGGGTATATCGCAATTTCGCGATATACCCTTATTTATTTAATATTAGAATTTAACTTTTTCAGCTAAGAAATCGTTTAATTCAGAGATTGGCATACGAACTTGTTCCATAGTATCACGTTCACGTACTGTGACTTGTTGATCTTCTAATGAATCGAAGTCAAATGTAATACAATATGGTGTACCAATTTCATCTTGACGACGGTAACGTTTACCAATTGATTGCGATTCGTCAAAATCAACTGTAAAGTTTTCGCTTAATTGTTCGTAAACTTTAATTGCTTCTTCAGATAATTTTTTACTTAATGGTAAAATTGCTGCTTTATACGGTGCTAGAGCTGGGTGGAAGTGCAATACTGTACGTTCATCTTTACTACCTTCAACACCTTCACGGTCATAAGCATCACATAAGAATGCTAATGTCACACGGTCAGCACCTAAAGAAGGTTCAACACAGTATGGGATGAATTTTTCATTTGTTTCTGGATCATGGTATCTGAAATCTTCACCAGAATATTCACTATGTTTTTTCAAGTCGTAGTCTGTACGGCTTGCAATACCCCATAATTCGCCCCAACCAAATGGGAATTTATATTCAATGTCTGTAGTTGCATTAGAGTAGTGAGATAACTCATCTTGGTCATGATCTCTTAAACGAATATTTTCATTTTGAAGACCTAAGTCTAATAACCATTTTTCAGCAAATGTTTTCCAATAATTTTGCCATTCGATTTCTTCACCAGGACGGCAGAAAAATTCTAATTCCATTTGTTCGAATTCACGTGTTCTGAAAATGAAGTTACCTGGTGTAATTTCATTACGGAATGATTTACCGATTTGACCAATACCAAATGGTAATTTTTTACGCATTGAACGTTGGACGTTTTTGTAGTTGACAAAGATACCTTGTGCAGTTTCAGGACGTAAGAAAATTTCGTTAGTTGAATCTTCAGTTACACCTTGGAAAGTTTTGAACATCAAGTTGAATTGACGGATATCAGTCCAGTTAGCAGTACCGCTTACTGGGCATTTAATACCTTCTTCTTCAATAATACGTTTCATTTCATCAAAACTTAAACCATCTGCGATAAAGTTTTCGTCACCTTTTTCATTTTGCATATATTCTTCAATTAATTTATCTGCACGGTAACGAATTTTACTATCTTTGTTGTCGATCATAGGGTCATTAAAGTTACCTAAGTGACCTGATGCTTCCCATACTTTAGGGTTCATCAAAATTGCTGCGTCTAAGCCAACGTTATAAGGTGATTGTGAAATAAATTTTTTCCACCATGCACGTTTAATATTATTTTTTAATTCAACACCTAATGGACCATAATCCCAAGTGTTTGATAAACCACCGTAAATCTCACTGCCTGGAAATACAAAACCTCTGTGTTTTGCTAGCTGAACTACTGATTCCATATCTTTTGCCATAAATAACACTCCTCTTTAATAATAAAAAAACGCCCCAAGAAAACGAAATAAACATTTCGAAATCTTGGGACGAGTTATCTCATTTCTCATTGAAATTCGTAATAACCCGCGGTTCCACCCAAATTAGTGTAGACACTCGCTTAGATTATAAAAGTTGTTAGGCCAATTTAATTGTTAAGCTCGCACCATCCTTAACTCGCTTCAAACCTAATTCTAATGCATCCGAAAATTAAAGGCAAGTGTTTATATAGATTTGTAGACCAAAACAATTACAGTTATAATATAAATTGTAAGTGTGAAGGGGTGAAGACATATAGAACTGAGTAGTAGGCAAAGTGAAATTATCGAAATAGTAAAGCAAAATGGGCCGATTACCGGTGAAAAGATTGCCGAACAACTAAGTTTAACTAGAGCGACACTTAGACCTGATTTAGCTATTTTGACAATGTCTGGGTTTCTCGAAGCTAGACCTAGAGTAGGATACTTTTATTCTGGTAAATCAACAAATCAATTATTAACAGAAAAATTACGTCAATATGTTGTTAAAGACTATCAATCTTTGCCGATTGTCTTAAAAGGCGATACTTCTGTTTATGAGGCAATATGTACAATTTTTCTTGAAGACGTCAGCACGTTATTTATTGTGAATACAAATAATGATTTTGTTGGAGTTTGTTCAAGAAAAGACTTACTCAGAGCATCCATGATTGGCGAGGATATACATACGATGCCAGTCAGTGTTATCATGACACGTATGCCGAATTTAACACACGTTTTAGAAAATGATTTGGTCGTACTAGCTGCACAGCTTATGATTGAAAAAGAAATTGATTCTCTGCCGATAGTTCGTGGTAAAGATAATGGTAAGTTGGAAGTCATCGGGCGCATTTCAAAAACCACGATAACAAAATTATTTGTATCAATTTTCGATGAGTAGGAGTAGGATTTAATGCAAAAGATAAAAATAATAATTGCATCTGATTCGGTGGGAGAAACAGCCGAACAAGTTGCAAAAGCTTGTGTTTCTCAATTTAACTCGAAAAATTTCCAAAGTCAGATTGTACGTTATCCATATATTGAAACGTTAGAGAATGTTGATGAAGTTATGGAAGTTGCGAAAGAAAACGAAATGAATATTGTTGTTTTCACGCTTGTAAAACCTGACATTAAAGAATATATGGAACAGCAATTAGCCGAAAAAAATATAAAACATGTCGATATCATGGGACCATTAATGAATATTTTAATTGATGAAATCGATGAAAAACCATATTATGAACCAGGTATAGTGCATAAACTAGATGAAGCATACTTCAAAAAAATTGAAGCGATTGAATTTGCAGTTAAATATGATGATGGTAAAGATCCGAAAGGTTTACCTAAAGCTGATATTATATTAATTGGTATTTCACGTACTTCAAAAACACCTTTATCACAGTTTTTAGCACATAAGCGTTATAAGGTTATGAATATCCCAATCGTTCCTGAAATCAATCCGCCTGAAGGGTTATTTGAAGTAGATCCAAAAAAATGTATTGCATTAAAAATCAGTGAAGAAAAGTTGAATAAAATCCGTAAAGAAAGATTGAAACAACTCGGGCTTGGAGATTCAGCACGTTATGCTACAGGGCAACGTATTCAAGAAGAATTGGATTACTTTGATAAAATAGTTGATCGAATAGGCTGTCCTGTGATTGATGTTTCAGACAAAGCTATAGAAGAAACAGCGAATGATATCATGTATATAATTGAACAAAATAAAATGAATAAGTAAGCCTAATACAATACGCTGGTGTTTTAAACTCAGCGTATTTCTTATTGAGCTAATAACTTTTATTTTTTATAGAAAATGATATAATAACAAGACTAATGTATACAGGTGGTTATGGTGAGAATAGAGCAATCAGTAATAAATGAAATAAAAGATAAAACAGATATTCTTGACCTTGTAAGTGAATACGTGAAATTAGAGAAAAGAGGGCGCAATTATATTGGTTTGTGTCCTTTTCATGATGAAAAAACACCTTCGTTTACTGTTTCGGAGGACAAACAAATTTGCCATTGTTTCGGTTGTAAAAAAGGCGGTAATGTTTTTCAATTTACTCAAGAGATAGAAGGTATTTCGTTTGTCGATGCTGTTAAAGCCCTTGGAGAAAGGGTAAATATAAAAGTAGATGTTGGACAAAATAATGAGCAAAACCAAATCGCTTCTGATGACTTAATGATGATTAAAATGCATGAACTTATGCAAGAATATTATCATTATGTACTGATGAAAACAGTGGAAGGGGAAGAGCCTTTAAAATATTTGAAGTCTAGAGGTTTCACTGAAGAACTGTTAAAAGACAGAAAAATCGGTTTTGCACCCGACAACTCTCACTTTTGTCATGATTTCTTGCAAAAGAAAGGTTATGATATTGAGCTAGCGTATGAAGCCGGTTTATTATCTCGCAATGAAGAAAACTTTAGTTATTATGATCGATTTAGAGATAGAATTATGTTTCCTTTGCATAATGCACAAGGACGAACTGTAGGTTATTCGGGAAGAATATACAAAAATCAAGAACCTAAATATTTAAACAGTCCGGAAACACCTATATTTCAAAAGAGACGACTTTTATATAACGTTGACAAAGCAAGACGCATTATACGTCAAAAAAATGAAATTATACTATTAGAAGGGTTTATGGATGTTATTAAAGCTGACAATGCTGGGGTTAAACAGGTTGTGGCAAGTATGGGAACACAAATTTCCCAAGAACACATAGCGTTCATCAAAAAACTAACATCAAATGTCACATTACTATTTGATGGCGATTTTGCAGGACAAGAAGCTACACTTAAAACTGGGCAGCACTTACTAGAGCAAGGTCTGAATGTTTTTGTTATTCAACTTCCTTCTAAAATGGATCCAGATGAGTATATTACTAAATATGGGGAAGATGCTTTTAAAAAATACGTGGAACATGAAAAACGTGCTTTTGTATTGTATAAAGTCAATTTATATAAAGACGAAATCGAAAATAACGACATGGCTTATGAACAATACCTTAAAGAGATAACGAACGATGTTTCATTAATGCAATCAGGGATTTTACAGAAAAAAGTATTGCAAGACGTTTCTGAATTGTTTAAAGTAAGTTTTGATAGTCTAAATAATGAAGTGTCAAGACATAACCAACATTCATTTCAACAAATACCTGCTGCAGTTCCAGAAGTTAAACAAAAAAAATATTCAAAACAAGAAGATGCTGAACGTAAACTATTAAAACATTTTATGTTTAATAAAGACATTTTTCTTGAACATAGTCAGCGTGTAGAAGCAGATGACTTTACAAATCAGCAATTTAAGCGTATATTTAATATTTTGCACGACTACTATGCTGAAAATGAATATTATAATCTGAGTACTGCATTATTATATAGTGATGAAGAAATAGATAGAGAAACTTTAATTGCATTAGACAATCTTTTACTCAATAACAATCCATATGAACATGAGATTGATGAGTATATTCAAATTATTGTTAGCAGTAGAGATGAAGAGACCTCTGAGTCATTAAACCAGAAGTTACGAGAGGCTACACGTATTGGTGATTCAGAACTGCAAAAGTATTATTTGCAAAAGATTGTCGCTTTAAATCAAAAACGAATGTATTAAAATTGTTAATATATATTTAAAGAGTTTTATTTAAGTAACGCATTGTGTGCTTATATTAATTTCGGGAGGCCTTTTTATGTCTGAAAACCAAGTGAAAGTAGTAAAAAAACAAACCATCGATCCGACATTAACTTTGGAAGATGTAAAAAAACAATTATTAGATAAAGGGAAAAAAGAAGGTCATTTAAGCCATGAAGAAGTAGCAGAAAAACTGCAAAACTTCGATATGGACTCTGATCAAATGGACGAGTTCTTTGAACAATTAAATGATAATGATATAAATCTTATTAATGAAAAAGACAGTTCTGATACAGACGAAAAACTTAATCCTAATGATTTAAGTGCACCTCCAGGTGTTAAAATTAACGACCCTGTACGTATGTATTTAAAAGAAATCGGTCGTGTTGATTTATTAAACGCCCAAGAAGAAATTGAACTTGCAAAACGTATCGAACAAGGTGATGAAGTAGCTAAAGCAAGATTAGCAGAAGCAAACTTACGTTTAGTTGTCAGCATTGCTAAAAGATACGTAGGACGCGGTATGTTGTTCTTAGACCTTATCCAAGAAGGAAATATGGGCTTAATTAAAGCGGTAGAAAAATTCGACTTTAGTAAAGGATTCAAATTTTCTACGTATGCAACATGGTGGATTCGTCAAGCAATTACACGTGCTATTGCTGACCAAGCACGTACAATCAGAATTCCAGTACACATGGTCGAAACAATTAATAAATTGATTCGTGTTCAACGTCAATTACTACAAGATTTAGGTCGTGATCCAGCACCAGAAGAAATTGGTGAAGAGATGGATTTACCACCGGAAAAAGTACGTGAAATCTTAAAAATTGCACAAGAGCCTGTTTCTTTAGAAACACCAATTGGTGAAGAAGATGACAGTCACTTAGGAGATTTCATCGAAGACCAAGAAGTACAAAGCCCATCTGATCACGCAGCGTACGAGTTATTGAAAGAACAATTAGAAGATGTTTTAGATACACTAACTGATAGAGAAGAAAACGTATTAAGATTACGTTTCGGTCTTGATGATGGACGTACAAGAACACTTGAAGAAGTTGGTAAAGTATTCGGTGTTACAAGAGAACGAATTCGTCAAATCGAAGCTAAAGCACTTAGAAAGCTAAGACATCCAAGCCGTAGCAAACGCCTTAAAGATTTTATGGATTAATTAAGTAAAAATAGCGAGACAATGAGCTGATAATGTTTGGCTGACGAAGGCAAGGAATCATGTAAAGACCTACAGTCAATCGAATATCTTGCTTATTGTCTCGCTCTTTTATTAGAGGAGCCAAAGTGATGATTTTAAACCAACGACTTACTGCAGTGAGTAAATATATAACTGGTGATGTATTGGCAGATATTGGTTCAGACCATGCATATTTGCCAATCTATGCGATAGAAAACGAATTATGTACTTCTGCTATTGCTGGAGAAGTGGTAAAAGGACCATATCAAGCTGCTTTAGATAACGTTAAAAAATATAGCATGCAAAATAGGATTGATGTTAAACTGGGAGATGGATTAAATGTCCTAGAAAAAACAAATAACGTTAATACTATTACAATATGTGGAATGGGCGGCCCATTAATTGCAGAAATACTCCAAAATGGAAAAGAAAAGCTAATGAATCAGCCACGTTTAGCGTTACAAAGTAATATTCAAACATCTACTTTAAGACGTACATTAATGCAATTGGATTACCATATTATTGATGAAGAGATTATGGAAGAAAAGGGCCATATTTATGAAATAGTTATTGCAGAATATGGTCATAAAGAATTAAAAGAAGTAGAGTTGAAATTCGGTCCAATTTTAATGAATTCTAAATCAGCTTTATTCATTAAAAAATGGAATAGAGAATTAGAAGCTTTAAAAAACATCCAATCTCACTTGGATAAGAACAAGCATCAAAGCCGCTTAGAAGAGATTAATCATGAGATCAAATTAATTCAAGAGGTGTTATCATGAAAACTTCAGAGTTACTAAATATTTTAAATCAGCATGTTCCTTTTTCTTCTGCTGAAAGTTGGGACAATGTTGGCTTATTAATCGGGGACAAACAACAAGAAATCACAGGTATACTGACGGCGTTAGATTGTACAATGGAAGTGGTAAATGAAGCAATAGAAAAAGACATTAATACAATTGTTGCACATCATCCACTTATCTTTAAAGGTGTTAAAAGCATCAATGAACAAGGTTATGGCGCTATTATTCGTCGTTTGATACAAAACAATATCCAATTAATTGCCTTGCATACAAACTTAGATGTATATCGTTTTGGTGTCAATGCGATGCTATCAAAGCAAATTGGACTTACACATACTGAAATTTTAGAAACTCAACAAACAAATTATTATAAAGTCCAAGTGTTTATTCCTGAAGAAAATGTAGAGACATTTAAAAATAAAATGAATGATGAAGGTTTTGCATCTGAAGGTGATTATGAATACTGTTTCTTTTCTACTAAAGGTGCTGGTCAATTTAAACCTGTCGAGAATGCACATCCTCATATCGGTGAGTTGAATCAAATCGAAACAGTAGAAGAAGTAAAAGTTGAATTCATGATTCAAGAGTACGAACGTACAAAAGCAGAGGATTGTATTAATGTACTACATCCATATGAAACACCGGTGTATGATTTTATTCCATTAACTAAAACGGTAAAACGGGGTTTAGGCATGATAGGACAATTACCAGAACAAACAACTTTAAAATCATTAGCTACGATTATTAAAAAACAATTAGATATACCAAGCGTCCGTTTCACTGGGAATCCAGACACAGTAATCTCAAAAGCAGCAATTATTGGTGGCTCTGGTATTGGTTATGAAAAATTCGCACATCAAAAAGGTGCAGATGTATTTATCACTGGTGATATTAAACATCATGACGCATTAGATGCTGAAACAGAAGGATATAACTTAATCGATATCAATCATTATAGTGAATATGTTATGAAAGAAGGTTTAAAATCATTACTTAAAGAATGGATTAGTAATGATAACCTTACTATTGAAGCTTCAACTTTAAATACAGATCCATTTAATTATGTATAAAAAACTAAAAAGGAGGGATTTTAATGGCCACACAACACCCATTTGAACAATTTGATTTAAGTCCACAACTTATAGATGCTGTAGCTGACTTGAATTTTAATCAGCCAACTGAAATCCAACAAAGAGTAATCCCTAAAATTATCAAAGGTCAAAATATTATCGGGCAATCACAAACGGGTACTGGGAAGTCTCATGCTTTCTTATTACCATTAATAGAAAAAATTGATACTTCAATTCAAGAACCCCAAGCTATTGTCGTTGCACCAACTAGAGAATTAGCACAACAACTTTATAATGCAGCACATCATTTAGCACAATTTAAAGATGAAGTTAAAGTTACTTTATTTATTGGGGGAACTGATTTTGCACGTGACAAACAACGTTGTAACGTGCAACCTCAATTAGTCATTGGAACACCAACACGTATCAATGATTTATCAAAGGACGGCACATTACATGCACATTTAGCTCAGTATTTAGTTGTAGATGAAGCTGACTTAATGATTGATTTAGGTTTAATTGAAGACGTCGACCATATCGCAGCACGTTTAGATGACAGTGCACATATCGCTGTATTCAGCGCTACGATTCCAAAATCTCTACATCCGTTCTTAAATAAATATTTAAATCAACCAGAACTTATTGAAGTAGATAGTAAAACACAAAACAAGAAAAATATTGATTTTTACTTAATACCGACAAAAGGTTCATCAAAATTAGATAAAACTAAAGCTTTGATTGATATTATCAATCCATATCTATGCCTTATTTTCTGTAACAGCAGAGAAAATGCTGATGAATTAGCAGAATCATTAACTGCAGAAGGCTTAAAAATTGGTATGATTCATGGCGGATTAAGTCCTAGAGAAAGAAAACAACAAATGAAACGCATCCGCAACTTAGACTTTCAGTTTGTAATCGCAAGTGATTTAGCATCAAGAGGTATTGATATCGAAGGTGTCAGTCATGTAATTAACTATGATGTTCCTAAAGACATCGATTTCTTCACTCATCGTGTCGGCAGAACTGGTAGAGGCCAATATAAAGGTGAAGCATTTACTTTATATACGCCCGATGAAGAATATTTAATTGCTGAGATTGAGAAAAAAGGTTATAAATTCCAAGATGTTGATATAAAAAATGGTGAACTAAAAGAAATCAAAGCGCATAATACAAGACAAACACGTAAAAACAAAGATGATCACTTAACTACTCAAGTGAAACAACAAGTTAAGCGCGGTAATAAGAAAAAAGTAAAGCCAGGGTATAAGAAAAAGTTCAAGAGAGAATTAGAAAATTTAAAACGTCAAGAACGTAAGAAATACAGTAAACGTCAAAACAGACAACAAAGAAAAAATAAGTAAAGGTTAGGTGGACAGATTGTTAATTGGTTCTCATGTTCCGATGAATGGTAAAAAAATGCTGCTGGGTTCAGCAGAAGAAGCACATAGATTAGGCGAAAAAACATTTATGATTTATACAGGTGCACCTCAAAACACAAGAAGAAAAGATATCTCAGAACTAAATATTGAAGCCGGACACGAAGCAATGAAAGAATATGGTCTTTCTAATATCGTTGTACATGCACCTTATATTATTAATATTGCAAATACACAAAAACCCCATGTCTTTGATTTAGGTGTTGAATTTTTACAAAAAGAAATTGAACGTACCGAAGCAATCGGTGCAAAAGACATCGTCTTACACCCAGGTTCACACGTAGGAGCTGGTTCTGAAGCTGGCATTAAAAAAATTATTGAAGGTTTAAATGAAGTTCTAACAAATGAAAATGATGTCAGAATTGCATTAGAAACTATGGCCGGTAAAGGATCTGAAGTAGGTCGTACATTTGAAGAATTAGCACAAATTATAGATGGCGTAAATCATAACGAACGACTATCAATTTGCTTTGATACCTGCCACACACATGACGCAGGATATGATGTCAAAAATGATTTCGACGGTGTACTTGAGGAATTTGATAAAATAATTGGATTAGACAGAATTAAAGTACTTCATGTTAATGATAGTAAAAATGAAGTCGGTGCACATAAAGACCGTCACGAAAACATCGGTTTTGGTCATATCGGATTTGATGCATTGAATTATATTGTTCATCATGAAGTATTCGAAAACATTCCAAAAATTTTAGAAACACCTTTTGTAGGCGAAGATAAGAAAAATAAAAAACCACCATATAAACATGAGATTGAAATGTTGGAAAGTCAAACTTTCAATCCTGATATGAAGAATATCATTATGAGTGAATAATTCTATTAGAGTAATTATGTAATTAAAAGACAAAGCTTACTTTGTCTTTTAATTTTACATGCTCAATCGTAAGCATTACAATTTACATATTATTTATTCAAGGTTATATTTATAGCGAGGTGAAGATATGTCTACCCCAGTTTTTGAATTAAAAAATATAAATTACTATTTTGGAAACAAACAAGTACTGGAAAACATAAACATTAAAATATATAAAGGTGATTTCTTGGCAATTGTCGGACCGAATGGGGCAGGTAAATCTACATTATTAAAAATTATGCTAGGTTTATTTCCACTTCAAAGCGGTGAGATGTATATTGATGGCCAGAAATACCAACGAAAATTATCAGAGTTGAAAATCAGCTATGTATCTCAAAAAGCAAGAGCATTTAATTCAGGTTTTCCTGCTAGTGTAAAAGAAGTTGTTTTAAGTGGATTAACAAAACAAAAACACCTTTTTCAATGGTTTAATAAAAAGGATGTACAAAAAGTAAAAAACATCCTAAAACGCTTAAATATTGAACACTTATTAAACAAAAACATTGCTGAATTATCAGGTGGACAACAACAACGCGTGTTAATCGCAAGAGCATTGATTTCAGACCCATCAGTACTTATTTTAGACGAACCTACTAATGGTATTGATGCTAAACATGTCAGTGAGTTTTATCAAACTCTAGAGCAATTAAAAAATGAAGGTGTCACTATTATTTTAGTTACACACGATATCGGAGTTGTCGTGGATACTGCAACAAAAGTTGCTTGCTTAAATAGACATTTACATTTCCATGGTCCTGCACAAGAGTTTAAGTCGCTAGATCAAGTTGAAATATCAAAAATTTACGGCTATCCAATTAAATTTGTTGACCATCAACATGAAAGGGAGTGCTGTAACTAATGATTGAAGCATTAATGAATTTCGATTTTATGCGCTATTCTCTTTTAAGTGGTATCTTGATTGGGTTTATTGCACCATTTATTGGTGCATTTATCGTAGTACGCAGACTCTCTTTGATTGCTGACGCATTAAGTCATGTAACTTTAGGCGGTATTTCTTTCGGAATGTTTTTAACCACATTATCACCGATATTTATCTTTATAAATCCTATGTGGGGTGGCATATTGTTTGCGGTAGTCGGTGCACTTTTAATAGAAAAATTAAGAACATCTTATCAAAACTATCAAGAAATTGCGATACCGATTATTATGAGTGCAGGTATTGGCTTAAGTGCCATTTTTATTTCACTTGCAGACGGATTTAACCAAGAGTTAGTAGGTTTATTATTTGGATCAATCAGTGCTGTATCTTTAAGTGATATGATTACTGTTTTGACCATTGCTGTACTTGTAACACTTTTCATTATGTTATTTTATAAAGAACTCTTTATCCTTTCATTTGATGAAGAATATAGTAAAGTTATTGGTATACCAAGATGGATTCAATTCTTATTCATTATCATTGTAGCCATGGTTATTTCAGCATCTATGCGCGTAGTTGGTATTTTACTTGTAAGTGCATTGATGACTTTACCAGTGGCCATAGCAATGAGAATGACAAAAGGATTTAAACAATTAATCCTCTATAGTATTATCATTGGAGAAGTATCTGTTATTGGTGGTTTAGTAATTGCTTTTTATTTAAATTTATCACCAGGTGGGGTTATTGTAGTATTATTAGTACTTATTTTAGTAGCTACAATGTTCACTCAGACTTTACGTACTAGGGTAAAAAAAGGAGATAGTTAAATGAATACGACTGATGCTATCAAATTATTAAAAGATAACGGTCATAAATATACAGATAAACGAAAAAAGATTATCGATATTTTCGTGAAGGAAAACAAATATGTAAGTGCGAAAACAATCCAACAAACTATGGATACTGCATATCCTGGAATATCTTTCGATACAATTTATAGAAATTTGTATTTGTTTAAAGATTTAGGAATTATCGAAAATACTGAACTAGATGGTGAAATGAAATTTAGAATTGCTTGTACACATCACCACCATCATCATTTCATTTGTGAAATTTGCGGAGACACGAAAGTAATTGACTACTGTCCGATGGACGCAATTAGGAAACAACTTCCTAATGTTACAATTCACACACACAAGCTTGAAGTTTATGGTATTTGTGAAAAATGTCAGTAACCATTAAATTTAGTAACTATATCAGTTTATAATGTTTAACTCTTTACTTTCAGGATAAACATATAGAGGAAAGAGTTCATATTAATTAGATACTTCATTATTTTATAAGCATAAAAATTGTAAGGTATCTAACGACTTGATATAGTAAATATGAAAACAATTTAGGAGGATGATTATTTATGGCTTTTGAATTACCAAATTTACCATATGAGTTTGATGCATTGGAACCACACATCGATAAAGAAACGATGGAAATTCACCATGACAAACACCATAACACTTATGTTACAAAATTAAACGCAGCAATCGAAGGAACTGATTTAGAAAACAAATCAATCGAAGAAATTGTTGCTAACTTAGATAGTGTACCATCTGACATCCAAACTGCAGTCCGTAATAATGGTGGTGGACACTTAAACCACTCATTATTCTGGCAAATCCTTTCACCTAACTCTGAAGAGAAAGGTACAGTAGTTGATAAAATTAAAGAACAATGGGGTTCTTTAGACGAATTCAAAGACGAATTTGCTAAAAAAGCTGCTGGACAATTTGGTTCAGGTTGGGCTTGGCTAGTAGTAGATAAAGACGGTAAATTAGAAATCGTTACTACAGCAAACCAAGACAACCCAATTACTGAAGGCAAAACTCCTATCCTAGGCTTAGACGTTTGGGAACATGCTTACTATCTTAAATATCAAAACAAACGTCCAGACTATATCAATGCATTCTGGAACGTTGTTAACTGGGAAAAAGTTGACGAGCTATACAACGCTGCAACTAAATAATCTTAATACCCACGAAAAGTTAAATTATAACTTTAACAGCAATTGGTTATCCAATTGCTGTTTTTTTATTGTTTCATTTGATTTTCACTTCTTTTACGAAGAAATCTTAAATTTATGTTTGGTTTTCTATGCAAATTATAGAAAAAAGTTCCGATTTCATATATCATTTGTTTAGAGAACTGTTGAATTGAGGTAGGTTGTATTGCTAAAAAGATTAAAGGAAAAAACGAATGATGAAAAAATCAGGAATCTGATGGATAAACGAATCGGATTCTTCTTCGGTCTCGTTGTCGTAGTATTTGTAATCATTGTTTTACGATTGGGTTACTTACAAATTGCACAAGGTTCTCATTACAAGCAACTCATTAAAAATGATGAAAATATTACGGTAAATGAATCTGTCCCAAGAGGAAGAATTTTAGATCGTAATGGTAAAATTCTTGTTGATAATGCTTCTAAAAAGTCTATTACATATACTAGAGGTAGAAAGACTTCACAAAAAGATATACTCAACGTAGCAGAACGCTTATCTAAATTAATAAAAATGGATACTGATCGTATTACCAAAAGAGATAAACAAGACTTCTGGATTCAATTACATCCTGATAAAGTTTCAGACATGATGAAAAAAGAAGATAAGATGCTTAGTGAAGGGGAAATTTCACAAGAACAGTACGATGAAGAATTGCATAATAAAATCAAGCAAAAACAACTTGATGATTTATCTGACAAAGACTTACAAGTATTAGCAATTTATCGTGAAATGATGTCAGGTTCAACACTAAATCCTCAAACTATTAAAAAGGATGATGTCAGCAATAAAGAATATGCTGCTGTGTCACAACAACTTTCAAAATTACCAGGTGTAAATACATCTATGGATTGGGATCGTAAATATCCTTATGGAGATGTACTCAGAGGTTTATTCGGAAGTGTTTCAACATCAGAAGAAGGTATACCAAAAGAACTAACTGATTACTATTTATCAAGAGGCTATTCAAGAAATGATAGAGTTGGTAAATCATATTTAGAGTATCAATATGAAAATGTATTACGTGGTAAAAAGAAAGAAATGAAATACACAACTGATAAATCAGGAGAAATAACGAATGCAGAAGTAGTTAATCCAGGTTCACGTGGAGATGATTTAGTACTTTCAATAGATATTGACTTACAAAAGAAAGTAGAAGAATCTTTAGAACATCAAATTAATAAGCTTCGTGGTGAAGGTGCTAAGAACATGGATAATGCATTCATTGTAGTGCAAGATCCAAATAATGGAGATATCTTGGCTATGGCTGGTAAGCAAATTAAGCCAGATGGTTCCATGACAGATTATGATATTGGTAACTTTACTTCTCAATATACGGTTGGTTCATCTGTTAAAGGTGGAACTTTATTAGCAGGTTATCAAAACAAAGCCATACATGTAGGAGAACATATGATTGATGAACCTCTACATTTCCAAGGTGGGCTTACAAAACGTTCTTACTTCAACCAAAATGGAAAAGTAGATATTAACGATAAAGAGGCATTAATGCATTCATCAAACGTATATATGTTTAAAACAGCTTTAAAACTAGCGAAAGATCCATATCATTATAATATGGCATTACCAAACGATATTAGAGATGCAGGTCAAAAATTACGTAAAGGACTAAATCAAGTAGGTTTAGGTGTTAAAACAGGAATTGACTTGCCTAATGAAGTTGCAGGTCAAATAGAAAAATTAGATTCAAACAGCGGTAACTACTTAGACCTTGCGATTGGTCAGTATGATACGTACTCTCCATTACAATTATCACAATATGTTTCTACGATTGCGAATAACGGTTATAGAATTACACCACACGTTGGTCTTGAAATCAGAAAAGCAACAGATAAAGATAGTTTAGGACCGGTTAAACATAAAATACGCGGTAATGTATTGAATCGTCTTAACAACTCACCTGATGAAATTAAACAAGTTCAAAAAGGGTTTGATATGGCATTTAATAAGGAACCAGGTACTGGATATAAGAGTTTCCATGACACAGTCGTACCATCTGCTGGTAAAACAGGAACAGCAGAAGTATTCCAAGACGGAAAGCCAAGAGTTAACTCAACTTATATCGGTTATGCTCCTAAAGATAATCCTAAATTAGCTTTCTCAATTGTCTATACTAATCAACCCGTTCCAGAACCATGGTTACAAGGTGGAGATTTAGGTCGCGACATTATCAATTATTATTTCGGTAAAGAAAAGAAATCATCAAAATCATAATTTTTCAGCTGATACTCACTCATCGAGTATCAGCTTTTTTGTTTCTATATACCTTCAAATATTAAGTCTAATGACACTTATGCAGATAAACGTTATAATGAAAATATTAATTCAAATAGAAAATATTGGGGTGTTATCATGAAAAAATCTGAACTTCGCAAACAAGTTTTGCAGAAGATGAAAAATATTAACAATCTCAACAAAGAAAAAGCTGATCAATGGTTAAAAGAACAATTATTAAAGACTGACGCTTTTAGAAACGCAAAAACGGTTGGCATTGTATTGTCTATGGAACATGAGGTTAATACATTTCCGATTATTAAAGAAATCATCAGTCAAGGAAAAATCCCTTTTGTACCAGCAACTGATTATGAAACTAAACGTATGACATTCCAAAGACTAAATGATTTAAACCAATTAAGCACGGATGAAAAAGGTATCCAATACGTTGATGCCGATACAGAGCGCACAAATTCATTAGATTTATTAATTGTACCAGGCGTTGTTTTTAACCAAGAAGGCTATAGAATCGGCTATGGCGGGGGTTATTTCGATAAATTTTTAAATCAACATCGTACAGAAACAATAAGCCTAGTGTATGATACACAAATCGATAATACATTTAAACCAGAAGCACATGATGAAGTCGTTGAACGTCTGATCATTGCTAAAACTAGTTAAACTGGAGGCACCATGAATATAGAAAAACAATTTTGGAAATTAATTTATTATTATGTTAAATACTTCAACTACGAAATCGCACATATCAGTAAAAATGATACAGAAGTTTGGCTATCCAATAAAAATAAGAAAAAACTTATTATTGTTAAAACTGGAGTAAGCAGCTCTCAAGAAATACGTTTTGACAAAAGCAGAGTTTTAGAACATCAAAACGAAATTAGTGAATACACAGGATTCATTCCAAAATATGTGACTTTCAATTATTTAACTGAAAAAATCTTCACTTATGAGAACTTGAATGAAGTTCATCCTATTCACATGAATTTTAATGTCATTCGAAACCAACAAGATTTATTAAAAACTTTGCCGAACCCTATTATAGCTAAGCTTTATTCACGTCAAAATGATAAAACATCACTCTACTACAAGAAACGACTTTATAGTAACAATCCTATAGAAAAATATATGTTGAAATTTGCTCCAGTCACATACTCGCTTATTACTATTAATATAATAATTTGGCTGTTTATGTTTTTGATCATCAATGCATTTACAAACAGAAGTTTATTAGATTGGGGCGGTTTAGTTCATTTTAATGTAGTTCATGGAGAGATATACCGTTTAATCTCATCTATGTTCATTCATTTTAACTTTGAACATATATTGATGAATATGCTTTCATTGTTTATCTTCGGAAAACTTGTTGAAGCCATTGCTGGTCATTGGAAAATGCTAGGGATTTATTTCATCTCTGGTATCTTTGGTAACATTGTATCTTTAGCATTGGACACAAACTCGATTTCAGTAGGTGCTAGTGGTGCAATTTTCGGTTTGATCGGCAGTCTATTCGCAATTATGTATCTTAGTAAACAATATACACCAAAAATGCTATTACAATTAGTTGGTGTATTAGCGTTATTAACAGTATTTTCATTATTTATGGCTAATGTAAATATCTACGCACATTTAGGTGGATTTATTGGCGGATTACTAGCTACTTTTATAGGTTATTATTTTAATAAAGATCGAAAGTTATTTTGGATTTTACTTGGTGTCGGTATTTTACTATTGATTATCTTGCTAATAAGAACATTCACTATTAAAGAGGATAATATTTATGATAAATTAATAAGTGAAGAGATGAGCAATGGTAATTACAACAAAGCTGAAGAGCTTATTAAACATACTATGAATAAAGGCTACGAAGATGATTATACATATTATTTAAGTGGTCTATTAAAAGCAACAAAAGATTCAAAAGCTGAAGGAATTTCAACATGGGAACGCGGATTAAAACATTACCCTAACTCTGGCGTTCTAAATTATGAACTAGCAATTGCTAATCGTTCATTAGGAGATAAAAAATCGGCACTTAAACATATAAAGGTTGCAGTAAAATCAAATCCTCATAATGAAAAATATAAGTATCTAAAAAAAGAGTTGGAAAAACAAAATGAATCGTCAAATTAACACGTTTTACGACGTACAACAGTTACTTAAACAATTTGGGTTTATAATTTACTTTAAAGATAAACACGACATGTATGAA
Source organism: Staphylococcus sp. CWZ226 (assembly GCF_018986355.1). Lineage (NCBI taxonomy): Bacteria > Bacillati > Bacillota > Bacilli > Caryophanales > Staphylococcaceae > Staphylococcus > Staphylococcus sp. CWZ226. Next base: position 10,587 of record NZ_JAHMSB010000009.1, on the reverse strand, counting down.
ATGATGGAACAAGAAATTAGAGAGCTATTTGAATATCAACTTATCTCTAAGGACGCATTTATCAAGTGTATCTTAATAATCAATCAAAGAAGGATGAATAAGTAATGAGAAATTTAATATTGGCAGCCGATGTCGGTGGAACTACATGTAAACTAGGAATTTTTGATAACAAACTTGAAAGAATCACTAAATGGTCGATACAAACTGATATCAGTGATCCATCAGGTGTCGTTTTACTTAAATCTATTTACAGTGCGTTTGTACAAAAAATGAATGAACTAAGTCTAAAAATGGAAGATGTTATTGGATTGGGAATTGGTGTACCAGGACCTGTTGATTTCGAATCAGGTATTGTTCATGGAGCAGTAAATTTAAACTGGCCTGGGGATGTTAACGTGCGAGCGATTCTTTCACAATTTGTAAGTTTCCCGATTTTTGTTGACAACGATGCTAATGCTGCGGCACTAGGTGAAAAACATAAGGGTGCAGGTCATGATGCAGATGATGTTGTAGCCATTACATTAGGCACTGGAGTAGGTGGCGGTATTATCTCAAATGGTAAGTTAGTCCACGGTCATAATGGTTCTGGTGCTGAAATTGGTCATTTCAGAGTAGACTTTGATCAACGGTTTGCTTGTAATTGTGGTAAAAATGGTTGTTTAGAAACTGTTGCTTCAGCAACAGGTGTAGTTAACTTAGTTAAATTTTATCATCCTAAACTTACAATTAAATCTTCGATTTTAGAGCTCATTAAAGAAGATAGAGTCACTGCAAAAGATGTTTTCGATGCTTCTAAAAAAGGTGATTTGTTCTGCTTATTTATTACTGAACGTGTTGCAAACTATATCGCTTATGCATGTAGTATCATCAGTGTAATGAGCAACCCGAAATATATTATCCTAGGCGGCGGAATGTCTGAAGCAGGAGATATTCTAATTGAAAATATTAAAACTGAATATAGAAACCTTACTTTTACACCTGCACAAAACGGCACTGAAATTGTGAAAGCACAATTAGGAAACGATGCCGGCATTACTGGTGCTGCAGGTTTAATAAAAACATATGTGATTGAAGAGGAGCGTGTTGAATAATGGCTATCGTAGACGTAGTCGTAATTCCAGTAGGAACAGAAGATCCAAGTGTAAGTAAATATATTGCAGAAATTCAAACAAAATTAAAAGAATTCAAAGAACAAGGTATCATTGATTACCAACTAACACCTATGAATACCCTAATAGAAGGTGATTTGAAAGACTTATTGCATGTCGTTCAAGTAATTCATGAACTGCCTTTTGATAAAGGTCTAGACAGGGTATGTACTAATATAAGAATAGATGACCGTCGAGACAAATCTAGAAAAATGAATGATAAATTGGTCTCTGTTCAAAAACAATTAGACAAAAATAGTGGTGAAAAATAATGGAAATTTCATTTTTAACTTTAGGTATAGCGGATACAAACACTTATTTTATAGAAAATGAAGACAGTGTTTTACTTGTAGATCCATCAAGTGATGGGCAAGAGATTATTTCAAAACTTAAATCTATTGGCAAACCGTTGAAAGCAATCATTTTAACTCATGCGCACTTTGATCATATCGGTGCATTAGACGAAGTGTTGGAGCACTATGATGTGCCTGTTTATCTTCATAAAGAAGAATTTGATTTTCTTACTGAACCTGCAAAAAATGGTTCTGAAAAATTCAGTCAATATGGTTTAAAGCCTATTACAAGTCATGCAAAACCTATTGCACTCGATGAAGGTAAACATGATATCGAAGGATTCAATGTCGAAGTCATGCATACACCTGGTCATTCACCAGGAGGGCTCACTTTTATCTTTGATGATTTCGCATTAGTTGGAGATGCTTTATTTAATAACGGTATCGGAAGAACAGATTTATATCGTGGAGACTACGAAACATTAGTAGACTCTATACAAGATAAAATTTTCACTATAAAAGATGATCTACCGTTATATCCAGGACATGGCCCTTCTACCACTGTAGAAGGTGAACAATTAAATCCTTATCTACACGGCTAAAATTTAAAAGTAATATTCTCACCTCCTACGTTTGTATATGTAGGAGGTGATTTTTTATGAAAAGACTATTTGAAAAAATTTTAATCGACGCAATCGCACAACGCGTATCAGACATTCATTTTATACCAATAGAACATGCCGTACTTATTAAGTTCAGAGTTAATGATATGTTATTAAATTATGAATCCATTGAGATTACAACGTATCAGAAGTTACTTACTTTTTTGAAGTTCTTATCTGGCTTGGATGTTTCTACTTATCACCAAGCACAAAGTGGCCAAACAACTTTCAAGCATCAAATGCTTTACAATTTAAGAGTATCTACTTTGCCGGTCTCATTAGGAATGGAAAGCTGCGTTATTAGAGTTTCCCCACAGTATTTTACTCAAGAATTTGAATGTGAAGGTCCAAAACACTTTCATCACCTAATGAATAAAAAACAAGGTTTAATTTTATTTACAGGTCCAACGGGTTCAGGGAAGAGTACTATGATGTATGAAATGGTTTCTTTTGCGAAAGAAAAATTAAACCTAAACATTATTACAGTCGAAGACCCAGTAGAGAAGAGGATTCCTGGGATAACTCAAATCTCTGTAAATGAAAAAGCCGGTATCAACTATGAAAGTTCTTTCAAAGCTATTTTACGATGTGATCCAGATATTATCCTTATCGGAGAAATTCGTGAAGCATCTATTGCTAAATGTGTTATTCAAGCCTCATTAAGCGGACATTTGGTGTTGTCTACATTACATTCTAATGATTGCGAGGGTGCCTTGTTACGTTTACTAGAAATGGGCATAACACCGCAAGAGGCGCAACAAGCCATAGCCTTAATATCAAATCAAAGGCTAGTTACAAATCAATCAGGACACCGTGAACTAGCATATGAGACATTATATCAATCAGATATTCAATACTTTTTTAAAAACAATCATATGCTGCCCAAACATTTTATAAAATTAAGCAAAGTACTTAGTCAGATGAACAAAGAAGGCGTTATTTGTGAAGAAGTGTTTAAAAGATATACTTAATTCCAAGATTCGTAATAAGAAACAAATAAGTGACAAAGATCAACTCATATTATTAAACAGATTGAAAATATTACTTGATCATGGATTCACTTTGATAGAATCATTTGAATTCTTGAATATGCACATTGATTATAAAGATAAAGAAACGCGCCATACGATTATAAAATTTTTAAAAGATGGTAAGAATTGTCATTTTATCCTCTCGTTTCTAAACTATCCTCAAACTATTGTGACTCAAATATATTTTTCCGAAAAGTTCGGAAGGCTGTCTGACAGCTTAACTGAGTCATATACATTTCTAAAACAGAAATGCGAATCAAAACAACGCTTGATCAAAACAATTCAATATCCTGTGATACTAATAGGTGTATTTATGTGCATGCTGTTTGGTATCAATTATTTTATACTACCTGAATTCCAACAAATATATACCACAATGGACATTCAATTGTCTCCGCTTTTAAAGATACTCAATTATACAATTCAACATTTTCCTCACATCATTCTTTCCCTTATTGCATTTTTATCAATAATTTTCCTAATTCTATTCCAATATATAAGAAAGCTGCCAATAGAAAAACGAATCAAATTTATTATTAAACTCCCATTCATCAACACCTACTACAAACTCTTTAAAACTTATCAAATTACAAATGAATTATCGTTGTTTTTTCGAAATGGTATTGTTTTACAGCAGATATCAAATATTTACACAGAACAGAAGATTGATTTGTTTTTAAATTACCTTGGTGATTTCATGATTAAAAATATTGAAAAAGGGATGCGATTACCTGAAATTTTACAAGCAGTTGGTTGTTTTCAAGAAGAACTTATTCATTTTATTGAACAAGGTGAAAAGAGCGGAAAAATTGATATAGAATTAAGCATCTACGCACAGATTCTTCTAAGTCAAATCGAGCGTCAAATGAACAAACAAATAAAGTTTATTCAACCAGTTATCTTTTTATTGCTAGGATTTCTAATTATCTCACTTTATCTAGTCATTATGTTGCCAATGTTCGACATGCTTCAATCCATCAAATAACAAAGAAGGAGAAACCTATGAAAAACCTTGTCAAAAACTTAAAACATAAATATTTACGAGCATTTACTTTACTAGAAATGCTTTTAGTTCTTTTAGTTATCAGTGTTTTATTGATACTCATTATTCCAAATATCGCTAAACAATCTAAGCATGTTCAAGATACTGGGTGTGAAGCACAACAAAAAATGGTGAATAGCCAAATAGAAGCTTTTACTCTCAATAAGAATAGAGCGCCTTCTTCAATCGATGAATTAGTTAGTGAAGGATTTTTAAAAGAAGGTCAAAAAACATGTAAATCCGGAAAAACGATTACAATCAGCGACGGCGAAGCTACCGTTAGTCAATAGTCATGAAAGCTTTTACTATGATTGAAACTTTGCTAGTTCTTGCGATTATTAGCCTTTTAACATATCTAAGTTTAAATGTTAAAAGCCCAACACATTTAAAAGACGTGGAAAATGAATTATTAGCTAAAAATCTTGCTGCGCAAATAATATACATGAAATCTACTGCTATTAAAAATCATGATGATGTTATACTATTTTTTAATCGTGGCAGCAATAGAATCAAAGTAATAAATCAAAATCATCAAGTAAGTTATATAACAATCACAAAAGGAGAAATAGTAAGAAGTAACAATATGGATATTGTTGTTATTAGTCCAGAAGGTGAGTTTAATCGGTTTGGATCTGTTTACATTAAGTTTAATCAAACAACATTTCGCTTTATTTTCCATATTGAGAAAGGAAGTTTAAGAATTGAAAAGACATCGTAGTAAAAATTATATCAAGGGATCTTTTATGCTTGATGCATTGACTTCGTTTTCTCTTATCATTACTTTACTTCTAATTTTCTTGCCTGTATTAATTAATCAGCATTTACAGTTTCGTAAAGAAATTGAAAAAGCAGATATGTATCGCACATTAATAACGGTAATTAATCGTTTTAACATAAATGAAATTCAACAAGGGATACAACTGGAGCATTATACCATTGAAAAGATTGAAAAATCTATTTGTATTAAAAGCAATGAAACTGATAGTCACTACTGTTTTAAAGTTAAATCAAAAAAGAATTAAAGGCTTTACATTCATCGAAATGATTTTTGCGTTATGTATTTTTTCAATTACAATGAGTCTAATACCACCTTTATTCAAATCTGTAAAAACATTAAATAAACACATGGATGATGCATCTTTGATTCACTATGAATTTTTTGCACAAGACATATCTAGAGAGATTAAACATATACCAATAGATAAAATCAATGTCAGTAATAGACGCATAACGTTACAAGAAGATAGCAAACAAACAGCGTATATCTTTTCTAATCGGAAAATTTATAAAAATATAAATTCACGCGGAAATATAACGCTGATACAGGATATAAGTGATTTCAAAGTAACAAAAATTGACGATAAATACTTAAAGGTGGAAATGACTCTGATTGAAAACGAAGAAAAATATTACAAAGTACTATACTTATAATCTGAAAGGTTACCTGTTACCGTTTACAACAGTAATTTTTATGATTTTTATTCTTATTTTGACTTCCTATAGCTATCAATATAGCTTAAAATTAAAGACAATACACAACCTTAACATCTACTACAAACAACAACTAGAACAAATTGTTGAGAAGGATGAGAAATATGAAAAACAAGGAAGTTAAAAAAGAACCCATTATTTTTATAGGATTTATGGGAACGGGCAAAACAACATTAGGAAAATATATCGCTGAAAAAGAAGGTAAGAGCTTTATTGATTTAGATCAACTTATCGAATTGCGAACACATCAAACAATCCCTGAAATCTTTGAATTAAAAGGGGAGAGTGGCTTCAGAAAATTAGAAACACAATATTTACAGGAAGCTATTAATGAATATGACATCATTTCTACTGGTGGGGGTGTGATTGAAAGCCCTGATTCTATGGAAATTTTATCCCACTATAAATTTATAATTTGGTTAGATGCAAGCATTCAACTTATATACGATAGAATTAAAAACGATAGTAATCGACCTAACGCTGCAAATAAAGCATTCGATGAATTAAAAAGGTTGTATTTATCAAGGGTTTCACGATATAATGAAATCGCATTCAGCAGAATGGATACAGACAATGATTTGAGTTTATTACATCAAAATTTGATGAATATCATTATAGCGAATGATCAGTATTGGAGAGAATGAATTATCTAAAACATTATTTGTGTTTTAGCTTGTATTCATCGCCGAAGGTGCAAGATGTTATATCGAATCTCTCAGGCAAAAGGATAATACTGTGACGCGTTCCTGAAGGTAACTACAGGATAGCAATTGGCTTTGCTATCCTGTTTTTAATATTTAATCACATATAGGGGGTTGCAAGATGTCAAACGACTTAAAAAAGACACCATTATACGACCGTTTTATTGAAAGCGGAGCAAAAATTGTTGAATTCGGTGGATGGGCAATGCCTGTTCAATTTTCTAGTATCAAAGAAGAACATAACGCAGTAAGGGAAGTTATGGGAATCTTTGATGTCAGCCATATGGGCGAAGTGTTAATTGAAGGCAAAGAAGCATCAGAATTCATTCAATATGTGCTTTCAAATGATACAGATCAATTATCAGATAACAAAGCGCAATATACTGCACTTTGCAATGAAAAAGGCGGCGTGATTGATGATTTAATCACTTATAAATTAGATGATAATAAATTTTTATTAGTGGTTAATGCTGCAAATACAGATAAAGACTATGAGTGGATTAAATCTCACTCAGACAAATTTGATGTAAATGTTGAAAATGTTTCTGATCAATACGGTCAATTAGCAGTTCAAGGACCAAAAGCACGCGACTATGTTGCAAGCTTGGTTGATGTAGATGTTTCTGAAATGAAACCTTTCGAATTCAAAAAAGATGTTGAAATCTTTGGAAAAAATGTTATCTTATCTCAATCAGGTTATACTGGTGAAGACGGTTTTGAAATTTATTGCGACTCTAAAGACGTCGTAGATATTTGGGATGGTCTTTTAGAAAATGCTGATTTAAAACCAGCTGGATTAGGTGCACGTGATACTTTACGTTTAGAGGCAGGTTTACCTCTACATGGACAAGAGTTATCAGAAGATATCACACCTTATGAAGGTGGTATTGCATTTGCTGTTAAACCATTGATTGAAGCAGACTTCATTGGTAAAGACGTGTTAAAAGATCAAAAAGAAAATGGAGCAAAACTTAGATCAGTTGGTTTAGAAATGATCGAAAAAGGTATCCCAAGAACTGGCTATGATGTGCTAGACTTAGAAGGTAACAAAATTGGGCAAGTTACATCTGGTACGCAATCGCCAGCAACTGGAAAAGGCATTGCATTAGCAATGATTGACCGTGATGAATTCGAAATGGGCAAAGAAGTCATCGTTCAAGTAAGAAAACGTCAAGTCAAAGCTAAAATTGTCAAGAAAAATCAAATCAGTAAATAATTTAATGAAGGGGTGGCAGTGGTGAGTCATCGTTATATACCATTAACTGAAAAAGACAAAAAAGAAATGTTAGAAACAATCGGCGCAAGCTCAATTGAAGAATTATTTGGAGATGTGCCAAAAGAAATTTTATTGGATAGAGAGTTAGATATTCCAAATGGAGAAGATGAAACTACTTTATTCAAACGTCTTAGCAGAGTTGCTAATAAAAACATTACAAAAGAAGATCATACTTCATTCTTAGGTGCGGGTGTTTATGACCATTATGCACCAGCTGTTGTAGATGCTATGATTTCACGTTCAGAATTCTATACAGCTTATACGCCTTACCAACCAGAAATTTCACAAGGGGAACTTCAAGCAATCTTTGAATTCCAAACTTTAATTTGTGAATTAACAGGTATGGATGTTGCAAACTCATCTATGTATGATGGAATCACAGCATTTGCTGAAGCATGTATTTTAGCATTAAGTCAATCTAAAAAGAATAAGATTGTTGTATCTAAAGGCTTGCATTATCAAGCATTACAAGTACTTCACACATATTCAAAAGTTAGAAGTGAATATGAAATTGTAGAAGTTGATCTAGACGGTACTGTAACTGATTTAGAAAAATTAGATGCAGCTATTGATGAAGATACAGCAGCTGTTGCTGTTCAGTATCCTAACTTCTATGGTTCTATCGAAGATTTAGAAAAAGTTAAATCATTTATTAAAAGTAAAAAGACATTATTTATTGTCTATGCAAATCCACTTTCACTTGGCTTGTTAACACCTCCAGGTGAATTCGGTGCAGATATTGTTGTAGGTGATACACAACCATTTGGTATTCCAAGTCAATTCGGTGGACCACACTGTGGTTTCTTCGCAACAACTAAAAAGTTAATGCGTAAAATCCCAGGTCGCTTAGTTGGTCAAACGAATGATGATCATGGAAACCGTGGTTTCGTTTTAACGCTACAAGCGCGTGAACAACATATCCGTCGTGATAAAGCAACTTCAAACATCTGTTCAAACCAAGCTTTAAATGCTCTAGCATCTTCAATTGCTATGTCAGCTCTAGGAAAACAAGGTATTCAAGATATTGCTGAACAAAACTTTGAAAATGCTAACTATGCTAAGAAAGAGTTTGAAAAAGCAGGTGTAGAAGTATTACCAGGTACATCTTATAATGAATTCGTTATTAAGTTGGACAAACCTGTTAAAGAAGTAAATGGTCAATTATTAGAAGAGGGCATTATTGGCGGTTTCGATTTAACTGAAATCAATGACGATATGGGACATGCAATGCTAGTTGCTGTCACTGAATTAAGAACAAAAGATGAAATTGATACTTTTGTGAAGAAAGTGGGTGAGATTAATGGTCAGTAAATCAAGTCCATTAATTTTCGAACGTTCAAGAGCAGGAAGATATGCATACTCTCTTCCGAAAAAAGAGATTGATACAAATGCAGTTGAAGAATTATTAGATGATAAATTCATCCGTAAAAACAAAGCAGAATTCCCTGAAGTATCAGAATTAGACTTAGTAAGACACTATACTGAGTTATCTAACAAGAACTTCGGTGTAGATACTGGTTTCTATCCTTTAGGTTCATGTACAATGAAGTACAACCCTAAAATCAATGAAAAAGTAGCACGTATTCCTGGATTTGCTGAAGCACATCCATTACAAGAAGAATCTCAAATTCAAGGTTCTTTAGAAATCATCCATAGCTTACAAGAAGAATTAAAAGAAATTACAGGCATGGATGAAGTAACATTACAACCTGCAGCAGGTGCACATGGTGAGTGGACTGCATTAATGATTTTCAAAGCTTATCATGAAAAAAATGGTGAAGGTCACCGTGATGAAGTCATTGTACCTGACTCAGCACATGGTACAAACCCTGCTTCTGCAGCTTTCGCTGGCTTCAAATCAGTTACAGTTAAATCTGATGAAAACGGCGAAGTAGACGTAGAAGATTTAAAAACTCTTGTTAATGAAAATACAGCAGCAATTATGTTAACAAACCCGAATACTTTAGGTATCTTTGAACATAACATTATGGAAATTGGAAAAATTGTTCATGATGCTGGCGGCTTATTATACTATGATGGCGCAAATTTAAACGCGATTATGGATAAAGTAAGACCTGGAGACATGGGCTTTGATGCTGTTCACTTGAACTTACACAAGACATTCACTGGGCCTCACGGCGGTGGTGGACCAGGTTCAGGTCCTGTTGGAGTTAAAAAAGAACTTGCTAGCTTCTTACCAAAACCAATGGTAATCAAAGATGGCGACACTTATAAATATGACAACGATATTAAAGATTCTATCGGTCGTGTTAAACCATTCTACGGTAACTTTGGAATCTACTTACGTGCTTATACGTATATTAGAACAATGGGTAACATTGGTCTTAAAGAAGTTTCAGAAGCAGCAGTGCTTAATGCCAACTACATTAAAGCGCGTCTGAAAGATGCATTTGAAATTCCATATAACCAATATTGTAAACACGAATTCGTATTAAGTGGATCTAAGCAGAAAAAAGAAGGCGTTCGTACATTGGATATGGCGAAACGTTTATTAGACTTCTGTGTTCATCCACCTACAATTTACTTCCCGCTTAATGTGGAAGAAGGTATGATGATTGAACCTACAGAAACAGAATCTAAAGAAACATTAGATTACTTCTGTGATGCATTGATTCAAATCGCTGAAGAAGCAAAAGAAGATCCAGATAAAGTGCTTGAAGCACCTCATAATACAGTAATCGATAGACTTGATGAGACTAAGGCAGCTAGACATCCAGTCTTGAAATTCGAAAACTTACACGAAGAAAAACTTTAATATCAATAATGATTAAACCCTCGTTTTTAATGAACGAGGGTTCAGACTGTCGACAAAGTCCTACGGACTTGTCGGCATTTTTTATTTTTTAACATTTTACATAATAACCTTTTCCCCATTTCTTGTATAATGATAGTAATAAGATAATGAGGTGATAGTATGCTAAA
>NZ_JAHMSB010000008.1:0-107386 GCF_018986355.1 Staphylococcus sp. CWZ226 | reverse complement strand
TTAGACATAGGCGCATTATCTCCTTAATTATTGGTTGTAGGATACTTCTAATTATAGAGATAATTGCGCTTTTTTTGTATCAAAAATAGGACTAGTGATTATCACCAGTCCTAAATAGTATAGAGCCTCTTATTTTTATACTCAGATATTATCTTTTTTCAATCGCGCAAATATAAGGCGGATTATTTTGTTGGTTAATAAAACCGTATTGTAAGACATGTGCTTTTTGTTGATCGAATTGTTGAAGATATTCAAAGACAACATTGCTTTCTATTCGACCTTCAGGATGGCCAGGGTAAATCACAATTACAATAATACCTTCTGGTGCTAACATTTCAAAAAGTGACTCAATGGCTTGTATAGTAGTTTCAGAAGTCGTCACAATATGTTTATCACCTTTAGGCAAGTATCCTAAATTAAAGATTGCCGCATCAATCGGCAAATCTTCTTGTTTGATGTAGCGTGATACATGTTCATGTCCATCTAAGATCAAAGTAGTGTTGTTATAATCTTTTACTTTCTCTCGTGCTGCTTTGATAGCCGCTTCCTGTATATCAAACCCATACACATGCCCCTTTGGAACATGCTGGGCTAAAAATAATGTGTCATGTCCATTGCCGCACGTAGCATCTACTACTGTGCTAGTTTCATTGATGTGAGAAATAATTAATGACTTCGCAAAAGGTAAAATACGTTCTACTTTCATGATTGTTCTACTTTCTCTACAGGTTGATAATGTTCACCTTGTGCGGAATGACGACGTGCTAATTCTGCATCAATCGCATTCAGCACTTCCCACTTATTAACACTCCACATTGGTCCAACCATTAAATCAATTGGGCCATCACCTGTAATACGATGAATAATCATTTCAGGTGGCAAGATTTCTAATTGATCACAAACTAAGTTGACATATTCTTCTTGTGACATAAAATTCAACATGCCTTTTTCATATTGTTTTACCATCGGTGTACCTTTAAGTAAGTGTAATAGATGGATTTTGATACCTTGAACATCCATTTGTGCGACAGTTTTTGCTGTTTCCATCATCATGTCATAATCTTCACCAGGCAAACCATTAATAATGTGGGTACACACGTTAATATTATGTTTTCTCAATTTAGCAACACCATCATAATATGTCTGCATATCATGTGCACGGTTGATTAAATCGGAAGTTTCTTGATGTACGGTTTGTAATCCTAATTCCACCCATAAATACGTACGTTTGTTTAAATCGGCTAAGTATTCAACCACATCGTCAGGAAGACAGTCAGGTCTTGTTCCAATGGATAAGCCGACAACACCAGGTTCTTTCAACACAGGTTCAAATTTTTCTTTTAACACTTCGACAGGTGCGTGTGTATTTGTAAAGGCTTGGAAATAAGCAATATATTTACCTTCATGCCATTTTTCATGCATGCGTTCTTTAATTTCTTTAAATTGTACATCAATCGGATCTGCACGATTTCCCGCAAAGTCACCACTTCCTGCAGCTGAGCAGAATGTGCAACCGCCATGTGCAACAGTGCCGTCACGGTTTGGGCAATCAAAGCCTCCATCTAATGCGACTTTAAATATCTTTTGTCCGAATCTATTTTTTAAATGATAATTCCATGTATGATAACGTTTATCTTCAAATGCATACGTAAAATATCGACCCATATGACATTTTCCTTTCTTAAATTAATCCATTGTAAGATTTTACCATAAATTGAAGGGACATGTTGAGGAGAAAATCCGAATTAGGTCTTTTATTCATTTGAAAATTATAGTAAGATGATTTGGTTGCAAAATCCAAAATTCAATTCAATATAAATCCTAAACACGTTTCGCTTACAGTTATTTGTCTCTGTTTGCGAAATTTTTATTGGTAAAAATACAGAACGTTTTTGCCTGAGAAAAAGATAAAAAGAATAGAAAGCGGGTGGAACAGTATGAATATGCCTAAATCCATTTGGTGGTTAGTTATTGGTATGGCCATCAATATTATGGGTGCTAGTTTTTTATGGCCTTTAAATACGATTTATATGAGTCAGGAATTAGGGAAGAGTTTGACGACTGCCGGAATGGTTTTAATGATCAACTCTTTAGGTATGGTTGTCGGGAACTTATTAGGTGGCTTTTTCTTTAATAAGCTCGGTGGTTTTATTACGATTATGAGCGGTGCAGTGATTTGTTTATGTGCAACGACATTATTGAATTTCTATCATGGATGGCCTTTATATGCGGTATGGTTAGTCATGTTAGGATTTGGGGGCGGTATCATTATCCCGGCAATTTATGCGATGGCAGGTGCAGTTTGGCCGAATGGTGGACGCCAAACCTTTAATGCTATCTATTTAGCACAAAACTTAGGTGTCGCATTTGGTGCTGCTATTGCTGGGTATGTAGCTGAACTCAGCTTTAATTACATTTTCATCGCAAACTTGTTAATGTATGTCGCATTCTTTATCTTGGCAGTGACACAATTTAATTTACAATATCGCGGTAAAGTTAAAATACCCGATGCAAACCAATGGGCACAAAAGAAATATCGCAAACGTTTTGTGGCTTTGTTATTACTTTGTGTTATGTTTTCAATTTGTTGGATTGCATATATTCAATGGGAAAGTACTATCGCTTCATTCACTCAAGAAATGAATATTTCATTGTCTCAATACAGTGTTCTATGGACAATTAACGGTATTATGATCTTAGTAGCCCAACCTTTAATTTATCCGGTTATTCGCTTACTTAGAGGTAATTTGAAGAAACAGATGTTTGTCGGAATTTGCGTATTCATCGTGTCATTCTTTGTGACAAGCTTTGCGGAGCAATTCTCAGTATTTGTGATTGGGATGATCATTTTAACGCTTGGTGAAATGTTCGTATGGCCAGCCGTTCCAACTATTGCGAATCAATTAGCGCCTGAAGGTAAACAAGGTGCTTATCAAGGTATTGTTAATTCAGCAGCGACGGTCGGTAAAGCATTCGGACCTTTAATCGGCGGTATTTTAGTTGATAGTTTCAATATGCAAGCCATGTTCTTAACGATGATGGGCTTATTGTTTATTTCGATGTTTTTCTTATTTATATATGATAAACGTTTATCACCAGATGAATTTGATGTTTAAACAAGGTATACGTGGTATATCTTGTTTTTTCTTTTTATGGATAAGCAGAGACGTAGAAAATCTTCATTAATATATCAATGAGAATAGAAGCGGTGACTAGGAATTTAAGACTTGCATTAAGAGTTAGAATAAAATATAGTTATAAGTGTATATGGAGTAGTAATTTAATGGACTTATCAAGAGAGCTGGTGTTCGGTGCAAACCAGTTAAGTCATTTAAATGAACTTACCAGCGATTATATTAAGAATAATACAGCTCGAGCTATTATGTATGAGGTGCGTAGAAGATACGAATGAAGGTGGTACCGCGGCACAATGTCGTCCTTCATAAGCAAAGCATAATAGTTTGAGTTGTATTTTTTTATTAGGAGGAAAGCAAAGTGAGTTTTAATCATCAAGAAATTGAGAAGAAATGGCAAGATTATTGGGCAGAACACAAAACGTTCAAAACGAACGATAACTTGGGTCAAAAGAAATTTTATGCTTTAGATATGTTCCCGTATCCATCAGGTGCTGGACTTCATGTTGGGCACCCTGAAGGTTATACAGCAACAGATATTATTTCACGTTACAAACGTATGCAAGGGTACAACGTGTTACATCCTATGGGATGGGATGCTTTCGGTTTACCAGCAGAACAATATGCGTTGAATACAGGTAATGATCCACGTGAATTCACTAAAAAGAATATTCAAACGTTTAAACGCCAAATTCAAGAATTAGGTTTCAGTTATGACTGGGATAGAGAATTAAGCACAACAGATCCTGACTATTATAAATGGACACAATGGGTATTCATCCAACTGTTCAATAAAGGTTTAGCTTATGTTGATGAAGTAGCTGTGAACTGGTGTCCTGAGCTTAAAGCGGTTTTATCTAACGAAGAAGTTGTAGATGGCGTTTCAGAACGTGGTGGTTTCCCAGTATATCGTCGTCCTATGCGTCAATGGGTACTTCGTATTACAGAATATGCAGACCGTTTATTAGAAGACTTAGAAGATTTAGATTGGCCTGAATCAATTAAAGATATGCAACGTAACTGGATTGGTCGTTCTGAAGGGGCAAAAGTTACGTTTGAAGTTGAAAATCATGGCGGTAAAATTGATGTGTTTACGACACGTCCGGACACTATTTATGGTGCGACTTTCGCAGTATTAAGTCCAGAACATGAGTTAGTCTCTCAAATTACAACAGAAGATCATAAAGCAGAAGTGGAAAAATACCAAAAAGATGCTTCTATGAAATCTGATTTGGAACGTACAGATTTAGCAAAAGACAAAACAGGTGTATTCACTGGTGCTTATGCGATTAATCCATTATCTGGTGAAAAATTACCAATCTGGATTGCGGACTATGTCTTATCATCTTATGGTACAGGAGCTGTGATGGCTGTTCCTGCGCATGATGAACGTGACTATGAATTCGCACAAAAATTTGATTTGCCAATCAAAGAAGTTATTGAAGGCGGAGATATTTCAGAAGCGGCATACACAGGCGATGGTCCACATGTAAATTCTGGTGCTTTAAATGGCTTGCATAATGCTGAAGCCATTACAAAAGCAATTGAATTGTTAGAAGAAAAAGGTGCCGGCGAGAAAAAAGTCAATTATAAACTTCGTGACTGGTTATTCAGCCGTCAACGTTATTGGGGTGAACCTATTCCAATTATTCATTGGGAAGATGGCACTATGACAACTGTTCCGACTGATGAATTACCATTATTATTACCAGAAACTGATTCTATCGAACCTTCTGGTACTGGTGAATCTCCACTTGCGAATATTGATGAATTCGTAAACGTTGTAGATCCAGAAACTGGTATGAAGGGTCGTCGTGAAACGAATACGATGCCACAATGGGCAGGCAGTTGCTGGTACTACTTACGCTATATTGATCCGCATAACGATGAAATGTTAGCAGATCCAGAAAAATTAAAACATTGGTTACCGGTTGATTTATATATCGGTGGTGTAGAACACGCTGTACTTCACTTACTCTATGCAAGATTCTGGCATAAAGTACTTTATGATTTAGGCGTTGTACCAACGAAAGAACCATTCCAAAAATTATTCAACCAAGGTATGATCTTAGGTGAAGGTAACGAAAAAATGAGTAAATCTCGTGGTAACGTTGTAAACCCTGATGATATCATCCGTTCTCACGGTGCTGATACATTACGTTTATACGAAATGTTTATGGGACCTTTAGATGCGGCTATCGCTTGGAGTGAAAAAGGTTTAGATGGTTCAAGACGTTTCTTAGACCGTGTATGGAGATTGTTTGTAAATGAGGATGGTTCATTATCTTCTAAGATTGTAGATACTGATGATAAGTCACTTCAAAAAGTTTATAACCAAACTGTTAAAAAGGTGACAGAAGACTTTGATACATTGAACTTCAACACAGCAATCAGTCAATTGATGGTCTTCATCAATGAAGGTTATAAAGCTGATCAATTATACAAACCATATGTTGAAGGTTTCGTTAAAATGTTATCACCAATTGCACCACACTTAGGTGAAGAACTATGGGCTAAATTAGGTCATGATGAGACAATCAGTTACCAACCTTGGCCAGATTTCGATGAAGCATTGTTAGTAGATGACGAAGTTGAAATCGTTGTCCAAGTTAATGGCAAAGTAAGAGCAAAAGTCTTCATTCCAAAAGATGCGTCAAAAGAAGAAATGGAAGATATTGCGTTACACAATGAGAATGTTAAATTAGATATAGGGGATAAAGACATCAAGAAAGTCATCGCAGTTCCGCAAAAATTAGTTAATATTGTAGCTAAATAATAAAGGAGGATGATTAAGTTATGGAATCAATCACAACTGATGAATTGAAAAAGAAAATGTTCGATAATGAACCAATTCATATCGTTGATGTCCGAGAAAACGAAGAAACAGCGAAAGGTATTATTCCAGGAGCAACAACTATTCCAATGAATGAAATTCCTGATAACCTTAATGAATTCAATGAGAATGATACGTATTACATTATCTGTGCTGCAGGTGTTCGCAGTGCGAATGTAGTGAATTACTTGAAAGAACAAAACCCTAATATTCATGCGGTTAATGTAGAAGGCGGTATGAAAGCTTGGGGCGATGAAGGTTTAGAAATTAATAGTATCTAATTGAATGATAATAGCCGAAACTGGTCGTAAAATTACGATGCAGTTTCGGCTATTTTTCATTTTGTTGATTAAATTATGTGAAAAACTATTCAAACTGTCCGGCATTGATACCTGATACACGGCCTGTAACCAATGCGCTTGTAATATTGTAACCACCAGTATAACCATGAATATCTAAAACTTCACCGCATAAAAATAGGCCAGGTGTAATTTTTGACATCATTGTATGCGGTTCAATTTCTTTAATAGAAACACCGCCACCTGTCACAAATGCTTTTTCAATAGGTAACGTACCATTCACTGTAAATGTAAAACCTTTGAACAGTTGTGCAAGCGTCAGGATTTGTTGGTTGGAAATATGATGACCTGTAGTGTCTTCAGCTACACCAGCTTGTTCTAGTATAAAGTTGAGATAGCGTTCTTCTATAATCCCACGCAGACTGTTTTTAACAAGTTTATCTGGTGTTTCTTTAATTAAAGATTTGATACGCGCTTGAACCTCATTTTCTTTTTCGTCAGGGAACACATCTAATTGCATTTGAATGTCTTGTTTCTTTTGAGATTTTTGTTCTTTGTAGACGAATTGGCTGCATCGTAATGCGGCTGGACCACTGATTCCAAAATGAGTGAAAATCATATCCATTTGATGTGTGATACGCGGTTTGCCATTTTTTCTAAGCACTGATAATGCGACATCTTTTAAACTCAATCCTTTTAGAGTCTTCCTGATAATAAAAGGTTCTTTAGAAGTAATTGGGACTTCAGTAGGGAAGAGTTCAGTTATTGTATGACCGAGAGACTCAGCAAACGTATAGCCATCTCCAGTTGATCCTGTTTGCGGAACACTTGTCCCACCCGTCGCAATAACAACGGTCTTACTATGATAAACTTGATCATTTTGATCTGTCACAATAAAATGGCCGTCCTCATCTAGCTTAATATGTTTGACTGCAGTTTCTTCTTTAATTTCAACATTATTATTTTTGAGTTCTTGAACTAAAGTATCTACGACGTCTTGAGCACGGTTAGAAACCGGGAACATTCTGCCGTGATCTTCTTCTTTAAGTTTCACACCGCGAGATTCGAAGAACTCAATAATGGATGCGTTATCAAAGACTGAAAAAGGACTGTATAAGAATTTTCCGTTACCTGGAATGTGGCGAATAATTTCATCATAGGGCAGTCGATTTGTGACATTACATCGTCCGCCGCCTGAAATTTTTAATTTCCTGCCGAGTCCTTTTTTCTTTTCTATTAATAATACTTTTTGTTTGTTTTGACTTGCGGCTGCTGCAGACATTAAACCACTGGGTCCGCCGCCGATAATAATCGATTGATACATATAATCGGTACGCGCTGAAATGAATATGCGCGTCTGCCTCCTTTAAATTTGATTTCTGTATTGTATTTAGGTTATTGTGAAAGCTTAGGTAAGTCATTTGCTTGTTTTGCAGTGTCTGCGATATATTTCTCTGACACTGTTGTGAAATTATTTATATAATCTTTCCTGTTAACACTATTTTAAGCTATAATACTAATGAAAAAAAGTAACTGCTGACAATTGTTGGTAGTAGGATAAGATTAAAATTATTTTCAGATAGGAAGATTGTAATGAATGAAAGTCAAGAATTAGTAAGAGGGACCTTTCTTCTAACGGTAAGTATTTTAATAACTAAAATACTAGGTGTGCTATTTATCATTCCGTTTTATGCCATTATCGGCGGAGAAGAAAACTTGGCCCCGTTCAACTATGCATATGCACCTTATAACATTGCGATTGCGGTAGCAACTGCTGGTGTGCCATTGGCCGCATCAAAATATGTTGCGAAATATAATGCAATCGGTGCATATCATGTCAGTCAAAAGTTATATCGATCAAGTTTTATCGTTATGTCAATCAGCGGTGTTATCGGTTTTATTATTTTATATGCATTATCACCATTGATTGCCAATGTGACACTTGCGCATAAATCAAACATAGAGGGCGGCTGGACTGTCGAAGACATCACGTGGATTATTCGTATTATCAGTACAGTTGTTATCTTCATTCCGTTACTTGCAACTTGGCGAGGTGTGTTCCAAGGATTTAAATCTATGGGACCTACAGCTGTTTCTGAAGTAACTGAACAAGTTGCACGTATTATTTTCATTTTAGGCGGCAGTTATGTCGTGTTAAATGTGATGGGTGGATCAGTATTGATGGCGAATGGTGTCGCTACGTTCGCGGCAGCAATCGGTGCTATCGTCGGTATCTTTACGCTATGGTATTACTGGCGTAAGCGTAAACCGCATATTGATAAAATGGTAGCGTCTGATACCACTGGTTTAGATGTACCATATTCAAAAATGTATAAGGAAATTATTTCTTATAGTATCCCGTTTGTCATTGTGAGTTTGAACTTCCCATTATTCAATATTGTAGACCAATTAACACATAACAATGCGTTAGGTATGGCAGGAGTACCGCAACAATTGCATGACTACTTCTTTACAATCTTGAATATGACAACAAATAAAATTGTGATGATACCAACATCTTTAGCTGCTGGTTTCGCGATTAGTTTAATCCCTTATATCACTAAAACTTATGAGTCAGGGGAATTATCAGAAATGCATCGTCAAATCAGAACATCATTAGGTGTATTGATGTTCATCACTGTTCCAGCAAGTTTAGGTATTATGGCTTTAGCAGCACCGTTATATACAGTGTTCTATAGCAGTAACTTTGACGGAAGTCGTTTATTATTCTTCTACGCACCCGTCGCGATGCTGATTTCTTTATTAAGTATTACAGCATCAATGCTGCAAGGAATTGATAAACAGAAATTGACAGTGTTTGTTATTTTAGCAGCAGTCGTCGTAAAGGTTGTCTTGAACTTCCCATTAATTGTCGCATTCCATACAGCAGGTGCGGTATTAAGTACAGGTATCGCATTATTGTTTGCGAACATATGTAACTTTTATATTTTGAAAAAGTATGCTAAGTTTACATTTACAGAAACTTGGATACAGTTTGCGAAAATCTTTATCTATGGCTTTATCATGATGCTTTGTGTTGAAGCAGCATATTGGGTAACGCAACTGATTGTGTCACCGCAAACTAAAATCGGAAGTCTGATTATCTTAATTGTGGGGGTTGTTATCGGCATGGTTGTTTATGGCGGTATCACGCTGAAAACAAGACTTGCTGACCAATTTTTAGGTGAATTGCCAAGCAAGTTACGTAGAAAGTTGAGAATCTCATAATGCGATTGGATAAATTTTTATCGAACATGGGTGTCGGAACACGCAGTGAGGTAAAACAATTGCTTAAACAGAACGCTGTTGAAGTGAATAACAAAAAAGAAAAACAAAGCAAACGACAAATTGATCCGAATTCAGATATCATTACAGTCAATGGAGAACAAATAACTTATATTGATAAGATTTATCTGATGCTCAATAAACCTGAAGGCTATGTGTCTGCTGTAGAGGATGCAGAACACTTAACGGTTATCGGATTAATTGAAGACTACCAATATTTAGACATATTTCCGGTAGGTCGTCTTGATAAAGATACTGAAGGCTTATTATTGATTACGAATGATGGGCAATTTAATCATGATGTAATGAGTCCGAATAAACACGTATCGAAAGTATATCGTGTTGAAGCAGCACTGCCTGTAACAGAGGAAGATGTACAAAAGTTTGAACAAGGTATTGAATTATCAGATGGACCGGTTAAACCTGCAAAGCTTGAACTAACGGAAAATCCAAGGATTGTGTACGTTACAATTCAAGAAGGACGTTACCATCAAGTAAAAAGGATGTTTCACGCAATTGAAAATGAGGTAACTAAATTAAAGCGAGTTCAAATCGGAAGCTTAAAACTAGATGATAATCTGTCAAAAGGTGCATATCGTACTTTGACGGAAGCAGAATTAGAACTAGTGAAAAACTAATTTCTTAAAGGACAAGGTGATTATTATGGCAAAATCAAGTAACTTTTTTAAAGCAGTACTAGGTATTGGTGCAGCAACTGCAGCAGTATTATTATCAAGAAAAGAAAGCAGAGATCGTCTAAAACAAGAGTATGATAAATACAAAGAAAATCCAGAATCATACAAAGAAAATGCTAAAGAATTAGCGAACCAAGTTGCATCTAAAGCAACTGAAACGTTCAACGAAGTAAAACAAGATCCTAAAGGCTATGCTGAAAAAGTAAAACAAGATCCTAAAGGTTTCTTACAAGAGCAAAAAGCTCGCTTCTCTAATTCAGAAGATGCAGCATCACCAACTTTAGATGATGTTAAACAATCTGATGAAGCACAAAATAATATCAGAATTGTGACTGAAGAAGACTTAAAACAAAATGACAATAAAGGTTCAAACGATACTAAATAATAGCAATTGAACTTTCAGTACCTTAGCGAATAGCTAAGGTACTTTTTTTATTTAAAAATTTCATTCTGAGATGACTGTGATGACAACATTTTGAGATTAAGTCAGAAAATTAAGTAGGTTCCCACTGTTGTTTAAGAATCAGTTAGGGTAAAATATAGAGTGAACTAAAATTTGAGAAGGAAGTTGATCACGAATGTGGAAAGAAAAAGTGCAAGAATACCAAGATCAAATTATTGCTGATTTAAACGGCTTACTTTCAATTGAAAGTGTCAGAGATGATAGCAAAGCTACACCTGATGCACCGCTAGGTCCAGGTCCTAGAGCTGCGCTTGATTATATGTATCAAATTGCAGAACGTGACGGATTTAATGTCCACGATGTCGATCATGTTGCAGGAAGAATTGAAGCAGGTAAAGGTGAAGACTTATTCGGCATTCTTTGTCATGTTGACGTGGTACCTGCAGGTGAAGGTTGGGATACACCACCGTTTGAACCGACTGTAACTGAAGATGCCATCATTGCACGTGGTACATTGGATGATAAAGGTCCAACAATTGCTGCGTACTATGCGGTTAAAATCTTAAATGAAATGAATGTAGACTGGAAAAAACGTGTACACATTATCATTGGCACAGATGAAGAATCAGACTGGATTTGTGTAGATCGTTATTTCAAAACAGAAGAAATGCCTGAACTAGGCTTTGCACCTGATGCAGAATTCCCTGCAATCCATGGTGAAAAAGGTATTACAACATTCGATATTGAATTAGCTGGCGAAGCAAAAGATTCTACTGATACAAATTCAGAAGTTACACTTTTATCATTTGAATCTGGACAACGCTATAACATGGTTCCAGATGAAGCAGTTGCACATCTCAAAGTTAAAAATAACAATTCAGAAGTAACAGAACGTTACCAACAATATCTAGAAGCACATGAACTTGTAGGTAACAGTGAATTAGAAGACGATAAGCTGGTTTTACGATTAAAAGGTAAAGCGGTACATGGTATGGACCCATCTATCGGTTTAAATGCCGGCTTGTTCTTACTCCACTTCTTACGTGGATTAGAATTAGATACTCAAGCAGCTAAATTCGTTGATTTAAGTGAACGTTACTTATTCGAATCTCACTTCGGTGAAAAAATGGGTATGAAATTCCATACTGATAAAATGGGAGACTTAACAACAAATATCGGTATTATTTCATATACATTGCCTGAAGGCGGAAGATTCGGTGTGAACTTACGTTATCCAGAGGGATTTGAATTTGATGAAGCAATTGAAGGATTCAAGCATGAAGTGAATGATTTAGGATTCGAACTTAAACTTGGGAAAGTTCAACGTCCGCACTATGTAGATAAAGAAGATCCATTTGTACAATCATTAGTTCAAGCTTATCGTAATCAAACAGGTGACATGACTGAGCCTTATACAATTGGCGGAGGTACTTATGCACGTAATCTAGATAAAGGCGTAGCATTCGGAGCAATGTTCAGCGACTCAGAGGACTTAATGCATCAAAGAAATGAATATATTACGAAAAAACAACTTTTCAATGCTACTAGCATTTATTTAGAAGCGCTATACGCATTATGTGTGGAGGAATGAGTATGACAAACAAGGTATTTTTGAACGGCCAATTTGTAGATGAACAGGATGCAAATGTACCATACAATGACAGAGGTTATAACTTTGGTGACGGTATTTACGAATACATTCGTATTTATGACAATACATTATTTACTGTAAAAGAACACTTTGAAAGATTTTTACGAAGTGCGTCAGAATTAAATATTGATTTAGATGAAACAATAGAATCACTAACTGACAAAGTAAAAAAACTTGCAGAAGTAAATAATGTTGAAAATGGTGGGGTGTATATCCAAGTTACTCGTGGTGCAGCACCAAGAGATCATGCATTCCCTGGACCAGATGTTAAACCTCAGATGATGGCATTTACAAGAAGCTACGGCAGACCTGTGGAAAAACTAGAAAATGGTATCAATGCTGTTACTGTAGAAGATATTCGTTGGTTAAGATGTGATATCAAAAGCTTAAATTTATTAGGCAACGTGCTTGCGAAAGAATATGCTGTGAAATATAACGCTGATGAAGCAATCCAACATCGTGGCGAAACAGTTACTGAAGGAGCTTCAAGTAACGTTTACGCAATTAAAGACGGTGTTGTTTATACACATCCTACGAATAATTATATTTTGAATGGTATTACGAGACGAGTTATTAAAGCAGTTGCTGAAGAACAAGAAATCCCATTTAAAGAAGAAACGTTTACAGTGGATTTCTTAAAACAAGCAGATGAAATTATTGTTTCTAGTACGTCTGTTGAAGTGATGCCTGTA
This sequence comes from Staphylococcus sp. CWZ226, assembly GCF_018986355.1. Lineage (NCBI taxonomy): Bacteria > Bacillati > Bacillota > Bacilli > Caryophanales > Staphylococcaceae > Staphylococcus > Staphylococcus sp. CWZ226. The sequence continues at coordinate 94,394 of NZ_JAHMSB010000008.1, read as the reverse complement.
ATTAAATTGGATGGTGAAGCGGTCGGCAATGGTGAAGTCGGTCCAATTACTCGCCAATTACAAAAAGGCTTCGAACAAAAAATTGAGGAAAGTCATTAATTGCATGATTTTCTCCAACTTACCTTGAAAATGTGTTATAATTTTATTTTGTCGCTACTGAAAATTTAATTATTTTCAATAGCTTTCTAGAAAGTAAAATGTGTCTTTTTGTTTCTCATTTTTGGTTGAAAACCAAGGTTAAAAATTATAAAATTAACAATGAGTGCTAAGGACGTAAAAGTATTAAACTTTTTAAAGAAATATAAAATATGGCTCTTGAAATACACTTCTAGAGCCATTTTCTAATTGAAAGCGAGGTGAACGTGTTGGAGCAGTTCTATCAGTTAGGATGGACTTTAGATTCTGCTGGAGGCGCATCCGGAGAGGCTTATATGGCCGAACAAGATGGTCAAAAGCTGTTTTTGAAAAGAAATTCCAATCCATTTATAGCGGCATTATCAGCTGAAGGTATTGTCCCTAAATTAGTTTGGACAAAACGAATAGAAACAGGGGAAGTTGTCACAGCGCAACATTGGAAAAATGGCAGAGAATTAACTTTCGAAGAAATGACTCAGACAAGAGTGGCTAAGTTATTGAAAAAAATTCATAGCTCAAAAACATTATTGACCATGTTGAAAAGAATGGAAATGGAACCTATTACACCAGATATTCTATACAATAAAATCAATACCTCGCTTTCCAGACAGGTACTGACGCACCATGTAGTCAGAAAAGCCTTGACGTATCTTGAAGAGCATAAACCTCATTTGGACCCTCGCTTTTATACAGTCGTTCATGGAGATGTAAATCATAATAATTGGTTGCTATCTGATCGTGATGAACTTTATTTAGTCGACTGGGAAGGTGCAATGTTAGCAGATCCTGCCATCGATATCGGAATGCTGCTTTACAATTACGTTCCTCAAAATGAGTGGTCAGAATGGCTTGAAAAATATGGTTGCAAAGAATCATTAGATTTAAGTAAAAGAATGAAATGGTATACCGTTATTCAAGCGATTGGTCTTGTAGAGTGGTCTGAAGAACAGAAACGTTATAAAGATATGAATATATGGCTGAAATTTTTAAATGAAGTGATGAACAGCAACGTATTTATTTGAGGAGAGTAAGCAAATGAGATTAAGAAATAAACCTTGGGCAGAGGATTATTTGCGCAAACATAATACAGTTGTAGATATGGATGGAACGCATGCTGGCGAGATGTCAGCATGGTTCGATAAATCACAACCGATTTATATTGAAGTCGGTTCTGGAATGGGGCAGTTTATTACAGAACTCGCTGCACAACATCCTGAAGTCAACTTTGTCTCTTTAGAAAGAGATAAAAACGTGATGATTCGTGTGTTAGATAAAGTGTTGGAAAAGGATTTGCAGAATATCAAACTAATTTGTAATGATGCAATGGAATTAACTGATTACTTTAAACCTGGCGAAATTGATCGTGTTTATTTAAATTTTTCTGATCCATGGCCGAAAAAACGACATGCGAAGCGAAGACTAACGTATCACACGTTCCTTGCATTATATAAAACGATTTTGAAAGAAGATGGAGAAATCCATTTCAAGACTGATAATCGAGGATTATTTGCTTATAGTTTAGAAAGTATGTCTCAGTTTGGTATGTATTTTACTAAGATTAATCTCAATCTTCATGATGAAGATGATGAGGATAATATTGAAACTGAATATGAAAGAAAGTTTGCGGATAAAGGTTCACGTATTTACCGAATGGAAGCAAAGTTTCATCATTAATCACTGCATTCAATCGAATGCAGTTTTTTTGCGTTTCTAAAGTTTGAAAATATGTCTATATCAACCTATACTTAGTTATATATCTGAACGTTAGGGTGAGGCTTTTGAAACTAGGAAAATTTAAAATCCATGATTTGAACGGTGGTATGACGCACATGGACGGAGGCACAATGTTTGGCCCAGTTCCGAAACCCTTATGGGATAGAAAAATACCAGCAAATGAAAAGAACCAAGTACCCATGAGTGTATCTCCGATTTTAGTTCAAACAGAAGAACACAATATCTTGATTGATACAGGTTTAGGTGAAGGCAAGCTTACTGAAAAACAAAAACGTAACTTTGGTGTTGAAAATGAAGGATTAATTGAAGAAGGGCTGCAAAAGCTCGGTTTAACATCAGAGGACATTGATATTGTCTTGATGACCCATATGCATTATGATCACGCTTCAGGTTTATCTGATGTAGAAGGTCATGCGAAATTCCCTAATGCAGTTCATTATATACAACAAGATGAATGGCATGAATTTTTAGCACCTAATCTACGCAGTAAAGCAACATATTGGCCTGAACTTAATCTCGGTGATTATCAAAAGCATTTAATTTTATTTGAAAATGAGATTGAGGTTGTGCCAGGTGTTCATATGTATCATACGGGTGGCCATAGTTTTGGACACAGTATAATTACTATTGAAAGTGATGGAGAAAAAGCAGTCCATATGGCAGATATTTTTCCTTCACTTGCGCATATGAACCCATTATGGGTAACATCATATGATGATTATCCAATGCAATCAATCAGAGAGAAAGAAAGATGGCTGCCTTGGTTGATTATGCAGGATTATTGGTTCTTGTTTTATCATGATGCGTCATACTTTGCGCTTAAATTTGATAAAGAAGATCATTCTATCAAAGCAGAAATAAAAAGAAATCAATAACTTAAAACAAATGCAACAAAAAAACAATGTCTCCGTTATACGGAAACATTGTTAGAATAAGTATGCATACCAATATCATTAAACTTCTTTTATGTTAATGATTTTACCATTTGTCGCATCGGCGATAAATTCATAATTACTGATTTTGCCGTGGTTTTTAGTTGTAACACCGCCACGGTATATTTCATAATGAATACCGTCTTGTTCTAATGGTTGAGGTTCTGAGACAATGTATGACCCTGTCACGTTCATAAAGTAGCTTTTCACTTCTTCAATTAACTTTTGCGGGTTATACTTTTTAGTGCCTAAAAATGTGAGGTAAGCTAGTAAACTACTCAATAAAACTGTGATTGGTAATACTATCAATAACAAAATTTTTCTTCGAGACATCTCAATTTATACCTCCACTTACGTTATAACAATATTCTACCATAACATTAGGAGGATAATGAATTATTAAGGAGCGATGAACAGTGGAAATTGCGAAAAATGAAACATTACAACATATTAAAGCTTTAACAGAATTTCATGGTGCACCAGGTTTTGAACAAGATTTAAGAGCGTACATAAAAAAAGAAATGGAACCATACGCTGACGAGTTCATCTATAACCGTATGGGTGGATTTTACGCGGTAAAAAAATCTAAAAAAGAAAATGCGAAAAAAGTGATGGTAGCAGCACATATGGATGAAGTCGGTTTTATGATTACTGACATTACATCAAATGGTATGCTGCACTTTACGAACTTAGGCGGCGTTGCTGCAGATATATGGCAAGGTCAACGTTTAAAAGTCAAAACAAGACAACAAGAAATTATTACAGGTGTTGTTGCAAGCATTCCTAAACATTTCAGAACAGGTAATGAAGGTCAACCGCAAATTAAAGATTTAATGTTAGACATCGGTAGTGACTCTGCAGATGAAGTCAGAGCACGTGGTGTAGAAATTGGAGATTCAATTGTTCCTGATACCTCTTTAATTCAATTATCTGAACATCGTTTTGCGGGTAAAGCATGGGATAATCGTTATGGTTGTTTATTAGCGATTGAAATTTTAAAATTATTTAAAGACAAAGAACTAGATGTTGATTTATATGTAGGTGCAAATGTCCAAGAAGAAGTCGGTTTAAGAGGTGCACGTGCAGCTGCAGAACAAATTGATCCAGATGTAGCATTTGTAGTCGATTGTTCACCAGCTAACGATATGAAAGGTGTACAACAACTTTCTGGTAAACTGGGAGCAGGAACATTAATCCGTATTAAAGATGGAACCATGATTCTTAAACCAGCATTCAGAGATTATTTATTAGAACAAGCACAACAACATGATATTAATACACAATATTATATTTCACCAGGCGGCACTGATGGAGGAGAGATTCACAAAGCGAACATAGGTATCCCAACTGCAGTCATTGGTGTTTGTGCACGCTATATTCATAGCTCCGATTCAGTATTTGATATCAGAGACTATTATTCAGCAAGAGCATTACTTGAAGCATCTATTTTAGGATTAGATGATGAAACCATTGCACATTTACAATATTCATAAATAAGAAGAAAGAAGTGGATAAATATGAAACAATTAGAATCAGTAGAAGCGTTTGAACAACTTAAACAAGGTAAAACTGTATTTATGTTTACAGCAGATTGGTGCGTAGATTGTCGTTTTATCGCACCGAGACTTCCTGAATTAGAAGAAAAACATCCGGACTATACATTTGTGTCAGTAGATCGCGATAAATTTATTGATTTAGCAGCGGACTTAGGAATTATGGGGATTCCAAGCTTTTTAGTTTACGAGAACGGTGAACAAGTCGGAAGTTATGTCAGCAAAGATAGAAAAACGATTGAACAAATCAGCGAATTTATTACGAATATTTAAATAAAAATACCCTTAGGAAATTCACATTTTTTCTGTTCCTAAGGGTATTTTTACGGTAAACTATAAAAAGGTATGTAATTAGGAGTGTTAATATGAATGTCTTTCAAATGAGAGATAAACTAAAAGAACGTTTAAATCATTTAGATGTTAATTTTACATTTAATAGAGAAGAAGATACCTTGCGCATTGCACGTAAAGATAATGGTAAAGGTGTAACGATTAGATTAACACCCATCGTCGCGAAATATAACGATCAACAAGAAAAAATTGTTGATGAGATTGTTTACTATGTCAATGAAACAATTCAACAAATGAGTGATGATGCACTTCAACAAATGGACAATATCAAAGTGATGCCAGTGATGCGTGCAGCAAGTTTCGATAAGGAAACTAAAGAGGGGCATCCGTTTGTGATTGATGCACATACAGCAGAAACAAATATCTATTATGCATTAGATTTAGGAAAGTCTTATCGACTCATTGACGAATCCATGCTGAAACAATTGAATGTGACTGCACAACAAATTAAAGAAATGGCATTATTCAATATCAGAAAATTAGATAACCCATACAAAACAGATGAAGTTAAAGGCAATCTGTTCTATTTTATTAATACGAATGATGGGTACGATGCGAGTAGAATTTTAAACACGCCATTATTAAATCAATTTGAAGAAAACTGTGAAGGTGAAATGTTAGTAGCTGTTCCGCATCAAGATGTTTTAGTTGTGGCAGATATCAGAAATAAAACGGGTTACGATGTGATGGCTCATTTAACCATGGAATTCTTCACGAAAGGTCTTGTACCAATTACATCGCTATCATTCGGATACGATAATGGCCACTTAGAACCTATCTTTATCTTGGCTAAAAATAATAAAAACAAAAAAGATAAGAGTCCAAATGTGGTCCAAGAATTGAGCACAGTAAAAAATCAAAAGAAAAACGATAAGAAATAAGGAGAATAGATAATGAATTTATTTTACAACTTAAACGGCGTAGGAGATGTAGCATTCTTACAAGTAGAACCTGCTGAAGGAGAGTTCGACTATACAACACATGGTGACGTAGTGAGAATTACGTTAGATGGTAAAGCTGTAGGATATAATATCTTCAATGCTTCTAAGCATTTACCAATCGAAGGTAATGGACATATTAAACTTACACCAGAATTATTAGATGGTTTACAAAACGTTTTAAAAGAATCAGGTATTGACGATCAATTAGATTCTGACTTATCACCAAAATTTGTAGTAGGTTATGTTAAAACTAAAGAAAAACATCCAAATGCGGATAAATTAAGCATTTTACAAGTAGATGTTGGAAATGAAACATTACAAATTGTATGTGGTGCGCCAAATGTTGAAGCAGATCAAAAGGTTGTAGTCGCAAAAGTAGGCGCTGTAATGCCTAGCGGTATGGTTATTAAAGATGCTGAATTACGTGGTGTACCATCAAGCGGTATGGTTTGCTCAATGAAAGAATTAAATTTACCGAACGCACCGCAAGAAAAAGGAATTATGGTATTATCTGAGGATTACCAAACAGGACAACCATTTTTCGAAGAATAAAGTGATTGGAAGGAAGTGACATTATGAACTGGTTTGATAAATTGTTTAGTGATGAAGACGAAGAAGAAGTTTATCAAAGAAAATATAGTCAGCGCAGACAAAAATTAGAAGAAAAAGAACGTCGTCGTCATGCATTACTACCAGAAAATAATGATATTTACGAACGTCCAAAAGGTAATTTTAGATTTCCACTTCATGTGAATGATTCTGACAAACAAACAGAATCAGATTCAGAATCCAATCATTCTGAACCAACTTATGAGTCAGAAGAATTTGTTGAAACTTCTTCGTATCAAAAACCAGACCGTCGTCATAGAAGAAGACGTACGTTCTATGATGACGATACACCATCATTTCGTTCTTCACGCAACACACGTAAGCAATCAGAATCAAGAGAACGTGCTCCAGAACAAACGCATCAAAGAGAACATCAAAATAGACGCGTACAGAATTATTCGACACGCTATGATACGAAAGATATTTATTATAAAAGTGGTGAATTCAGAGCTGAAGAAGTACCTTCAGCCATTTTCGGTACGAAAAAACGTCATCCTTTAGAAAATGGTGTTATTCAACGTTCAGAGGGTGTTACTGAAGAACCTAAAAACCAACAAGAAAAAATACCGACAGATCCATTAAATGGTTCACGTAAACAAGCTTCAAAAGCACATGAAGTTGAAACAAGAGAATCCGAAGACACAAAAAATGAAACAGAACAACTGTCTTCTAAAGATTCACAACACCAAGTGAAACAAACACCTAATTATTCTAAAGCGGATAATACAATTAATATTAATAATATTTATGCTTCACAAATTGTTGAAGAAATTCGACGTGAACGCGAACGAAAAGTGTTACAACGCAAAAAATTCAAAGAAGCACTTCAACAAAAACGTGAACAAGAAGATGTCAGCTCAATTCAAAAGGCTATTGATGAAATGTATGCTGAACAAGCCAAACAGTATGTAGAAGATCCAGTCTTCCAAGAAAATGGCTTTGAAAAAGAAAAAGAAGCCAGAGCTGCTGAAGACCAAGAAGGCGAAGAAACACAACAACCTACCTCAGAACACATACAAACAGAAACGTCTGAAGAAACGTCAACACAACCACAAAACGACTTTGACTATGAAGAAGTAGATTTAAACCAAGTTCAAGACATGCATCAATTAGACGAACAAGACGTTAAAGTTGTAGAAGATGCTCCTGAAGAAACACAACAACTTGAATCAGAATCACCTCAATCTGAGACAGAAAATCTAACAGAGTCTCCTGAACCTTTACCAGAAGTTTCTGAAGCACAATATACTGAAATTGAAGATGAAGAAGAACCAGTTGAAAGTGAACAGGAAGAAGTACCAGAAGAACCTGTAAATGGAACTGAAGTGCATGAAAGTACTGAAACCGAACAGGAATCAGAACCAGTACAAGAAACAACAGAAGAATCTGAAGATGAACAGGATGAACCACAAGAAGATAATTCTACGGAAGTTCAAGAACCTGTGTTAGCACCAGATAGTAATACATCTAAATCAGAGGCAACGAAAACTGATGAAACTAAAGAAGAAGTCACAGAAGAAAAAGCAAAATCGAGCCTTGAACCTCAATTGAAACCAGATCAACCAAAATCTGATGATGCAGAAAAAGAAGAGTCAAAAACAGAAATAAAAGAGGAACAAGAAGAATCAGTTGAACAAGAAGAAACTACTGAAAAAGTTTCTACACCTGACTCTAATAATGAAGAACAAGAAGAAAATAAAGCAGAGGCAGAAGAAGTTAAAACTGAACAACCGAAAATTTCTCGTCCAATTCGTAAAGGTGCTAAGCCGTTCAATGTGATGATGACACCATCAGACAAACGTCGTATGATGGATGCACAAAAACGTAAAGCTGCACAAACATCAAAAACACAAACAAATGATTCTGCGGTTTCTTCAGAGCCTGAACAAAGCGTGGCTTCACAAACGACTGAAGTTTCGACTCATGACGACAGTGAACCACAATCATCACAACAAGAAAATCAAAACTCTGATCAACCAAAAGCTGAACAAGGACATATCACAACAAGCGTACAGACAGCAAAAACGACACAATCTAATGCACAAGAGGAAGTTAAGCAACCTGTAACTGCACAAAAGGAACCTGTTCAAGCACATCACGAAGGTATTCGAAAAGGACCTAATTTAAAACTGCCAAGTCTAGATTTATTAGATGAACCAGAAGTACATGAAGTTGACCAAGAGTGGATAGATGAGAAAAAAGAAGAGCTGAATGATGCATTTTATTACTTCAATGTACCTGCAGAGGTTAAGAATGTTACAGAAGGACCTAGTGTGACACGTTTTGAATTATCTGTTGAAAAAGGGGTAAAAGTTTCTAGAATCACTGCATTACATGATGATTTGAAAATGGCTTTAGCCGCCAAAGATATTCGAATTGAGGCACCGATTCCAGGTACAAGTTTAGTAGGTATAGAAGTACCAAATATATCGCCAACAAAAGTGAACTTAAAATCTATTATTGAGAGTCCTCAATTTAAGAATGCAGAATCTAAATTAACAGTTGCGATGGGTAATCGCATCAATAATGAACCGTTATTAATGGATATTGCGAAAACGCCACACGCACTGATAGCAGGGGCTACGGGTTCAGGTAAATCTGTTTGTATTAACAGCATATTACTTTCACTATTATATAAAAATCATCCAGAAGAGTTGAAACTCTTGCTGATTGATCCGAAAATGGTAGAGTTAGCACCATACAATGGTTTACCGCATTTAGTATCACCTGTGATTACAGATGTCAAAGCAGCAACACAAAGCTTGAAGTGGGCTGTTGATGAAATGGAAAGACGTTATAAATTATTTGCGCAATATCATGTGCGAAATATTACAGCTTTCAATAAAAAAGCTTCATACGAGCAACGTTTGCCTAAAATTGTCATTGTAATCGACGAGCTTGCAGACTTAATGATGATGGCACCGCAAGATGTAGAGCAATCTATTGCGAGAATTGCACAAAAAGCACGTGCATGCGGTATTCATATGCTTGTAGCAACACAACGTCCATCTGTAAACGTTATTACAGGATTAATCAAAGCGAATATTCCAACTCGTATCGCATTTATGGTATCATCTAGTGTGGATTCAAGAACTATATTAGATAGCGGCGGTGCAGAACGCTTACTTGGTTACGGAGATATGTTGTATCTTGGTAATGGTATGAATAAACCAATTCGCGTTCAAGGCAGCTTTGTGTCTGATGAAGAAATCGATGCAGTTGTCGATTTTATTAAGGCACAACGTGAACCGGAATATTTATTTGAAGAAAAAGAATTGTTAAAACAAACAAAAGCACAACCTAAAGATGAGTTGTTTGATGATGTATGTCGATTTATGGTTGCAGAGGGCAATATCTCAACATCACTCATTCAGCGTCATTTCCAAATTGGTTACAATAGAGCTGCGCGAATTGTTGACCAACTTGAAGCGTTGGGTTATATTTCAGGTTCGAACGGTTCGAAACCAAGAGAAGTTTATTTGACTGCAGCTGAAATAAATGAGGAATAAGAAAGAAGGAGTTTAAGTATGACACACTATCATTTTGTCGGTATTAAAGGCTCTGGTATGAGTTCATTGGCGCAAATTATGCATGATTTAGGCCATGAAGTTCAGGGCTCCGACATCGACCAATATGTGTTTACAGAAGATGCATTAAGAAATAAAGGGGTTAAAATTTTGCCATTTAACCCAGACAATATTCAAAAAGGCATGGTTGTTATTCAAGGAAACGCCTTTTCAGATGAACATGAAGAAATTGTCCGCGCAAAAGAATTAGGATTAGAAATTATTGATTATCCTACATTCTTAGGCCATGTCATTGAGCAGTATACGTCTGTAGCTGTGACAGGTGCACACGGCAAAACATCTACAACAGGCCTTTTATCACATGTAATGAATGGAGATAAAAGAACTTCTTTCTTAATTGGTGATGGCACAGGTTTAGGTATTCCTCAAAGTGAATATTTTGCATTTGAAGCATGTGAATATAGACGTCACTTTTTAAGTTATCATCCGGATTATGCGATTATGACGAACATCGACTTTGATCATCCTGATTATTTTAAAGATATTGATGACGTTACAAGTGCGTTCCAAGAAATGGCGCATAATGTCAAAAAAGCAATTATCGCATGGGGTAAAGATGACCATTTAAGAAAAATTAAAGCAGATGTTCCTGTTTATTACTATGGATTAGAAAAAGATGAAGATATTTATGCTGATAACCTTCAAATTACAGAACATGGTACGTCGTTTGACGTGTACATTGACGGTAAATTCTTCGACCATTTCTTATCACCGCAATATGGGGATCATAATATCTTAAATACACTTGCGGTTATTATGGTTTGTCATTTAGAAGGTCTTGATGTAAAAAATATTAAAGAAGCGTTAGAAACATTCGGCGGAGTGAAACGTAGATTTAATGAAACAAAAGTACATAATCAAGTAATTGTTGACGATTATGCCCACCATCCGCGCGAAATTAATGCTACAATTGAGACAGCACGTAAAAAATACCCGCATAAAGAGGTTATCGCTGTCTTTCAACCGCATACGTATTCTAGAACAAAAGCGTTCTTGAATGAGTTTGCTGAAAGCTTGAATAAAGCAGACCGTGTCTTCTTATGTGATATTTTCGGATCTATCCGTGAACATGAAGGCAGTTTGACAATTCAAGATTTAATTGATCGCATTCCAGGTGCGCAATTAATCGGTGAAAAAAATGTAAATATATTGAAATCATATGAAGATGCTGTGATTTTATTTATGGGTGCAGGGGATATTCAAAAAGTTGAACGTGCCTATTTAGACAATCACGGAGTAATTAATGAATTTTAATATGTTTATGTTAAAATATGTATGGGTATTAAGTAAAAATAAGACATAAGCAATTTAGGAGGCGTTTTTAATGGACTGGATTTTACCTATAGCAGGTCTAATTGCAGCTATAGCATTTTTAGTATTAGTAATCGGAATTGTAGTTGTTCTTTTATCTGTTAAGAAAAACTTAGATTACGTGGCTAAGACTCTTGATGGAATTGAAGGACAAATTCAAGGGATTACAAGAGAATCAACAGATTTACTTCATAAAGCAAACCGCTTAACTGAAGATATTCAAGATAAAGTGGACCGCTTAAATTCTGTAGTTGATGGAGTAAAAGGTATCGGTGACTCTATCCAAGATTTAGATGGATCAGTGGACCGAGTAACTAACTCAATTGCACATAATATTTCTCAAAACGAAGATAAAATTTCACAAGTCATCCAATGGTCAAACGTTGCGATGGAAATTGCTGATAAATGGCAATACAGAAAACAACGTAGAGAAAGTGCAAACTACAGAGGATAATGGTTAAATGCAGTTCTAATTGGAACTGTGTACCTCATCTGTAGGCTACATTATCAATTATAAGACGTACTAACTGCACTTAAATGAGGTTGAATCAACTTTGTTTAAGTGCTTTTACTTTATAGGAGGCAAATACATGAGAAAGAACGACGAAGCTAGATTAGAAATTTACGAAGTTGAAGCTATGTCTGATACTGTCCGTAAAGATTTCGTTTATGGGTTCATCGCAGGAATATTTATTGGTACAGCAGGTGGTTTTGTGATTAATCAAGTGAAAAAACGTAAACAACTTGAAAAGCAAAATCAACCAGCAGAAGCAAAGAAACCATCAGTGAAAGAAAAAGTGTCTGCACAGACAGATGCGCTTAAAGCAAATGCACAAAGTCAAATTCAAGATATTAAAGATAAAGCACAACAGCTTAAATCTGATGTAAAACAAAAATTCAACAATGATGAACAAGAAACAGATCCAAAAGCATTACGAGCGCAACGTGAAGCAATTCGTAATGAAGCAGCAGCACATGATTTAGCAAATGTTTCTCCGCAAGCTCAAGATGTTCAAACAGACAACAATCCTTTAAAATCTTCACAACCAGATACAGTGCCTTTCCATGAATTTACAGCAACAGGAAATGCATTAGCAGCGAAAGAAAAAGCTAAATTAATTGAAAATGATAATACAGTAGCAACTAAAGTAGCTGAACTATTTGAAGCTAAACCAGTAAAATCAAGTGGTTTTAAAACAGTTCCAGTATTAGTTACAGTTGCAGCTGCAGCAACAGCAGCAGGAAGCAAAAAAGCTGCGGATGCTAAAGCAGCAAAACCTGCAGATGCTGAAAAACGTACAGCACAAACACATGAGAAAGCTTCATTCAATAAAGGTGTTATTACGCATGATAAAGCAACTGCTAATCATTCAGAAGCACACAAAACACCAGAAGCTTCAGGTAAAGTAGAATCTAAGACTGTTAATGATACAAAAACAACGAAAACAGAAACAACTAAAACGACAAACACACCTAAGAAAAATGCATCAACAACTAAGCAGACAGCGAAAGCTACTTCACCGAAAGATGCGACAAAAACTACAAAAACAACAACACAAAAACCAGCAGCAAAAGGAAACAAAACAACGACACAAAAAACAACAACAAAGACAACAAAATCAGCTGCAAACAAATCAACAAAGAAACCTAGTGTAACACCAGCGAATAAGAAAACAACGAATAACACTACAAAGACACAACCAAAAGGTGAAACAACTACGAAGAAAATTGAAAAGAAAACATTCAATGACTAATTGTACCTAAAAGAAATCAACCTTATTCTTTTTGAGGTTGATTTTCTTTTTTACTTTTGGTTAAATCTAGTTAAGGAATTGTGAGAAAATTAATAATAATCGAAACAATTCGATTTATTTCGCTTTTCCTCTTGATTAATGATAAAGTTCTTGCTAGAATAACTGTTAAATTCAATATTTTTATCGCTTTAAAGCGTGATAAATTGGATGCAAAAATTACATAGAGGTGACCAAATAATGAATAAGTTAGAACAGTACAGAAATGAAATTCAAGACATTAATGAAAAGATTTTAGACTTACTAGTAGAGCGTGGTAAGTTAGCACAGAAAATAGGGGATGAAAAGCGTAAACAAGGTACTAAGGTTTATGATCCTGAACGTGAAAAAGTAATGTTGAATGCTTTAATCGAAAAAAATAATGGTCCATTTAACGATAATGTAATTAAACAATTATTCAAAGAAATATTTAAAGCATCCACTGACTTACAAAAATCTGATCGTGAAAAACATTTAATTGTTTCAAGAAAATTAAAAGCAGAAGATACAATTGTACGCTTTGACAATGGTGGAGTTATTGGTGATGGCAACAAGTCATTCATTTTCGGTCCATGTTCAGTAGAATCACAAGAACAAGTCGATGCAGTTGCTCAAGACTTACAAAGTAAAGGATTAAAATTCATCCGTGGCGGTGCTTTCAAACCACGTACTTCTCCTTATGACTTCCAAGGTCTAGGATTAGAAGGATTGAAAATTCTTAAAAACGTTAAAGACAAATATAATTTAAATGTTGTAAGTGAAATCGTAACACCAGCTGATTTAGAATTGGCAGATGATTACCTAGATGTGTTCCAAATTGGTGCACGTAACATGCAAAACTTCGAATTATTAAAAGAAGCAGGACGTACAAACAAACCAATTTTATTAAAACGTGGTTTATCTGCGACAATTGAAGAGTTCATTTTCGCAGCAGAATATATCGCATCACAAGGTAACCAAAATATTATCTTATGTGAACGCGGTATCAGAACATACGAAAAAGCAACACGTAATACTTTAGATATCTCAGCAGTACCGATCCTTAAACAAGGTACACACTTACCAGTAATGGTAGACGTAACACATAGTACAGGAAGAAAAGATATTATGCTTCCAACAGCTAAAGCAGCTTTAGCAGTAGGTGCAGATGGTGTTATGGCAGAAGTACATCCTGATCCAGCTGTTGCATTAAGTGATAGCGGACAACAAATGGATATTGAACAATTCAACAAATTCTATGATGAACTAAAACCACTTGCTGATATGTACGATAGCAAGCAATTACGCTAATATATAGTTAATTGAAAGCCTTTTAAATTAAAGTATTCAAACCTTTGATTTAAAGGGCTTTTTTGTGTTTTGCAAAACATCATATGTGTGACAAAACAGTGACAGCAGAAAGTTTTGTTTTGAGTTTGTGACAAATTATGGTACACTTTGAAAATGTTGTGAAAACTTACTATAATAGTGTTTGAAACGCTTTCAGAAAGGGTGATATTATGACCGTTACTATTTATGATGTTGCAAGAGAAGCGCGTGTTTCCATGGCAACTGTTTCTCGTGTGGTAAATGGCAACCAAAATGTCAAACCAGAAACTAGAGATAAAGTAAATGCAGTCATCAAAAAGCTTAACTACAGACCTAATGCTGTTGCACGAGGGTTAGCAAGTAAAAAAACAACAACAGTCGGGGTAATTATTCCAGATATCTCGAATGTATACTATTCTCAACTCGCAAGAGGGTTAGAAGATATTGCAACGATGTATAAATATCATTCAATTATTTCTAACTCTGACAATGATTTAGAAAAAGCTAAAGAAATTTTTAACAATCTGCTCAGCAAACAAGTAGATGGTATTATTTTCTTAGGCGGAACACTCGATGCAGAATTGGAAAGTTTAATTGAAAACTCTTCTGTACCTGTTGTAGTTTCAGGAACAAGTGATGATGATAATACAGTTGCTTCTGTAAATATCGACTATAAGCAAGCTGCTGAAGAAGTGACTAATCATTTAATCAATTCTGGCGCAAAACGCTTTGCCTTTGTTGGCGGCAATAACTCTGAAAAAGCAGAAAACGATGTGTTATCTAGTTTAAGAGATACACTAGCATCACATGGTTTATCTTTAGAAGATAATCTGACTTTCAGAGGTAAAGAAACATATCGCGATGGTATTAAAGCTTTTGAAGATATTAAAGCGTATCAACCAGATGCAATTTTATCTATCAGTGATGAACAAGCTATTGGTATTGTCCATGCTGCTGAAGATGCGAATATCAACATTCCATCTGATTTACAAATTGTAAGCTTTAATAATACACGTTTAGTTGAAATGGTACGTCCGCAACTATCAAGTGTCATTCAACCGCTTTATGACATCGGTGCAGTAGGTATGCGTTTACTTACTAAATATATGAATAATGAAACGATTGAAGATTCAACGGTCATTTTACCATATCGTATAGAGTATCGCGGTACTACAAAATAAGATGAATAAATTTAAAAGTCTGAAAGAAAGTCACATTACTTTCCTCCAGACTTTTTATTTTCCTTCATTTAATCAGAACCAACTCGCAACCTGGTTCGCATGTTTTAAGTTCTTAGCAGTAATTTCTGCAGTACGTGGAATTTCCATATAATCTAGACGTTTATCCTCCCAAGTCGTTGGCAAATCAGTCGGCGCATAAGTTCGCCATTTTTCTACCCATTCTTTCGGTAAATCTCCATGTTGAATCGGCACATCCATCAAACTCAAGAAGACATGACTCCAAGCTCTTGGAACAACGCGCCAAATGTTATATCCACCGCCACCGAACATCATGACTTTCCCATCTGTATATTCATCTGCCAACGCTTTAATATAATAGGGAATAGCATAGAGTGAATCTAAAGTACAATTCATATGAGTAAGTGGATCGAGATAGTGAATATCAACACCGTGTACACTTAAAATGATATCAGGTTTGAATGATTTAACGACAGGTGTGACTGTGCGTTTAAAACAATCAATATATGAATCATCTTCTGTATAAGGTTCAAGCGGAACATTGACAGAATAACTGAAACCTTGTTCTTTGCCGCGTTCTGTATAATGACCTGAACCTGGAAATAAAAATTTACCCGTTTCATGAATGGAATAATTCAGAATTTCATTTTGTGTATAGAAACTCCATTGCACACCGTCCCCATGATGTGCATCTGTATCTATAATCATCACTTTCATGTTATAGCGTTCAGATAGGTATTTAGCGGTAATGGCGATATCATTGTAAATACAGAAGCCATTTGCGCGGCCTGGCAATGCATGATGTAATCCTCCGCCTAAATGACACCCGTTTTTAACTTCTCCTTGTACAATCATATCAGCAAGTTTTAAAGCACCGCCTACAATACGTGCACTATGTTGATGCATATGTTTAAACTGTGATGTATCTTCGTTCGCAAAACCATATTTTTTGGATTCTACCTCACTTAAAATTCCACGAGAAGCGTGTTTAATCGCATTTACGTAGTCATAAGAATGTATAAGTGTTAATTCTTCATCTGTGGCGATTCTCGGTGTAATAATTTGACTTGAACTCAGTAATCCTGCATCGATTAACAGTTCAGTCGTCAATTTTAAGCGCATTTGATTAAAAGGATGTTCATTACTGAACCGATAGCGCATTAATTGATTTGAATAAACATACCCCGTTTGTTTTTTGTTTTGACTCATAAAATCTCCCCTTTAGTAGAAGAAGCGGTTCATAAAACGTATATCATCAAACGCCTCCATCTGGTCTAATGTGATACGTGCACCGATTCTTGCCATTAAACAGTTTGCTGGATGTCCTGTAATTTCAGGATCATCAGTTGCGAAAATCTCTAAACCCCCATGAGACATCAACTTCTGCATTAATTTTTTATATTCGTAGACATCTAATTTAGAGTTTTTCAAATCCCAGTGCCAATAATACTCAGTTGTTAACACAATATAATCTTCAAATTCATCTTCACTTAAGCTCGTTTTAATGAGTTCATTACCTAATCCTGTACCGCGATGCGGTAAGGCTATTTCAACGGCACCAAGCTCAATTAAATAGGGCAGGTTGCCTGTAGACCAACGTTCTAATGGATCAGGATAATGATAAGTGACATATCCGACAATGGTGTTTTCATGTCGTAAGACGTAAATACGACCTTCTGGCAATTCACTAATTTCTTGAATCGCTTCAAATTGTTCGATAGGTCTTCTAAATGCATCCAAACCATCATCGTAATCCATTTGTTCAAGTTGTTTACGTGGTACAGGACCTTCAATAACATAAGTTGTATCGTGACGTGTGTATGTTTGTTTTACATACGTTTTGACATGTTCCATCTTGCCACATCCTTTTTCATATTCTCCTAAGATGAGAGTGCTCAAATTTACTTTTTCACTAAAATGATATGTTTCCACGTATTAATTTAATTATAATGGTTTTAACATCAATTTACACACAAATCAGAATTATCGCAATTATTTTTGAAAATTTACTATGATTTTTGTATAATGGTTTTTGAAAGCGATTTCAAACAAAGGGGGCAATTCAAATGAAAGTTGATATTTATAAAGGGGGAGAAGGTAATTATAACCTTCAAAACTATGACGAAACGTATCAGAACTTTGATTGGAAAGACGTAGAAAAAGCTTTTTCATGGTATGAAACAGGAAAGATCAATATGGCATATGAATGTATTGATCGTCACGTAGATAATGGCCTTGGGGATAAAGTGGCCTTAAACTACAAAGATGCCAAACGTAAAGAAAGTTATACTTATAAAGAAATGCAGCAATTATCGAATAAAGCCGCAAACGTACTAAAAGATAAAGCACAAGTAGAAAAAGGGGATCGTGTCTTTATCTTTATGCCAAGAACACCAGAGTTATACTTTGCGTTCTTCGGTATTTTAAAAATTGGTGCGATTGTTGGACCATTATTTGAAGCGTTTATGGAAAAAGCAGTCGCTGATCGTTTAGATAATAGTGATGCGAAAGTAATTGTAACAACGAAAGATTTAGTAGACCGTATTCCAAAAGACGACTTACCAAACTTAGAGAAAATTGTCATCGTCGATAATGATGGGGTAGACGATGAATACGTAGATTTTCAACAAGAAATGGAAGATGCTAGCGATTCATTTGATATCGAATGGTTAGATCGTGAAGACGGTTTGATTTTACATTATACTTCTGGCTCTACAGGACAACCTAAAGGTGTGTTACATGTTCAAGATGCCATGATTGTACACTATATTTCAGGTAAATATGTTCTTGATTTACAAGAAGACGATATTTATTGGTGTACAGCAGACCCAGGCTGGGTAACTGGTACTTCATACGGTATTTTCGCACCTTGGCTAAACGGTGTGACAAACTGTATCGCTGGGGGACGTTTCTCTCCTGAAGCATGGTATGGCATGATTGAAGAATTTAAAGTCACAATTTGGTATACAGCACCGACAGCATTACGTATGTTAATGAGTGCAGGAGACGACGTTGTGAAGAAATACGATTTATCATCATTAAGAGAAGTGTATTCTGTAGGTGAACCATTAAACCCAGAAGTAATTAAATGGGCAAAAGAAGTATTAGAACACACTGTTTTAGATACTTGGTGGATGACAGAAACAGGCGGTCATATGATTGTCAACTATCCTTCTATGGATGTAAAACTAGGTTCTATGGGTAAACCATTACCTGGTATTGAAGCGGCTATTGTGGATGACCAAGGTAATGAGTTACCACCGAATCGAATGGGTAACTTAGCCATTAAAAAAGGCTGGCCATCCATGATGCGTAAAATTTGGAAAAACCAAGAAAAGTATGATTCTTACTTTATTGGTGATTGGTATGTATCAGGAGATTCAGCATATCAAGATGAAGATGGATACTTCTGGTTCCAAGGTCGTGTTGATGATGTGATTATGACTGCTGGTGAACGTGTCGGACCATTCGAAGTGGAATCTAAATTAGTGGAACATCCTGCAGTCGCAGAAGCAGGTGTTATTGGTAAACCAGACCCAGTACGTGGTGAAATTATTAAAGCATTCGTTGCTTTAAATCATGGCTATGAACCAGATGATGAATTGAAAGAAGATATCAGAACATTCGTCAAACACGGTTTATCTGCGCACGCTGCACCAAGAGAAATTGAATTCAAAGATAAATTACCGAAAACACGTTCAGGTAAAATTATGAGACGTGTATTAAAAGCTTGGGAACTTGATCTTCCTGAAGGTGATTTAAGTACAATGGAAGACTAATTGTATATAAAAACTAACAATAAAATAGGTTGATCATATGAGCGATATCAAAATAAAATCAATGTTTTGGTATCGCTTTCATTATTGCAAAATAAAGGTTTTACATAAAATTTTATCATCTATTTTTGTAATATTACCATAAAAGTAAGAATACTTAAAAATTAATGATGAATATGTTCGACAATAAATGTATATTTCGATATGATGAATGATGTAAAAGGTTTTAAAAACAGTTGAAGCAGGTCTCTATTTACTGCATTTATCTAAACGTATTTTAAAAGCGTTGAGGGCATAAAAATACGTGGTAAATAAAGTGAACGGATGGTTGCTGAGACTGTAATTCAATTACTAAATAAGGGGCTGAATGAATTGAGTCATTTATCAGATTTGGATATCGCGAATCAAGCTACATTACAACCAATTAAAGACATTGCAGAAAAGATTGGTATTTCGGAAGATGCTTTAGAACCATATGGTCACTATAAAGCTAAAATTGACATTAACCAATTAAAAGACAATGGGGACAAAGGGAAAGTTGTTCTTGTTACTGCAATGAGTCCAACACCAGCTGGTGAAGGTAAATCAACTGTAACTGTTGGTTTAGCAGATGCCTTCCATGAATTAGGAGATAATGTCATTATGGCATTACGTGAGCCAGCATTAGGTCCAGTATTCGGTATTAAAGGTGGCGCAACTGGCGGCGGTTACGCACAAGTATTACCAATGGAAGATATCAACTTACACTTCAACGGTGACTTCCATGCGATTACAACAGCAAACAACGCGTTATCAGCATTTATTGATAACCACATCCATCAAGGTAATGCGTTAGGCATTGACCAACGTCGTATCGAATGGAAACGTGTGTTAGACATGAACGACCGTGCGTTAAGACAAGTTGTAGTAGGTCTTGGTGGACCAACACAAGGTGTTCCGCGTGAAGATGGATTCAACATCACAGTAGCATCTGAAATTATGGCGATTCTTTGCCTAAGCACTGGCTTGAAAGACTTAAAAGAAAGTATCGCTAACATTACAGTTGCATATACACGTGATCGCAAACCAGTTACGGTTGCTGATTTAGAAGTTGAAGGTGCAATTGCGATGATTCTTAAAGACGCAATCAAACCTAACTTAGTGCAATCAATCGAAGGTACACCAGCATTAATTCACGGTGGGCCATTCGCAAATATTGCACATGGTTGTAACTCAATTCTTGCAACTGAAACAGCACGTAAACTAGCTGATGTTGTGGTGACTGAAGCTGGATTCGGTTCAGACTTAGGTGCTGAAAAATTCATGAACATCAAATCACGTAAAGCAGGATTCGAACCAAGTGCTGCTGTAGTTGTTGCGACAATCCGTGCATTGAAAATGCATGGCGGCGTAGCAAAAG
The DNA here is from genome assembly GCF_018986355.1 of Staphylococcus sp. CWZ226. Taxonomy (NCBI): domain Bacteria; kingdom Bacillati; phylum Bacillota; class Bacilli; order Caryophanales; family Staphylococcaceae; genus Staphylococcus; species Staphylococcus sp. CWZ226. The sequence goes on along the minus strand of NZ_JAHMSB010000008.1, from coordinate 73,769 downwards.
ATGACTTGAAAGAAGAAAATGTTCAAGCAGTTAAAGACGGTTTAGAAAACTTAGCACGTCATATCAAAAACATCCGTTCATTCGGTGTAGAACCAGTCGTAGCATTAAATGCATTCGTAGCAGATACAGATGCTGAAACTAAAGTAGTTGAAGACTGGGCAAAAGAAAACAATATACGTATTGCCTTAACTGAAGTTTGGGAAAAAGGCGGCAAAGGCGGCATTGAATTAGCTGAACAAGTGAAAGAAGTATTAAATGAAAAACATGATTTCAAAAATACTTATGAACTTGATGAACCAATTGAACAAAAAATCGAAAAAATTGTTAAAAACATCTACGGCGGTAAAAAAGTAACATTTACAAGCAAAGCACAAAAACAATTGAAACAAATTAAAGATAACGGTTGGGACAATTACCCAGTATGTATGGCTAAAACACAATATTCTTTCTCAGATGATAAAGATTTATTAGGTGCGCCTGATGATTTCGAAATCACAATCAGAGAATTACAAGCTAAAACAGGTGCTGGCTTTATCGTTGCTTTAACAGGTGCGATTATGACAATGCCTGGCTTACCTAAGAAACCAGCTGCATTAAATATGGACGTTACAGAAGACGGCCATGCGAAAGGTTTATTCTAATTTAAGCTATAACTAAAACAGGCCCTGAAGTGTGAGTATATTACTCATGACTTCAGGGTCTTTTTGTCATTAAATGTGCTTCTATATTATATTTTTCTGCTTTTTCATACGTAGATTCAGAAATCAATCCTTCTACTCTCATACGCCATAGTACATAATGTTGGCGCTGTAAGCCGATTTCGAGTTCATCTTTAGGTTTAAGTGTGCCGTCTGCTTCATAAGGTGTGTAATAATAAGGACTTTGAACTAATCCGACAAGATAAGCCGCTTCCGGCAAATTCACATCACTTGGCGGTTTCCCGAATAAACTAAATGAAGCGGATCCAATACCCGTAATGTTGTCGCCATTATAATCACGTCCAAAAGGAACGATGTTCAAATACGTATATAAGATTTCTTCTTTAGTCATAATCCGTTCAAGTTTGAGTGCCAATACAATTTCATTTGCTTTACGGTTATAGGTCTTATCATTATTCAACACCTGATTCTTAATCACTTGTTGGGTAATGGTACTGCCGCCTGAAGAGACCTCTGTTTCAAATATATCTTGATAAATAGCTCTCAGTAATGCCTTAGGTAAGATTCCATCATGTTTATAATACAGTGAATCTTCAGAAGCAATTAAAGCTTTAGGTATTAAAGCATTCACGCTTTTCGGTCCAACTAACAATGGGTTTTGTGATTCATCATATTGTGATAAGAAATCCTTTTTAGCATAATTGACTTGTTCATCACCAGGTACATTCAGTACTGCCTCACGTAATTCTGTATCTGTAATATTTTCTGACTGCGCTGTCATACTCATAAAGAAACCGACTAATAAACCGGTTGCTAAACTCAAAGTCAGCAAAATAATAATGAACAGCCAAACAAAAGAATATTTAATCCGCTTATACCATTGTTCAAAGATACGAAGCGGGGTAGAAGCTAAGGGTGCATTAAGTTTGAATGGTTTCATGTTTCGCCTCCGTTAATTAAACATAGTATAGCATAATTGAATTCAAGTTGACTTTTAAAAAACAGTTGATTATAATGAATACAAATTAATATGTTTTGGATAAGGAAAAGTAACTCATTTGATTGTTTTCAGAGAACTGGTGGATGCTGCGAACCAGTAACAACAAATCAGTGAATACACCTGTTGCCTTAATAAAAAGTATCCAACGTTTGACTTAATGAACGTATCATTAATGAAAGTAACCTTTTTAAGTATGGTGGTACCGTGCAATAGATGCGCCCTTACAGAATTTTTCTGTAAGGGTTTTTTATTTTCCAAATTTCTAAAACACAGCAAACACAAAATATGAGGAGGAATATGATATGACAAATGAATTATTACAAGATTTAGAGTGGCGTGGCCTAGTTTATCAACAAACAGATGCTGAAGGTTTAAAAGCATTATTAGATAAAGAGCAAGTGACATTATACTGTGGTGTGGACCCAACTGCTGACAGTATGCATATCGGTCATTTATTACCATTATTAACTTTACGTCGTTTCCAAGAATACGGTCATAAACCTATTGTATTAATCGGCGGCGGTACAGGTATGATTGGAGACCCATCAGGCAGAACGGACGAACGTGTTTTACAAACAGAATCACAAGTTGAAGATAACGTACGTGGTATCGGTGCACAAATGGATAAAATCTTTAATTTCTCTGGTGAAGGTGCAGCACAACTTGTTAACAATAAAGATTGGTTAAGCCAAATTTCATTAATTGATTTCTTACGTGATTACGGTAAACATGTAGGCGTGAATTACATGTTAGGTAAAGACTCAGTACAATCACGTTTAGAAAAAGGTATTTCTTACACTGAATTCACATACATGATTTTACAAGCAATTGATTTCGGTCATTTAAACCGTGAATTTAACTGTAAAGTTCAAATTGGCGGCTCTGACCAATGGGGTAATATCACAAGTGGTATCGAATTAATGCGCCGTATGTACGGTCAAACAGAAGCGTTTGGTTTCACAATTCCATTAGTTACAAAAGCAGATGGTAAGAAATTCGGTAAATCCGAATCAGGTACAGTTTGGTTAGATGCTGAAAAAACAAGCCCATACGAACTTTACCAATTCTGGATCAATACATCTGACGAAGATGTTATCAAGTTCTTAAAATACTTTACGTTCTTAGATAAAGCAGACATTGAACAATTAGAAGCATCTAAAAATGAAGCACCTCATAAACGTGAAGCGCAAAAAGCACTTGCTGAAAATGTTGTAAGCTTTATTCATGGTCAAGCTGCCTTAGATGATGCGATTCGTATTTCAGAAGCATTATTCAGCGGTAATTTAAAAGCTTTGAGCAGTCAAGAATTACGTGAAGGCTTTAAAGATGTACCACAAGCTGCAGTCGGCCATGATACAACAAATATTGTTGATTTCATTGTAGAAGCGGGTATTTCTTCTTCTAAACGCCAAGCACGTGAAGATGTATCAAACGGTGCGATTTACATTAATGGTGAACGTCAACAGGATTTAAAATATGAAATTACTGACGAAGATAAAATTGATAATGAATTTACAATAGTACGTCGCGGTAAAAAGAAATACTTCATGGTGAAATACCAATAATATTATTATTTCAGAAATGAATATAAACAAATAAAACGCTTGAAGAGGAATGTCCTGCTTCAAGCGTTTTAATATGTGTTCAAACGATTATTTTTTACCTAGACGTACATCTAAATCTTGTTTCTTGCCATCACGGATAACTTTAACTTTCAATGTATCGTCCGGCTTTTTATTTTCATATAAGTAAGATCTTAAATCACTATCATCTTTAATTGCTTTACCATCTGCTTCGATGATAATGTCTCCTTCTTTAAGTTCGCTGCTGCCTGAAGCTTTCGCCACATAGACACCATCATTACGATCAGTATCTAATTCACGTTTATAACGTTCAGGAATGTCGCTCATGTTGATTGTACCGATACCAATAGAAGGGCGTTCGACTTTACCATGTTTTACAAGTTGTTCGATTGTAATTTTCACTTCATTACTTGGAATCGCAAATCCGATACCTTCAACTTGTGCCATAGAAATTTTCATAGAGTTGATGCCGACAAGATCGCCATCTAAATTGACTAAAGCACCGCCTGAGTTACCAGGGTTGATTGCTGCATCGGTTTGTAGCACTGACACTTTATTATTACCGGCAGATGTTTGTGTTTCAATCGTACGTTCATTTGCAGAAATGATACCTGATGTCACAGTATTCGCAAATTCTAATCCTAATGGGTTACCAATCGCAAAAACGCTGTCTCCTGTTTTAACTTTTGATGAGTTTGCGAATTGGATAGCTTTAGTGCCCGGTGCATTTTCGATTTTTAATACCGCGATATCAGTTAATGCATCTTTGCCGACTAATTTAGCATCGACTTTTTTTGTATCATGTAATTGAACTTTGATTTCACTTGCACCATCCACCACATGATTGTTAGTAACGATATACGCACTGTCACCGGATTTTTGATAAATTACACCAGAACCGATACCCGCTTCTTGTGATTTACCAGCAGAGCCATTGAAGAAATCTTCTAAGCTTTGTGCTTTCTGCATATTGATTACACCAACAATAGAAGGTGAGACATCATTGATCATTTGATTAACAGATTTATACTTTGAACTTTTACCGTCTAAGACATTACCGCCTTTACTATTTGAGGCTTCTTGTACAGTCGCACCGTCATTTGATGAATTCATCAATTTTGTGGCACCGAAGACAATTAAAGCGCCGACGATTCCCGAAAGCAAAGCGATGAGAATCACACGTAACCATGGGAACGAACGCTTAGGCGGTTGATAATTTTCGTTATAGTATTCAGTCATTGAATTCCTCCCAATATGTTTCTTTTTATTATTATCATATGTTTAGTACATAATTTCTACTATTTTGCTATGACAAACTTTATAAGATGATGACAGAATCAATAGAAGCTTGAAATAGGCTTGTTGCCAAGGGGCGGAAGTGATAGAATTTGTATAGTTAAATAAACAATTTAGTAGGTGACAGAATGTATAAATTTATCAGCAGTATTTTATATTGGATTATTGTCAAACTAAGTAAATCGCTTAAAGTTTATGGACGAGAAAATGTACCGCAACTAAATCGTTATGTGGTCACTTGCAACCATGAAAGTTATAACGAAGTGATTATGCTTGGTATGGCGCTTTACCCAAATCAAATCCATTATATGGCTAAGAAAGAGTTATTTTATAACCCGGCTTTCGGCAACTTCTTAAAATCATTAAATGCTTTTCCAGTGGATCGTGAAAATCCGGGACCAAGTACTATTAAAACACCTGTGAATTTATTGAAGAAAAATAAAACAATCGGTATGTTCCCAGCAGGACATCGTACTTCTGAAGAAACACCATTAAAACGTGGTGCAGCTACGATTGCTATGATGGCAAAAGTACCTATTGTACCTGCAGCTTATGAAGGTCCAGATAAAATTATTGGTCTAGTAACAGGCAAAGCTAAAATTATCTTCGGTGAACCGATTGATACGAACGCTTTACCAGACCATTTAAAAAAACGTCATGAAAAAGTGGACTATATTACACAAGAATTAACTAAACGTACAAGAGCCCTACAACAAGAATTAAAACAGTTACCTAAATAATAACATGACATCAAAGTCAGATGATGGTAGAGAACGCAGCTCCTTCACCGCATCTGACTTTATTTTTATGTGTTTTCAACCATTTTATATAGAGAGAGAAGGATGAACAATGTATAACTTTTTACAACGTCTTGGACGCTCATTAATGCTTCCCGTTGCTGTCTTACCAGCAGCAGCCATTATTATTGGTATCGGAAATTTATTAAAGGCATTAGAGGTTACACCGACTTTAGCTGAATTTATTTTCCAAAGCGGTATCGCAGTTTTAGAACAACTCGGCTTACTTTTCGCGATTGGTGTGGCATTAGGTATGGCCAAAAAGAACGATGGTTCTGTGGCACTTGCGGCAGTTGTTGGTTACTTTGTCGTGACGTCAGTATTAAAAACAGAAACTTTAGCAAAAATTTTAAGTGTAAAAGAAGATAGCTTAAACATCGGTTTTACCGCTATGAATAACCAAAACGTATTTATCGGCTTAATTATCGGTTTAATTGCGGCATTTTGTTACAACAAATTCAGTGGGACCGAATTACCGACTGCTTTGTCATTCTTTAGTGGTAAGCGTTTAGTACCTATTATGACAGCATTCTTATCGGTTATTTTGACGATTATTTTATTATTTGTATGGCCATTCGTGTATAGTGGTATTATTTCATTTGGTAAATGGATTATGGATTTCGGTGCATTCGGTGCATTCCTGTACGGATTTTTCAACCGTTTATTAATTCCAACTGGATTACACCACGCATTAAATTCAGTATTCTGGTTTGATTTAGCAGGTATTAATGATATTGCGAAATTCCAAACAGGAGAAGGTGCGGTTAAAGGTATCACAGGCAGATATATGGCTGGATTCTTCCCAGTGATGATGTTTGGTGTGCCAGCAGCTGCTCTTGCTATGTATCAAACAGCAGATTCTAAACAAAAGAAACGTGTTGCTGGTTTAATGCTCGCTGGTTCGATTTCAGCCTTCTTTGTAGGTGTAACTGAACCGATCGAATTCGCATTTATGTTTGCAGCTCCAGTATTATTTGTAATTCATGCATTGTTAACAGGTTTATCTTTATTCATCGCTGCACTTTTCCATTGGACTGCAGGTTTCTCATTTAGTGCAGGACTGATTGACTTCTTATTATCATTAATCAATCCGGTTTCTAATCATCCATGGATGTTGATGGTACAGGGTGTTGTCTTCTTTGTAATTTATTATGTAGTGTTCAGAGTGGCTATTTCAGTCTTTAATTTAAATACTCCTGGTCGTGGAGATGAAAAGATTGCTGACCCTGTGGATGAAGAAGGTGTATCAAGTGAGTCAGGCAAAGGTGGCAAATATAGCGTAATGTCTACACAAATTATTTCTGGATTAGGTGGTAAAGAAAATATTACTTCACTAACGAACTGTGCTACACGTTTACGTTTAGAAGTGGCAAATATCGATCAAATCGATAAAGCGCAAATTAAACAATCCGGTGCTGCGGGTGTAACAACAAGCGGACAACATAATGTTCAAGTCATTATCGGAACACAAGTACAACAAGTCGCAGATGAAGTAGAAAGACAATTAGAATCAGAATAAAGTCATAAGAACGGAGACGCTTTAAGAAGAGTTGTCTCCGTTCTATTGCTTATTTATGTATAACTTTGTATAATATTAATTATTCTGAATTTTCCGAAGTAGGTGGAGAAATGAAAGCAGTATTATTTGATGTTGATGGTGTATTTTTAAGTGAAGAAAGATGTTTTGATGTTTCAGCATTAACGGTATACGAAATGCTGATGAGTCAGTACTTTTTAAAATTAATGCCGACTGTGACATTTAATTCTATTAATGACAGCGAAATCAACTTGATTCGCCAAGTTGTTTTTGATCAAGATAACATTTTAAATGCGATGAAATCTCGTGGTTTGAATTCCAACTGGGATATGTTGTTTATTGTGTTATCCATTCATTTGATAGATTTACTCAAAACGTTATCGAAAGAGGACAGGGAAGCCTTTTTAACAGCACATCCTTTTACAGATGTGACCATTCAAGAAGTAGGAGACTTGGTCGGTCGTCAACAAGTCGACTTTATGAAGCCGCTTCACTTTATCGAAAACGCAGAATCAGGTAAAACAAAAATTTACCGTGATTTACGCAACTATGCGGCAGAACAACTTGATACAAAACATACTGAGTTATTTGAAATCCGCAGTCCCTTATGGGAAATTGCACAAGAAGTATTCCAAGAATGGTATTTGGGTCATCGTTTATATCGAAAAGTTGAAGAAAAAATACCGAGAAGCGATTTTAAAACAGGTTATATTTATCATGAAGAAGAATTGGCTGAAGCGGATCAACTCAAAACTTTATTAAGTGACTTAAAAGCAGCTGGCTATACGCTCGCAGTTGCGACAGGTCGACCAAGAACGGAAACGTTAGTGCCATTTGAAGATAAAGGCTTTTTAAAATACTTTGATGAGTCACACATTGTATCAGCGAGTGAAGTGTTAAAGGCAGAAGAAATGTTCCCTGAACTTAAACCATTAGGTAAACCGAACCCGTTTTGTTATGTTGCCGCATATAACGGTAACAATGAAGCGGATTATCAAAATTACGCCGAACAACAAGAACAGGTATTTGCTGGAGAAGAGATATACATAGTCGGTGACTCTCTTGCAGATTTATTCAGTGCACAAAAGACAGGTGCAACGTTTATCGGTACTTTAACCGGTTTAAAAGGTAAAAAAGCAAAAGAAGAATTAGAATCATATCACGCAGATTATATTGTGGATAATGTATTAGATATTCGTTCAATTTTATTGTAATGAAAAACCGGCAAACTTGGATATTATTTCCAGTTTGCCGGTATTTTTGTGATTATTATTTATTTAAGTCTACAAATTGAATAGATTCAAATCCATCGATTTGATGTAATGCAGCGATAACTTCGTCAGAAACAGGCATATCGACTGAGATAATCATCATCGCATTACCGCCTTGTGTAGTACGTCCTAAGTGCATAGAAGCGATGTTGATATCATATTCACCTAAAATTTGTCCTGTGCGTCCTACGATACCTGGACGGTCTTGGTGATGAATGACTAATTGATATTTTTCTGGTTTGAAATCAACAGGGTAGTCATTGATTTGAACGATACGTGGACCATAGCCGTTTAAGACAGTGGCACCGACTGTTACTTTACGATCACGGTTAATCATTGTTAATTCAATATAGTTGTTGAATGAACGTGATTTCGCATCTTTTTCCACATTATAAACAACGTTTTGTTCATTTAATAAGAAGAGGGCATTAACCAAGTTTACACGTTCAGCTAGATCTTGAGATAAAATTCCTTTAGCAATCGTACGTGTTAAAATATTTGTATCTTCTTTAACTAATTCACCGCTGAATTTAATTTTCAATTCACGTGGTGCTTTACCTAATAATTGGATACATACTTTGCCGACCATATCACATAAGTTCAAGTATTCTTGTAACTCATTATCTTCTTCGCCAAAAATCATTTTTGGTGCATTGACCGCATGTCGGACATTACCTGTGTGGAAGAATTCTTCTATTTCATTTGAAACAGAGACGGCCACTTTTTCTTGAGCTTCAACTGTTGAAGCACCTAAGTGCGGTGTTACAACAATTTTATCATGCTTAGTTAAAGGTGAATCAGTTGCAGGTTCATGTTCAAATACGTCAATAGCAGCACGTGCAATTAAACCTTTATCTAAAGCATCAACTAAAGCTTGTTCATCAATAATACCGCCACGTGCAACGTTGATGATTTGTAAATTTGGTTTTGCTTGAGCAAAGAAATCAGCATTGATTAAACCTTTCGTTTTAGGTGTCAGTGGGGTATGGACTGTTACAAAATCAGCACGTTGTGCAATTTCATCAACTGAGGCACGCTCGATATCTAGTTCTTTTGCTTTTTCAGCAGTTAAGTAAGGATCAAATGCGATAATTTTCATACCAAAACTTTTCGCACGTTTAGCGACACCTAGACCAATACGTCCTGTACCGATGATACCAAGTGTTTTATGATACAACTCTGTACCCTTAAATTGAGAACGATTCCATTTACCTTCTTTTAATGATTGGTTGGCTTCAGGTATTTGACGCGCCATCGCAAGTATCATTGCCATTGAATGTTCTGTTGCTGAAATGGTATTACCATCAGGGGCATTAATCACTAATACACCATGCTTTGTAGCTGCATCTCTATCAATATTATCGACACCGACACCTGCACGTGCAATGATTTTTAAATTTTCAGCAGCTTCAATGACTTCAGGTGTTACCTGTGTCTGGCTTCGTATGATTAAACCGTCATATGCTTTAATTTTTTCTATTAGTTCATCAGGAGAAAGTCCTGTATCAATATCTACTTCGAAATCTGGATCGTCTAATAAAGTTTGTAAACCATCTTTAGCGATGGGATCTGATACTAAAATTTTATACATAAGCTTTTACCACCTCTAAATATGCTGTAGTACCTTTGCCGATATATGTTTGATGACGTATTTCTGAAAGTACAATTTCTAATGCGCTGATGCATTGTAAAATGTCGGCAGTATCGATTTGACCTAAATGACCAATACGTAGAATTTGACCTTTTAATTTACCTTGACCGCCAGCAATTGTGATATTGAAACGGTCTAGCAATTCATTTTTAATCGTTGAGACTTCGCTTGGAGAATTTGGCACAAATGCGGTTACAGTTGGTGAAGCAAATTCATCTTTAACAAGTAATGGCAAGTCTAAAGCTTTTAATGCAGCTCTTAAACCATCTCTGATGACGTTATGGCGTTCTATTACGTTTTTAAAGCCTTGTTCTTCAATCCAATCTGCATAGGCAGCGACACCTTTATACAGACTCACATTCGGTGTAAATGGTGTTGAATTTTTTTCAGCAGAAGCAATATATTTATTGAAGTCTAAATAAAAACGAGGTGTTTTAACTTCTGCAAAACGTGCTTTAGCACGATCAGAATAAGCCGCAAATGCCAAGCCTGGTGGTAACATGATTGCTTTTTGACTTCCTGACACTAAGACATCAATGTAGTCACGTTTTAAGTTGACATCTACAGCCCCGACACAGCTTACACCGTCTACTACAAAGTATGTTTCTGGGAAGTTTTTGTGAATCGCTTTACCCAATTCATGAATAGGGTGAAGGACAGAAGTCGATGTTTCACAATATTGACTGTAAACGGCAGTTACAGGTTCTGGTAATGCTTTTAGATATTGAATAAATGCCTCAACGTCTACTGCTGCTCCCCAAGCTACTTCAAAGACATGTACATTTTTAAAATATGTTTGAGCGATTTGTTTATAACGATTACCAAAGGCACCAGAAACAATTACAGCCACATGGTCATTCGGATTTAACAGATTAACCATACTTGCTTCTAAAGCGCTTGTCCCACTGGAAGTAAAGATTAAAACGTCGTTTTCAGCCCCGAATACAGGTTTTAACCCTTTATATGCTTTTTCTGCAATTGCTTCAAATTCTTTTGTGCGATGACCAATCATCGGTTCTTGAATGACACGTTGAATGCGTTCAGGAATCGGAGTTGGTCCAGGTGTCAATAACAATGGATGATGATACATATAGATTTCCCCCTAATGTAAGATTCATTAATCTTACCAAATATTCTGAAAATAATAAAGGCAATTTAAGTATACTTTTACTTAAAATTGATGATTTTATATTAAACTGATATTGTAAGCGTTTTAATATAAAATAACAAGCAACCCAACCAAAGTTGGGTCACTGTTATAGAATGACTGCATCGATTTCAATCTCAACATTACCTCTGATTGAATTAGATATCATGCAGTTATTGTCAGCAATTTTTAAAAGTTTATCTAATCTTTTTTCGAGTGCTTCTTTTTGATCAGCATCAACAGTAATTTTAGGATGATGCGTAATTTTCTCCATTTTGAATTTACCGTTATTGAGAGAAGCGGTCCCGACTGAAGATTGGTTAATAGAAATATCAGTGAAATGCGCACGTTCTAGAGTTGCTGCTAATGAAATGATATAACAAGAAGAGGCAGCAGCAATTAACATTTCATCTGGATTTGTACCTTCGCCAACACCTCCAAGCGAGCTTGGAATAGAAATAGACTCGTTTAAAACATCGCCTTTAACAGTGCCAGTTTCATCTCTGCCGCCGCTCCATTGCGTTGTCACAATAAAATCATGTTCTGCCATATCTCTTTGACCTCCGTTTAAATTATGATAGATTGTTTTTACAATCATATTAAAAGGGTGAATAACATGGAAAAAGTCATTCCGAGTGAGGATTTTCAAATTATTGCACATCGTGGATTTTCATTAGACTATCCAGAAAATACGTTACTGGCTTATAAAGCAGCATTGAACGCTTCAGTAGATATGCTAGAAATTGATGTGCATTTAACTAAAGATCATCAACTCGTTGTTATCCATGATGATAAAATAGATCGAACTTCTAATGGAAGTGGGTATGTTAAAGATTATACGCGAGATGAATTAAAAAGCTATGATTTCGGTTCATGGAAAGATGCGACATTTATAGGCGCAAAGATTATGACATTTAAAGAAGTCGCAAAGTTAGTTGAACCACATGATACGACTTTACTGATTGAGATTAAGAAGCCAAGTAAATATCCAAATATAGAAGAACAATTATTAAAAGAAATAGAAGATGCCCATTTAGATGCAGATAAGGTCATTATCCAATCATTTGATGAAAGAAGTATAGAGAAAATTTCTAAACTTACACGAAAGTATTCTCTTGGTGTGTTGTTAAGTAAGAAAAAATATTTGTTTAAAATGCCGAATTTTAATAAATTAGCTAAATTTTGTGAGTATGCTAATCCTAATTATGAACTCGTTAACCAAAAGTTTATAGAAAGGGCACACTTGCATCACTTAAAAGTATTGCCTTATACAGTCAATGATATCAATGATATTAGAAAACTAATGATTGATGGGGTAGATGGCATCATTACAGATGGCCCAAATCATTATTTTGAATTAGATTGATTAATTAGAATACCACTTGTATAATTAAATTATCTAATTAACAGAAGGGAAGATAAGAGAAGAACGATTGAGAACTCATATCTGTTTTTCTCGAACAACGATGAAATTTAACCTCAAACCCATCCAAAGACTGGATAAAAAAGAGTTATTAAGCTGGGTAATCATCATTATAGGAGTTACTATCTATAGAGTAGTAAAACGAAAAAAAGCCAAAGCGCATCGTGCATAATAAAAGGATGTCTGATTTTACAGGCATCCTTTATTTTTTATTCATTTTTATGTCTGATATATTGAATCGTTCATTAATCATGTTATAAGCCCAAGGCAGATACTTTGTGAAACCATAAAAGAATCCAAATAACGCAAAAATCGCTTCACCATTATCTTGGGTAATTGATAATAAAATCAAAGTACTAACAAATACATACACGTTAACCACTAAAACGATAAACGCAAAACTTTTTATTACGTTATCTACTTCGTCATTTTTAAAATATTGATACGTCATAATAATAGCTGAAAGTACAAAAGAAATCGCAAGGGATAAAGATAATGCAAAGCCGAAGTTGGCTATAAAAGCATCAATGATCACTTTTAATATTGATTTTTCAAAATAACTTTTATCAAAGTATTCAGTAAAACTTGGTAAGAAGATGAAACCAGAAACAAGATAAACACCTGCCAGTATCATAATCAATCTATTATTTTTCAACCAGTTTTTCACGTTGCATATCTCCTTCTATTTAGTAATTATATTATGACGCAAACAACTGAATAATACTAGCGCTTATAAAAGGGAAGGGGAAAATTAACATAAAAAAATACTGCACCTTTTGAAAAGATGCAGTATCGAAATCTCGAAATTATTATTTACCTGAGTAGTACTCAACGATAAGTTGTTCGTTGATTTCAGCTGGTAATTCGCTACGTTCTGGAATACGTACGAAAGTACCTGATAATTTTTCTTCGTCGAATTCTAAGTATTCTGGTACGAAGTTGTTGATTTCAACTGATTCAAGGATGATGTCTAGTTTTTGAGATTTTTCTCTAACTGAGATCACTTGACCTGGTTTTAAAGTGTATGATGGGATATCAACGCGTCCACCATCTACTTCGATGTGTCCGTGGTTTACTAATTGACGTGCTTGACGACGTGTACGTGCTAAACCTAAAGCATATACAACTGCGTCTAAACGACGAGCAAGTAAACGCATGAAGTTTTCACCGTGAACACCAGATTGTTTACCAGCGATATCGAATGTGTTACGGAATTGTCTTTCAGTGATTCCATATAAATAACGTAATTTTTGTTTTTCACGTAATTGAATCGCATATTCTGATAATTTTTTTCTTTGGTTTGGACCATGTTGACCTGGTGCGTAAGGGCGTTTTTCTAACTCTTTACCAGTACCGCTTAAAGAGATACCTAAACGACGAGATTTTTTCCAGTTTGAACCTGTAAATCGAGCCATGTTAAGACTCCTCCTTTTGTTTTTTGTAGTTGTTATGAAAAAACAAAGAAGAGTATTGTATGCTTAATAGGATATATTGTTTTGTGTGTCCTCGCCTCATAGCTCCGGTTACACGGCACGTCCGCGTTGGGAACAACATAGAGCCTATTAATATACAATTGCTACTTTCGTTATTTCACACAAAGAGTATTGTACCATTATGACGAATAAAGTCAAGGGTTTATCTATATTTCCATGCAAAACAATTATTTCACTGTTCGTGCAATTTGTTCTTCAAGAATTTTCATTAATGAGACTAGGCCTTCTTCATCAGTTTGAGTAAAGCGTCCTGTGATCGGTGCATCAATATCTAATAAACCGATGACTTCACCGTCGCGATGCAATGGAATGACAATTTCTGATCGGCTACGTGCATCACATGCGATGTGATCAGGGAATTGGTGAACATCTTCTACACGTTGAACGATATCTTTTTCAACAGATGTTCCGCAAACACCACTGCCGACTTGAATAGGTGTACAAGCAGGTCTGCCTTGGAAGGGCCCTAAAATGAGTTGTCCTGCTTCCATTAAATAAAAACCAATCCAATTAATATTATCTAAGTTTTCGTTTAAAAGGGCAGAAGTGTTACTTAGCAAAGTGATTAAATATTTTTCATCTGCATTTAAACCTTTCATTTGTTGTGCAATTGATTGGTAGTTTGTCGTCGTTTGTTTCATAAATAATGACCTCTTTTCTGTCTAGCATTTTCCATATTATAATATGGACATCTATAAGACTTCAATTTAAGGTGCTTAATCAGCAATTCGTATAAAGAAAATTAATATTTTATTTTAATGAGGCAAGAAATTACGCTATAATGAGAAGTGATTAAATAGGAGGAGAAAACAATGGCACTGTATATCATCTTAGCAATTATAATTATTGCACTTATAATTGTCGGTATCATGTTCTATCTCCGTTCTTCAAAACGTCAAGTGGTCGAAAAAACCGAAGAGCGCAAGATAGAGGTTGAGAAACTAACATTAGACGATCGTCTGAGAGAGTTGGACGATTTAACCCTTGAGGGTGAAACACAACTAGAATATGACCGCTTAAAGCGCGAATCATTAAAAAATACTAATGATAATTTAAGTCCGGTTGAAGAGAAAATTCATAATGCGGAAGAAAACTTTGATAAATTCAAATTTGCTGCAGCACAAGCTGAGTTAGACGATGCAAACGCATTAATGGATCGTTATGAAAGTCAACATGCAAAATTAACTGAAGAAGTTGAAAACATTTTAGCTTTGCATAAAGAAAGTGACCGCTTATTTGAAGAAAGCAAAGTTGCATACCGTGAAATGAAACGTGATGTTTTAGCAAACCGTCATCAATTCGGTGAAGCGGCAGCACCATTAGAAAAAGAAATTGAGTTGTTCGAACCAGAGCTTGTTAAGTATACTGAGTTAAAAGAAGAGGGGAACTACAAACAAGCTTATGAGCATATTAAAACGCTCAATGAAGACATCAATTACTTACAAAAAGATATGCAAGAAATTCCGGAATTAATCCGAGAAGCGCAAAAAGAACTTCCAGGTCAATTCCAAGACTTGAAATATGGTTGCAGAGACTTGAAAGTTGAAGGCTATGATTTAGATCATGTTAAAGTCGACAGTAACTTACAATCAATGAAAACAGAGTTGAGCTTTGTTGAGCCGATGATCAGTCGTTTAGAACTTGAAGAAGCAAACGACAAATTAAACGCTATCAATGATCAACTTGATGAAATGTATGATTTAATCGAGCATGAAGTGAAATCAAAAAATAAAGTAGATGAAACGAAAGAAGTTATCACAAATGACTTGTTCCGTGCGAAAGATACAAATTATACATTACAAACGGAAATTGAATATGTACGTGAAAATTACTATATCAATGAGACAGACATTCAAAATGTACGTCAATTTGAAAATGAAATTCAAAACTTGATTTCAGTTTATGATGAAATTTTAAGAGAAATGTCAAAATCGACAGTACGTTATAGTGAAGTTCAAGACAACTTAGCGTATATCGAAGATCACGTTAAAGTGATTAATGAAAAACAAGAAAAACTTCAAAATCATTTAATTCAATTACGTGAAGATGAAGCTGAAGCAGAAGATAACTTGTTACGTGTGCAAAGTAAGAAAGAAGAAATTTATCGTAAGTTATTAGCTTCTAACTTAACAAGTGTTCCAGAACGCTTCATTATTATGAAAAACGAAATTGACCATGAAGTGCGTGAAATCAACAGTCAGTTTGATGAACGTCCAATCCATGTGAAGCATTTGAAAGATAAAGTTACAAAAGTTGTCTTACAAATGAATAATTTCGAAAATGAAGCAATGGATGTTTTAGTCAATGCAGTTCTTGCTGAAAAATTAATCCAGTATGGTAACCGTTATCGTAAAGATGACAGCAGCATTGATAAGAGCTTGAATGAAGCAGAACGTCTATTTAAAAATAATAGATACAAACGTGCGATTGAAATTGCAGAACAAGCTTTAGATTCAGTAGATCCAGGGATCTCACAACGTATTGAAGATGAAGTTGTTTCACAAAGTCAAATTTAGTACTTTATACAAGAAGGCGAGAGCAGTATTTTGTTCTCGCCTTCTTTTTGCTTATTGAGAATTCATTGATTTGTGGTAAAATATTAAAATTGGAACAAAAGACTCAAAAAGATAGAATTCATTAAGTGGAAGTGACGAAAAGTGATTTATTTAGATAATGCAGCGACTACAAAACCTGCACAAGATGTGTTAGACACCTTTGTTAAAGTCAACCAAGATTTATATTTTAATCCGAATAGTCCACACCAAGCAGGTTTGCAAGCTGAACAATTGTTGAAACAAGCAAAGCTACAAATCAACCAAATTCTGAACTTAGAAGATAGATACGATATTATTTTTACAAGTGGTGCGACAGAATCCAATAATATGGCATTAAAAGGTGCTGCTTATAACCGAAAACCTTATGCTGATGAAATTATTGTTTCTGTTTTAGAACATCCATCAGTGTTAGAAGTGATGCGTCACTTAGAAGAAGAAGGGTTTAAATTACGTTATGTGAATGTGACAAAAGCAGGCACCATTGATTTAGAACACTTAAAATCATTGATGAATCCGAATGTTGGTCTTGTCACATGTATGCACGTTAATAATATTACTGGCCAAATTCAACCGATTGAAGCGATTGCTGAAATACTTGAAGCGTATCCAAAAGCACATTTTCATGTGGATGCTGTGCAAGCTATCGGAAAAACTCCTTTACACTTTAATGGTGTAGACAGTGTTAGTTTTAGCGGTCATAAGTTTAATGGCTTAAAAGGACAGGGATTATTATTAGTACGTAATATTCATAACCTTGAACCTGTGATTCATGGCGGTGGCCAAGAATATGGTTTAAGAAGCGGAACAGTTAATTTACCGGTAGATATTGCGATTGTTAAAGCATTGAAACATGCTGTAAGCGAACAAGAACAACTGAATTCAAGATTGACTGAATGGAATGAAGACTTACGAAACTTCTTTAAAGCGTATCCAGGGGTACATGTGAATTCACCACATCAAAGTGCACCACATATTCTAAATGTTGGCTTTGATGGCGTGAAAGGGGAAGTATTAGTCAATGCTTTCTCAAAACAAGGTATCATGTTATCTACAACAAGTGCATGTTCATCAAAACATAGTCGTTTAAATGAAGTGTTACTAGCGATGGGGATCAGTGAATCAAGAATTGAAGGCAGTATTCGTATTTCTATGGGTGCAATAACGACTGAATCAGACATTGAAGGATTTAAAGAAGCGTTTAAAATTGTTTATGAAGAAATGAAGGAGTTGTTAAAGAAATGATCTATGATCATATTTTAGTGCGTTATGGTGAACTAACGCTTAAAGGTGCGAACCGAAAAATGTTTGTGAACCGTTTACGTTCAAATGTCAAACAGGCTTTAATGCCGCTTCAAGGCTACCATGTTAAAGCAAACCGAGACAGAATGTATATTGAAGTCACACCTGAAGCGGATATCGAAGAAATTATGCGTCGTATTAGCCAAGTATTTGGTGTGAAGTCCATCAGTCCTGTGATGAAGCTTGAAAAAGATTTAGAAGTAGTGAAAAAACAAGCAAGTGAATTTGCGAAAGCTTATGCAGACGGAGATTCATTCAAAATCGATGTGAAACGTGCGGACAAGCAGTTTCCATATGATACGTATCAATTACAACGTATGCTTGGCGGGGCAGTGTTAGAAAACAATGAACAAGTCCATGTAAATGTTAAACAACCAGATCATGTCATTAAGACAGAAGTACGCTTAGATGCAATTTATATTTATGACCGTGTGATTGATGGCGTTGGCGGATTACCAGTTGGTACAGGCGGTAAAACATTATTAATGTTATCAGGTGGTATTGATTCACCAGTAGCAGGTATGGAAATCATGCGTCGTGGTGTTACAGTAGAAGCCATTCATTTCCATAGTCCGCCATTTACTAGTGAAAAAGCTAAAGAAAAAGTCATTGAACTAACGCGTATCTTAGCTGAACGTGTAGGGCCGATCAAATTGCACATCGTTCCATTTACAGAAGTTCAAAAACAAATTCATAAAGTAGTCCATGAACGCTATACTATGACATCTACAAGAAGAATGATGATGCGCATTGCTGATAAAGTAGTACATCAAATTGGCGCAGATGCGATTGTTAATGGTGAAAACTTAGGACAAGTTGCCAGCCAAACACTTAAAAGTATGTATGCGATTAACCATGTTACTTCAACGCCAGTCTTACGTCCATTATTAACTTTAGATAAAGAAGAAATTGTCATTAAAGCAAAACAATATGGTACGTTTGAAACATCAATTCAACCATTTGAAGATTGCTGTACAATTTTCACTCCTAAAAACCCGGTTACAGAACCTGATTTTGAAAAAGTAGAACGCTATGAAAGTGTATATGACTTTAGTGAAATGATTGATCGTGCTGTAGAAGGTATTGAAACTATTGAAGTCACTAAAAATTATCAAAGTCAAAAAGACAAAACAACAGAAGCGTTAATGGAAGATTTATTCTAAGTAATATGTGAGTAAAAAGGGGTAAACATCGTGGAATGGGATTTGACACTGATATTAATCATAATTGTATTTGGATTTTTAGCTGCGTTTATTGATGCAGTAGTTGGTGGCGGTGGTTTGATATCTACACCGGCTCTACTTGCCATAGGTCTCCCGCCAGCAAATGCACTTGGAACAAATAAACTAGCAAGTTCATTTGGTTCTTTAACCAGTGCGATTAAGTTTATACGTTCCGGCAAGGTCGATTTGAAAATTGTAGGCAAGCTCTTCCCATTTGTCTTTTTAGCGGCAGTGGGCGGTGCGAGCTTGGCTTCCTTTTTACCAGCTTCAGTCTTAAAGCCGCTTGTCATAATCATCTTAACGATTGTGATGATTTATACACTCGTGCGTAAAGATTGGGGCAGTATACGAACATATCAAAAGCTTTCAACTAAAAAAGCGATTCTCTTTACAAGTGTACTATTACTGATCGGTTTTTATGACGGCTTTTTAGGTGGAGGCACAGGCTCGTTCATGTTGTTCACTTTACTGATAGTCGGATTTGATTTCTTAAGTGCTGCTGGTAACGCGAAAGTCCTTAATTTCGCTTCAAATATCGGTGCATTATTGCTATTTATGTTGCTAGGCAAAGTTGATTACGGGATCGGTTTGATTATGGCTTTCAGTATGATTGTCGGTTCCTATGCAGGTGCGCAATTTGCACTGAGACAAGGTGTCGGTTATGTCAGAGTATTGTTTGTCATCGTAACGAGTGCATTAATTCTTAAAAATATCTATGATTATATGCAGCAATGGTTTAATTAAAGTAAACTGCGTCTTAAACTGTACGCAGTTTACTTTTTGTTTATGACGATAAATCTTTCAATTCAAGGCATCTTCTACATGAAAAATAGTAAATAGTTCATTCAATCGAAGGATAAATATTGGAGTTGACGTGTTGATATCGGTATAATGGGGTAAAGAAAAAGTACTAACAAAATCTCAGGAGGTTGTTTATTAATATGGTACAAATTACATTCGGCGGAGATCCCGTTTCATTAGTAGGTAATGCAGTAGAAGAAGGGCAAGAAGCACCAGACTTCACAGTAGTAAACAATGATTTAGAAGAAGTTACACTTGCAGATTACGAAGGCAAGAAAAAACTAATCAGTGCAGTACCATCTATTGATACAGGGGTTTGTGATAAACAAACACGTAAATTCAACGAAGAAGCAGCATCAGAAGAAGGTGGCGTAGTGCTTACTATTTCTGAAGACTTACCGTTCGCTCAAAAAAGATGGTGTGCAGCAAGCGGTTTAGACAATGTTATTTTATTAAGTGACTACCAAAAACATTCATTTGGTAAAAACTTTGGCGTATTAATGGACGACTTACAATTATTAGCGCGTTCAGTATTCGTATTAGATAAAAATAACAAAGTTGTTTATAAAGAAATCGTGAATGAAGGAACAGACTTCCCTGATTTCGAATCTGCATTAAAAGCATATAGAGAATTAGACTAAAGTAAAGCAAGTATTTAAAGTAATTTTAAGTTAATAAATTTAGACCAGACTGCTCATAATTAGTGTAAGGATTTTAGATTCATTGATTATGAGCAGTCTTTTTAGGAAGGATTTTAAAATGGCTGAAGAACAAACAATTATGGAACGTTTGTTTCATGAATTAGATACTAAAACAAAAGAACTCAATAAAGAAAATGGTCAAAGTTTTATTGAGAACTTAGGGCTTGCGATGGAACAGATTTATCGTAATGACCGTGACTTATTAGAACAAGCAACACTAGCAGACCGACGTAAAGCTTTCCAATTTGCATATTTAAGCTTGTTGCAAGAACAAGATATTCAGGCAAATCATCAAATTACTCCTGACTCGATCGGCTTGATTCTTGGATTCTTAGTACAACAGTTTACACAAGATAAAAAAGAACTGAACATTGTTGATTTAACCAGCGGCAGTGGTCATTTAAGTGCAACTGTGCATGAAGTGTTAACAGAACAGACATTAATGCATCATCTTGTTGAAGTGGATCCAGTGTTATCTCGTGTCAGTGTACATCTAGCGAATTTCTTGGAAATTCCTTTTGATGTTTACCCACAAGATGCGATATTGCCTTTACCGTTTGAAGAAGCGGATGTCGTGATTGGAGATTTGCCTGTAGGTTATTATCCAGTAGATGATCGCAGTCATGAAATGAAATTGGGATTTGAAGAAGGACATAGTTATGCGCATTTCTTATTAATTGAACAAGCAATTGAAGCGTTAAGAGGTGCAGGTTTTGCATTTTTAATTGTGCCTAGCAATATTTTTGAAGGTGAACATGTAAAACAGCTCGAAAAATTCATTGCAACAGATACAGAAATGCAAGCATTCTTGAACTTACCGAAAACTTTGTTCAAAACTGAGCAATCTCGCAAATCAATCCTGATTTTACAGAAAAAAGAACGCGAGGTAACGCATGCTGTTGAAGTGTTGTTGGCCAATATACCAGATTTTAAATCTCCGCAACAGTTTCAAGGATTTTTAAAGGAATTGTCAGAATGGCTGCAACAAAATCATCACAAAAAATAAACTGTAATAATCTTGAAATTGAACTGTATTAATGGTTAAATAGATATGGTAAAAGAAAATGTAAATATTGGAGGCATAGTTTTATGTCAAAATTAGTGTTAGCAATTAACGCAGGTAGTTCATCACTGAAATTCCAACTTATAGAAATGCCTGAAGAAAAATTAATAAGTAAAGGTTTAATTGAGCGTATCGGCCTTAAAGGCTCAAAAATAACAGTAGAATTTAATGGTCAAAAGTATACTGATGAAAAAGAAATCAGCGACCACGTAAAAGCTGTTGATTTAATGTTGGATAGCTTAATTAACCACGGTATTATTCGTGACATCAATGACATTGATGGTACAGGACACCGTGTTGTTCATGGTGGGGAATTATTCCCTGAATCTGCGTTAGTTACAGACGAGGTAGAGAAACAAATTGAATCATTGACAGAATTAGCACCACTTCACAATCCAGCAAACTTAATGGGTATTCGTGCATTCCGAAAATTATTGCCGAATATTCCACATGTTGCAGTGTTTGATACATCATTCCATCAAACAATGCCAGAACAAGCATATTTATACAGCTTGCCATTCCATTACTATAAAGACTATGGCATCCGTAAATATGGTTTCCACGGTACAAGCCATAAATATGTATCACAACGTGCTGCTGAAATTTTAAATCGTCCAATTGAAGAATTACGTATTATTTCTTGTCACATCGGTAACGGTGCTTCTATTGCAGCAATCGATGGCGGCGAATCAGTAGATACTTCAATGGGCTTCACACCATTAGCAGGTGTTACAATGGGTACACGCTCTGGTGATATTGACCCAGCATTAATTCCATATATTATGGAAAAAACAGGTAAAAACGCTGAAGAAGTGTTAGATATCCTAAATAAAGAATCAGGTTTATTAGGTATCTCAGGTACTTCAAGTGACTTACGTGACTTAGAACAAGATGCGGATGAAGGTAAAACACGTGCACAATTAGCACTAGATGTATTTGCTTCACGTATCCACAAATATATTGGTTCTTATACAGCGAAAATGCACGGTGTAGATGTTATTGTCTTCACTGCAGGTGTCGGAGAAAACTCTGACGAAGTGCGTGGCCGTGTATTAGAAGGTTTAGAATTCATGGGTGTTTATTGGGATCCTAAGAAAAACGAACAAATTCATGGTTCAGAAGGATTTATCAACTACCCACATTCACCAGTTAAAGTATTAGTTATTCCAACAAACGAAGAAGTAATGATTGCACGTGATGCAGTTAAATTCGGTAGTTTATAATTGATAAAATTCATCCAGTTAATAGGGGAGATAACCTTGTTAACTGGATTTTTTTATGCGTAATGATAATTTTTAAAGTAATAAAAAAACCGATCAGTTATTAACTGACCGGTTAAACACTCATAGTAAAAGCAAATTAATTATCTTGCTTGATATTGTTTACGTAATTCTTCAGTTGCTACTTGAGGTTCGAAATCTTCAGGCATTTCTTCTGTACGAACTACTAGAACATCACAAGGTGAATGACGAACAATAGCTTCTGAAACAGATCCTACGATAAAGCGTTCTACTGCATTCAAACCAGAAGTACCGCAAATAACTAAGTCTGCTTTGACTTCTTGTGCGATTTTTTTAGGAATGATTGCTTTAGGTGAACCAAATTCAAGGAGTGTTTCAACGTCTTCCACGCCTTCTTTTTGGGCAAAATCTTTATAACCTCTAAGTAATTCTTCAGCGAATTGTTTAGATTTTTCAGTGAACTGAACATCATAAACTTCGTATGAAGTATATGTTCTAGAGTCAATAACATTAGTGATGATAAGTTTAGCGTTGTTACGTTTCGCTACTTCCACCGCTTTATTGAATGCCCATTCAGCTTCTTGTGATCCATCTACTGCGATTAAAATATTTTTATAAGTTAACATCGTACATGACCTCCTTCTTCTATTCACTTATATTTTACCACATTGACAGAATATTAGAAATAAAAGTAGCGATTGAATTTTTATAATTGATTGAATTTTATGAATATCTTATCTTTCATGATAACTTAATCTTATCATCCTTTTCCAACCGTAATGATTGCGCTTTCAGCATATAAGCGTTAGGATAAGGATGGGAGGTGTACGGAATGAAAATAGGTATTCCAAAAGAGATAAAAAATAATGAAAACAGAGTAGGTTTATCACCAAGCGGTGTTCATGCTTTAGTTGAAGCAGGGCACACAGTTAAAGTAGAGAGCAGCGCAGGTGAAGGTTCATTCTTTACAGATGAGGATTATAAAGACGCAGGTGCAACAATTGTTGATGGACCTGGCGAAGCTTGGGATGTTGAAATGGTTATCAAGGTTAAAGAACCAATTGAACCAGAATACAAATATTTCAAGAAAGATTTAATCTTATTCACTTATCTACACTTAGCAAACGACGAAACATTAACAAAAGAACTTGTTGATAATGAAGTCGTTGCGATTGCATACGAAACGGTGCAATTACCAGATAGATCATTACCATTATTAACGCCAATGAGTGAAGTTGCAGGTAGAATGGCGACACAAATCGGTGCGCAATTCTTGCAAAAATTCTATGGCGGTATGGGCGTATTGCTAGGAGGAATTCCTGGTGTACCTAAAGGTAAAGTCACAATTATCGGTGGCGGCCAAGCAGGTACAAACGCAGCGAAAATCGCTTTAGGCTTAGGTGCCGACGTAACAATCTTAGACGTTAATCCAAAACGTTTACAAGAACTTGATGATTTATTCGGCGGACGTGTGCATACAGTTATGTCTAACCCGCTTAATATCGAACAAAATGTTACGCAAAGTGATTTAGTTGTCGGTGCGGTATTAATTCCAGGCGCTAAAGCACCAAAACTTGTAACTGAACAAATGGTTAAAGACATGAAAGACGGTGCTGTATTGGTAGATATCGCTATCGACCAAGGTGGTATCTTCGAAACATCTGACCACGTTACAACGCATGATGATCCAACTTATGTTAAACATGGTGTGGTTCACTATGCAGTAGCAAATATGCCAGGTGCGGTACCACGTACTTCTACAATTGGTTTAAACAATGCGACATTACCTTATGCGCTACAAATCGCAAACAAAGGTTATTTACAAGCATTGAAAGATAACCAACCATTATCTTTAGGATTGAATGTGTACGACGGTAAAGTTACAAATGAAGGTGTAGCTAACACGTTTGATCTTCCGTATACACCAGTAGATCAAGCATTAAATTAATTATTAATTTAATGGGATGTAAGGAGCGTATAAAGCTCTGAAAACATCAAAAATGACGCCATCTCATTGCTGTTTGGGGTATAAACAGCGATGGGGTGGCGTTTTTCTATACTTAAAAATTTTTCAGCTCATAAAAAAGGTGGAGTATTCGTACTCCACCTTAAATTATTAATCTCATTATTTATCATAATGTGTTAAGACTTCATTTCCATCTTCTGTGACTAAGATGTCGTCTTCGATACGGACACCCACTTCACCAGGAACATAAACACCAGGTTCAACTGTGACAACCATACCTGGAACAAATTGATTTGTGTTGAATCCAGCAACATCTTGATATTCATGTTCTTCTAAGCCTAAACCGTGGCCAAGACGGTGTACGAAGTATTCACCAAAACCAGCATCATCAATAATACCGCGTGCTTTTCTGTCTACGTCACCAATAACTACGCCCGGTTTAATCATGTCAATTGCAGCTTTTTCAGCTTCTAATACAACATTATAAACAGATTGTGCTTTTTCGCTTGGGTTACCGAAAGCTACTGTTCGTGTCATATCTGAGCAATAGTTTTCATAAATAACACCTAAGTCGAATAAGACATATTCATCTTTTTGAAGTTGGCGATCACCAGGAATACCATGTGGTGAAGCAGCATGGTCACCAAATAAGACCATTGTATCGAAACTCATTGCGCTGACACCGTATTTTGTTTGGATTTCATACTCAATATGACGTACTACTTGTTTTTCTGTTACGCCTTCTTCTAAGAAATCTACACCGATTTCAATACATTTATCAGCAAGTCTTGCAGCTTCTTTGATTTTGTCAATTTCCTCAGGAGTTTTGACATTACGTAAATCTTTGATTGTTTGGTCAATTGAACCGAATGTTTCAACACCAAATCCTTCAATTAATTCTTTTTGACGTTTTAATGTCAGATGATCTTCTTCCACAAGAATTTTATCAAAGTTGTAATCTACAAGCTTAAATGGATCTTCACCATCAGCATTACCGACAACTTTACCAGTGAACGGAGAGGCTTTAACCTCTTCTACTTCTAATTTAGGGACAAATAAAACTTCTTCACCCTCAGCAGTAATTAGCAAGGCTAATAAACGTTCGTGGGGATCGCTTAAGTAGCCAGAAAAGTAGAATACGTTAAGCGGTGTCGTAATCCAAGCAGCCCCTGCATCTTGATTACGTATTTCATTAACAATTTCTTCTGTTTTCAAAATTCTTCAACCTCCATTCGTATGATTAACTTTATTTTAAGTCAAAGCGGTTCAGAATTCAAAAGGCAATGGTGTCATTTAGACTAAAGTGGGGTAAATGTTATACTAGAGTTAAGATTGAAGCATAAGGGGGCTTTTTAAAATGGAATTATCATTTCATGGACAATCAACAATCTATTTTGAAGCAAACGGCAAGAAAGTCATCGTAGATCCATTTATTACTGGTAATGATTTATCAGATTTAAATGCAGAAGATTTAGAGGTAGATTATATTATTTTAACGCATGGTCACGCAGACCACTTCGGTGATACTGTGAAAATTGCGCAAAAAAATAATGCGACAGTTGTCGGCCTTGCGGAAGTTGCAGATTATTTATCAACTGCACAAGGTGTAGAAAATGTACACCCAATGAATATCGGAGGTAAATGGGAATTTGACTTTGGAACAGTTAAGTATGTACAAGCGTTCCATAGTTCAAGTATCACAAATGAAAACGGCATTCCAGTTTATTTAGGTTCTTCAACTGGTTTGATTTTAGAAATTGAAGGCAAAACGATTTATCACTGTGGTGACACTGGCTTATTCAGTGATATGAAATTAATCGCAGATCGTCATCCAGTAGATGTATGCTTCGTACCAATCGGTGATAATTTCACAATGGGTATTGAAGATGCCAGCTACGCGATCAATGAGTTTATTAAACCGAAAATCACTGTACCTGTGCATTACAACACATTCCCATATATTGAACAAGATCCTGAAGAATTCAAGAAATTGGTTAAAGAAGGCGAAGTACAAATCTTAAAACCAGGTGAAGCTGTAGAATTCTAATAACACAGATAATAAAGATGCTTGTACAACTCAATGTACAAGCATTTTTCATTATTTTACAATCAATACTGGGATATGAGCACGTTTTGCGACTTTATGGCTGACGCTGCCTAGCACAAATTTCTTTTGCTCTTGTGCTTTACGGTTACTTACTACTAAAATGTCATAATCACCACTGTTCGCAAACTTAACAAGTTCTTCTTTTGGATTACCGCGTACAATGATTTCATCGTATTCGATACCGTATTCATCAAGAATATCACGTGTTGGTTGTAATTCTTGACTACGCGCTTTTGTTAAATCGTTTAAATGTGTGCCGCCCTTAATAGATGCTTGTGCATCTTGTTCAGTGATCGCATTTAATAATGTGACAATTGTGCCTTCACCAGACAATTTTCTGATATTAGCTAATGCTTTTTTGTTTTCTAAATCAGTATCAACGCCGAGTAAAATATTTTTATACATTCTCAATCCCTCCTTAATACATATTCTAATAAAAATGTGTCAACTTTTCCAATTAAATTTATTGTCAACTTAACAAACCGTATTTAAATTACAAAATGTCAACTATTGAGTTAGGTACTCCACCTATAACATGTTAAAATTCAAGAGAGATTAACTTCGATTTTTAGACTGAATCAAGTTATAATTAATAAGAAGAGTAAGCAGAGAATGAGGGAAGTAAGTAATGACAAAACATGAACAGATTCTTGCACACATTGAATCACTCGCTGTGGGTCAGAAAATATCTGTCCGTAAAATAGCAAAAGATTTAGAGGTATCTGAAGGAACAGCTTACCGTGCAATTAAAGATGCTGAACAACTTGGACTCGTCGCTACCATAGATCGAGTCGGAACTGTGAGAATAGAAAAGAAAACTAGAGAAGAAATCGAACATTTAACGTTTGGTGAAATTGTTAAAATTATTGATGGTCAGGTACTTGCAGGTCGTAACGGTCTTCATAACACGCTGACTAAGTTTGCTATTGGTGCCATGAAATTAGAAAATGTGGTTAAATATCTGACTAAAAATACTTTGTTGATTGTCGGTAATAGGACGGATGTACAATTAGAAGCATTGAGACATGGCAGTGCAGTGTTGATTACAGGTGGTTTTAGTACAACACCTGAAATTAAACGTTATGCAGATCAACATGATTTGCCTATCTTATCGTCTAATTACGATTCATATTTAGTTGCGAATATGATTAACCGTGCGATGTATAATCAGATCATTCGTAAAGAAATTTTAATTGTTGAAGATATTGTTAAACCTGTCACTGAAGAGACTGTATTGAAAGAAACAATGAAAGTTGCAGATGTTAAAAGTCGTTCGCAAGAGACAGGACATTCAAGATTTCCAGTTGTCGATGATGACTTTAAATTAGTGGGGATTGTGACAAGTAAAGATATTATTGCAAAAGATTCAGAAGAATATCTTTATAAAGTAATGACAAAGCCTGTGTTAAATGTGCAAGTGTCTACAACTGTTGCGACATGCGCGCATATGATGATATGGGAAGGTATTGAATTGCTGCCGGTCACGACAATCAATAAGAAATTACTTGGCGTAGTATCACGTGAAGATGTTCTGCGTGCTATGCAATTATTAGGACGTCAACCGCAAGTAGGGGAAACTATCAATGATCAAGTCGGCAAGTACATTTCAATTAATAAAGATAAAATTACTGTAGATGTTGCACCCCAACTGACAAGCCAATACGGGACGTTAAGTAAAGGTGCTTTTGTCGCAATTATTGAAGAAACGATTCGATATAAAATGCGTCAAATAAAAAAACAAGAAGTTATGATTGAAAGTTTAAGTATTATTTATATGAAGACAGTTTCTATTGAAACAGAACTTGAAATTAATTATGACATGTTAGATGTTGGGAGACACTTTGCTAAAATTGAGGTCAGCATGCGTGAAGGACAACAAGATGTAGCTAAAGCATTGATTATTTGTCAAATGCTAGAAAGCTGATGTACTGCATCAACAGATAATGAAGGAGTAATGATATGAATACATTTAATGAAATTATGAACCGAATTGAACAAGAAGATACAATTATTATCCATAGACATGTGCGACCAGATCCAGATGCCTATGGTTCTCAATTAGGTTTAAAATCTTATTTACAATTAAAATTTCCAGATAAAAAACTCTATGCTGTAGGTGAAAGTGAGCCTTCTTTAGATTTTATGGGAACATTTGATGCAGTAAG
Organism: Staphylococcus sp. CWZ226; assembly: GCF_018986355.1. NCBI lineage: Bacteria > Bacillati > Bacillota > Bacilli > Caryophanales > Staphylococcaceae > Staphylococcus > Staphylococcus sp. CWZ226. The sequence continues at coordinate 44,791 of NZ_JAHMSB010000008.1, read as the reverse complement.
TGATGATACTTACAAAGAAGCCTTAGTCATCGTATGTGATACAGCTAATGCGCCTCGTATTGATGATCAACGTTTTGCTAATGGTAAAGGTTTAATCAAAATTGATCACCATCCTGCATTAGATCAATATGGCGAGTTAAATTATGTGAACACTGAAGCTTCATCAACAAGTGAAATCATCTTTGATATCATTGCGCATTTTAATGATACATCCATCATTGATGCAGAAACAGCACGCTTACTGTATTTAGGTATCGTTGGCGATACAGGTCGTTTCTTATTCAGCAATACAAGTGCGCATACAATGGAAGTTGGGGCACAACTTTTAAAATATCCATTTGACCACACTGCAGAATTGAATAAAATGGCTGAAAAAGATCCTAAACTTATGCCATTCCAAGGCTATGTGCTACAAAACTTTGTAATGAATGACAACGGCTTTGCGAAAGTTCAAATTACACAAGATGTTTTAAAACAATTTGATATTAAACCGAACGAAGCTTCTCAATTTGTAAATACAATTGCTGATTTACGCGGTTTAAAAATTTGGGTCTTTGCAGTTGATGAAGGCGAAGATATTCGTTGTCGTCTGCGTTCTAAAAAAGTTGTTATCAATGACGTCGCACAACAATTTGGAGGCGGCGGACACCCGAATGCATCTGGTGTTACAGTTTATAGTTGGGAAGAATTTGATCGTTTAGCAGAAGCCTTAAATCAAAAATTAATCGACTAACTGCACAATATTAAAAAGGGAGGGACAAAATTATGAAGGCACATCTAAATATCCACACTGCGTATGATTTGCTAGAATCTAGTCTACGTGTTTCTGACATTGTTGAAAAAGCAGTCGCAGAAGGCTATCAATCGTTGGCACTGACTGATAGAAATGTCTTGTATGCTGTCCCTCAATTTTATGATGCATGCAGACAAGCAGACATCAAACCCATTATCGGTATGACTGTAGATTTAAGTGATGGCTTAACAGAGTTAGAAACAGTATTATTAGCTAAAAATAATCAAGGATTAAAATCGTTATATCAACTTTCTTCAGCAATTAAAATACAAGATAAACGTACGATTTCTACAGAATGGCTAAAACATTATCAAAATGATTTAGTCATTATTTTTAAGCGTATCAATGCTGAACAAATGAATTTAGCGGAAATGTTTAGTGAACACGCAGATGTATTCACGGATCATTTAAGCAGCGGTGCAGCAGAACAATTAGATTTAAATCAAGTGTGGATGCAAGAAGCAAAATATCTTGATGAAGCAGATGCTGAAACTGTCAGTGCATTGCAAGCAATTAAAAACAATAAAGCATTAGACTTAGTAAATACAGGTAGCGAACAGCATGCCCATTTATATAGCCAAGCTGATATAGTTAGCTTGAGTTTATCTCAAGACATTATTGATAATACAAATGACCTTGCTGATCAATGTAATATTACGATTGAATATCATCAATCACTGTTACCACAGTATGATACACCTGAAGGTACTTCATCTAAAGAATACTTATACCAATTATTAGATAATGCTATTAAACGTATGAACTTAGATACTCCTCAGTATAGAAAACGTTTAGATTATGAGTTCGATGTCATTACGAAAATGGGGTACGAAGATTATTTCCTAATTGTAAGCGATCTGATTCATTACGCGAAAACACAAGATGTCATGGTCGGTCCAGGTCGTGGTTCATCTGCAGGTTCTCTAATCAGTTACTTGTTGAATATCACAACGATTGACCCATTAAAATATAACTTATTATTTGAGCGATTTTTAAATCCCGAACGTGTCACAATGCCAGATATTGATATCGACTTTGAAGATACAAAACGTGAACGTGTGATTGAATATGTACAACAAAAATATGGAGATTACCATGTTTCAGGTATTGTGACATTCGGACATTTACAAGCGAAAGCAGTCGCAAGAGATGTAGGACGTATTATGGGGTTTGAAGAAAAAACACTCAGTGAAATTTCACATTTAATTCCGTCTAAATTAGGTATAACTTTAAATGAAGCTTATGACACACAAGCATTTAAAGACTTTGTGCATCGCAATCATAGGCATGAAATGTGGTTCAAACTCAGTAGGAAATTAGAAGGATTGCCGAGACATACATCAACGCATGCGGCAGGCATTATTATTAACGAACGCCCATTATATCAATATGTACCATTATTAATGGGAGATACGGGTCTATTAACACAGTGGACAATGACTGAAGACGAACGACTTGGTTTGTTGAAAATCGACTTTTTAGGTCTGAGAAATTTATCCATCATTCACCAAATCATCAATCAAGTAAAGAAAGATTTAAATATCGATATTGATATAGAATCTATTCCTTTTGATGATGAGAAAGTATTTAAAATGTTGTCATTAGGGGAAACAACCGGATTATTCCAATTAGAATCAGACGGTGTCAGAGATGCGTTAAGACGTTTACAGCCGCAACATTTTGAGGACATTGTCGCAATGACTTCTTTATATCGCCCAGGTCCAATGGAAGAAATACCGACATATATTGCTAGACGTCATGACCCATCTAAAGTGGCCTATCTCCATCCTGATTTAGAACCGATATTAAAATCCACATACGGTGTTATTATTTATCAAGAACAAATCATGCAGATTGCAAGTAAGTTCGCAGGGTTCAGTTATGGAGAAGCGGATATTTTACGTCGAGCAATGAGTAAAAAGAATCGGGCTGTGTTGGAAAATGAACGTCAACACTTTGTAGAAGGTGCCAGTCGAAATGGCTACTCAGAACAATTAAGTAAACAAATCTTTGATTTAATTCTTAAATTCGCAGATTATGGTTTCCCACGTGCTCATGCGGTGAGTTATTCTAAAGTCGCCTATACGATGGCGTATTTAAAAGTACATTATACTAATTATTTTTATGCCAATATTTTAACGAATGTGATTGGCAGTGAGAAAAAGACTGAACAGATGATTGCTGAAGCTAAAACGATGAACTTAAAGATTTTACCTCCAGACATCAACGAAAGTCATTGGTATTATAAAGCAGCTGAACAAGGTATTTATTTATCTTTAGGTACCATCAAAGGTGTCGGTTATCAAAGTGTTAAAGCCATTGTAGATGAGCGTTATCAAAATGGTCGATATAAAGATTTCTTTGATTTTACACGTCGTTTATCTGGGCGCGTTAAAACACGTAAGTTATTAGAAGCGCTCATATTAGTGGGAGCATTTGATCAATTCGGTGAAACACGTGCAACCTTATTAGGAACATTAGATGAGGTTTTAGATTCATCAAGTCAAGTCGAACAAGATGCTTTGATTTTTGACTTTGTGACACCGAAATTAGAGTACCAACAAAAAGAAGAGTTGCCTGATTTAGCATTAAGTAACTTTGAAAAAGAATACTTAGGATTTTATATTACAAAACATCCAATGGAAAAATTGTTTGATTCAAAACAGTTTTTAGGCATTTATAAATTAAACAATGCGAACAATCATCAACCTGTACTTGTACAAATGGACACACTGAGACGTATTCGTACAAAAAAAGGGCAACCGATGGCTTTTGCGACTTTAAATGATGGTGAGCACACGTTAGATGGTGTTATTTTCCCTGATACTTTTCAACGTTATGAAACACTTCTATTAGAAGAAAAACCGTTTATTGTAAAAGGGAAATTCGAAAATAGAAATCAAAAGCATCAATTAATTATTAATGAAATACAAGATTTAGATGCATATGAAAAAACGATGTTTGAAAAAGCAACACGTATTATACTCAGAAAAATTAATGTTGATGATTTAGAATTTGATACTGAACCATCTGAAACACATCAACAACTTCCAATATATTTTTATGATGAACAGTCAAACCAAATGCGGCAAGTTGGAAGAATTGAACGTGATGTTGACACGATTGAAAGATTGGTTGAACAAATTGATCCTGAAAATATTCGCTTAATGTAATAGAAGTCTGTGACAATGGATTGCATTAGTTACAGACTTTTAAAACTTTTAAGCAATTCATTGACAAAATTAAGGAAATTAATAATTTAACCCATGAGAATCAGTGAAACAGTGACATCTGTGTTATAATCAGTACATAAAATTCAGAGTAGTACTAAAACCAAAAGTTTATTGTAAATTTTCGGTAAAAATAATAAAACAACTCAGTAATAGATTGAACATAATATGCGTGAATTTATTTCGATATTAAGATACAGAACAAAGGAGCGATTGGTTTGTCATTAAGAGACGATGCTTTAGAAATGCATAAAAGAAATCAAGGTAAATTTGATGTTACACCCAAAGTAAAAGTTACAAATAAAGAAGAATTAAGTTTAGCTTATTCTCCTGGTGTTGCAGAACCATGTAAAGAGATTTATGAGGATCCTCGTAAAGTCTATGATTATACATCTAAAGGCAATACTGTAGCTGTAGTAACAGATGGCACTGCAGTATTAGGATTAGGTAATATTGGTCCTGAAGCAAGTATTCCTGTAATGGAAGGTAAAGCAGTTCTATTCAAAAGCTTTGCTGGGGTAAGTGGTGTACCAATAGCTTTGAATACAACAGATACAGAAGAAATTATCAAAACAGTTAAATTATTAGAACCTAATTACGGCGGTATCAACTTAGAAGATATTTCTGCGCCGCGCTGTTTTGAAATTGAAAACCGATTAAAAAAAGAAACTAAAATTCCAGTCTTTCATGATGATCAGCATGGGACAGCAATCGTGACAATGGCTGGATTGATTAATGCTTTAAGAATTACAGATAAATCGCTATCAGATATCAAAGTGGTATTGAATGGTGCAGGCGCTGCAGGTATTGCGATTGTGAAATTATTATATTCATACGGTGTGCGCAATATGATTATGTGTGATTCTAAAGGTGCTATTTATAAAGGACGCTCGCATGGCATGAATGAAACCAAAGAATTTGTGGCAGAATGGACGAACAAGGATAAACAAGAAGGTAAGTTAGCTGATGTTATCCAAGGTGCTGATGTCTTTATCGGTGTTTCTGTTGCTAATGCATTATCTCAAGATATGGTAAAATCAATGAATAAAGACAGTATCATTTTTGCGATGGCAAATCCTAATCCAGAAATTAATCCAGATGACGCAAAAGCGGCTGGAGCAAGAGTAATTGGAACAGGCCGTTCAGATTATCCGAACCAAATTAATAACGTGTTAGCATTCCCAGGCATCTTCAGAGGGGCTTTAGATGTACGTGCAACACATATTAATGAGAAAATGAAACAAGCTGCTGTACAAGCTATCGCTAATTTAATTGGGCCGGATGAGTTGTCACCGGAATACTGTATTCCAGCACCATTTGATAAACGTGTAGCACCATCGGTTGCACGCAATGTAGCGAAAGCAGCTATGGAATCTGGAGTTGCTAGGGTTGAAGTTGACCCAGATGAAATATACAATAAAACGATGAGATTAACTGATATTAAATAGATTATTTTTACAATGTACTGTTATGTCTTTAAATTAACATAATAGTGATGTGGAGGTTGACCAATGTTTAAAGATTTTTTCAATCGAGGCAGTAAAAAGAAAAAATATGTAACTGTCCAAGATTCAAAACAGAATGACGTTCCATCAGGTATCATGACTAAATGTCCAAAATGTAAAAAAATCATGTATACAAAAGAACTATCTGAAAACCTCAATGTGTGTTTTAATTGCGATCATCACTTATCTTTGACTGCATATAAACGAATTGAAGCAATTTCAGATGAAGGAACATTTAAAGAGTTTGATAAAGGAATGACATCTGCCAATCCTTTAGACTTTCCTGGTTACGAAGAAAAAATTCAAAAAGATCAAAGCAAAACAGACTTGAATGAAGCGGTAGTAACTGGAACAGCCGAATTAGATGGTACAAAATACGGCGTTGCAGTTATGGATTCACGTTTCAGAATGGGGAGTATGGGTTCTGTTGTCGGTGAGAAAATCTGCCGTATTATAGATTATTGTACAGAACAACGTTTGCCGTTTATCCTTTTCTCTGCAAGTGGCGGTGCCAGAATGCAAGAAGGTATTATTTCATTAATGCAAATGGGTAAAACAAGCGTATCATTGAAACGTCATTCTGATGCTGGTTTATTATATATTTCTTATATTACACATCCTACAACAGGTGGTGTTTCTGCCAGCTTTGCATCAGTTGGTGATATCAACTTGTCAGAACCGCGTGCTTTAATCGGTTTTGCAGGTCGTCGTGTTATTGAACAAACAATTAATGAAAAATTACCGGATGATTTCCAAACAGCGGAATTCTTATTAGAACACGGCCATTTAGATAAAGTAGTTCACCGTAAGGATATGCGTGCTACTTTAAGTCAATTATTGAAAATGCATACAGGACAAGAGGTGAAAAAAGATGCTTGATTTTGAAAAGCCGTTATTTGATATTAAAAATAAAATAGATGCTTTGAAAGAATCACAAGAGAAAAATGATGTAGATTTGCAAGAAGAAATCGATATGTTAGAGGCTTCTCTAGAGCGTGAAACTGAAAAAATATACAAGCATCTTAAACCTTGGGACCGTGTTCAATTAGCTAGAATGCAAGAACGACCTACAACTTTAGATTATATTCCATACATCTTTGATGATTTCATGGAATTACATGGGGATAGAAATTTCAGAGATGATCCAGCAATGATAGGCGGCATTGGATATTTAAATGGTCAGCCAGTCACTGTAGTTGGTCAACAACGTGGTAAAGATACAAAAGATAATATTTACCGTAATTTCGGAATGGCTCATCCAGAAGGGTACCGTAAAGCGTTACGTTTAATGAAACAAGCTGAGAAATTCAACAGACCTATCTTTACATTTATTGATACTAAAGGCGCATACCCTGGTAAATCTGCTGAAGAACGTGGTCAAAGTGAGTCTATTGCTAAAAACTTAATAGAAATGTCTAGCTTGAAAGTGCCTGTCATCACTTTAGTTATTGGTGAAGGCGGAAGCGGTGGTGCTTTAGGTATTGGTATTGCAAATAGAGTATTAATGCTTGAAAACAGTACGTATTCAGTGATTTCACCAGAAGGTGCAGCAGCGTTGTTATGGAAAGATAGCAACCTTTCAAAAATTGCTGCTGAAACAATGAAAATCACAGCACCTGATTTAAAAGAATTAGGTGTGATTGATGAAGTTATTACAGAACCACTTGGCGGCGCACATAAAGATATTGAACAACAAGCGCGCAGTATTAAACATGCGTTTGTTTCTCATTTAGATGCGTTGAAAAAATTAGATGGTCCAGCGTTAGCTGACGATCGTTTTGATAAATTCCGTCAAATGGGTGAATATAAAGAACAATAAGGGAAAAGGATTCTATACTTCTTTTTTAGGGAAGAGTGTAGAATCCTTTTCATTTTGTATTTGAGAATTAATCCGGTTATGATGGTTAAAAATAGCAGAAATTGAAAAAATTAGACTGTAAAAATATGTCTATCGTATCCATATTAAATAAAAAGTGTGGCTATATTTCGAAAATAGAAATATAAAACGTTTACATTATGGATTGCATGGTATTTTTATGGATAACCACGCTATTTTATGGTATTTTTAATGTAAATCATACAAGTTAGGAAGGTCAGTTGTCATGAAAAAAATTGCAGTTTTGACAAGTGGTGGAGACGCTCCGGGAATGAACGCTGCTGTTCGAGCAGTTGTGCGTACTGCCATTTATAATGGGATTGAAGTTTACGGTGTGTACCAAGGCTACCTCGGATTGATAAATGATGATCTTAAAAAGCTTGAACTAGGATCAGTGGGAGATACAATTCAAAGAGGAGGTACATTCCTTTACTCTGCACGTTGCCCAGAATTCAAGGACAAAGAAGTACGTGCCAAAGCAATTGAAAACTTAAGAAGTCATGGTATTGATGGATTAGTTGTAATCGGCGGTGACGGAAGTTATCGTGGTGCTCAACGTATCAGTGAAGAATGCCCTGAAATTCAAACTATCGGTATTCCGGGAACAATCGATAATGATATTCCAGGTACAGACTTCACAATTGGTTTTGACACAGCACTCAATACAATTATTGATTCTGTCGATAAAATCAGAGACACTGCTTCAAGTCACGCGAGAACATTTATTATTGAAGTTATGGGCCGCGATTGTGGTGATCTTGCATTGTGGGCTGGTTTAGCTGTCGGTGCAGAAACAATCCTCGTTCCAGAAGTAAAAACAGATATCAAAGATATCGCAGAAAAAATAGAAGCCGGTATTAAAAGAGGTAAAAAACATTCTATCGTTATGGTAGCTGAAGGTGTTATGTCAGGACAAGATTGTGCAGAAGAATTAGCAAAATACATCCATGTAGATGGACGTGTATCTGTACTCGGTCATATCCAACGTGGTGGTAGCCCAACTGGACAAGACAGAGTGTTGGCATCAAGACTTGGCGGTCATGCCGTAGAATTATTAATTGAAGGTAAAACAGCATTGGGAGTTGGCATTAAACAAAATGAATTAACTCAAACACCATTTGATGATATCTTCAGTAATAAAGGTAGTAAGTTTAATTTTGATATGTATGAGTTAACACAAGAATTATCAATTTAATGATAGATTTAGTGAAATTTTTAGGAGGCTTTTATAATGAGAAAAACTAAAATCGTTTGTACGATTGGACCTGCATCAGAATCTGAAGAAATGTTAGAAAAATTAATGAACGCTGGCATGAACGTTGCCCGTTTGAACTTCTCACACGGTGATCACGCTGAACACAAAGTTCGTATTGACCGCATCAGAGAAGTTGCACAACGTTTAGACAAAACTATTGCAATCATGCTTGATACAAAAGGACCTGAAATCAGAACACACAACATGAAAGACGGTGTGATTTTCTTAGAAAAAGGTAAAGAAGTTATCGTAAGCATGGAAGAAGTTTTAGGTACAGCTGAGAAATTTTCTGTAACATATGCAGATTTAATCAACGACATTGAAATTGGTTCTTATATTCTATTAGATGATGGTTTAGTAGAATTAGAAGTTAAAGAAATCAATAAAGATAAAGGCGAAGTTTTATGTGAAGTCCTCAACTCAGGTGAAATTAAAAATAAAAAAGGTGTTAACTTACCAAACGTTAAAGTTAACTTACCTGGTATTACTGATAAAGATGCTGATGATATCCGCTTCGGTATCGATCAAAACATCGACTTAATCGCAGCAAGCTTTGTACGTCGTCCAAGTGACGTATTAGATATCCGTAAAATTTTAGAAGAAGAACGTAATACTAACATTCAAATTCTTCCTAAAATCGAAAACCAAGAAGGTATCGACAACATTAAAGAAATCCTTGAAGTTTCTGATGGTTTAATGGTAGCTCGTGGTGACATGGGTGTTGAAATTCCACCTGAAAATGTACCTGTAATCCAAAAAGACCTTATCAGACAATGTAACAAATTAGGTAAACCAGTTATCACAGCAACTCAAATGTTAGACTCTATGCAACGTAACCCACGTGCAACAAGAGCCGAAGCAAGTGACGTAGCTAACGCTATCTATGATGGTACAGATGCAGTTATGTTATCTGGTGAAACTGCTGCAGGTTTATATCCTGAAGAAGCTGTTAAAGCAATGAGAAACATTGCAGTTGCAGCTGAAGCCGCTCAAAACTACAAAAAATTATTAAATGACCGTACTAAATTAGAAGAAACTAACTTAGTAAATGCAATTGGTGTTTCTGTAGCACATACTGCCCTTAACTTAAAAGTTAAAGCAATCGTTGCTGCAACTGAAAGTGGTTCAACTGCAAGAACTATCTCTAAATTCCGTCCACATTCAGACATTATCGCTGTAACACCAAACCCAGAAACAGCTCGTCAATTAGCATTAGTATGGGGCGTATTCCCAGTTGTTAAAAAAGGACGCAAAACTACTGACGCATTACTTAACAATGCAGTAGCAACAGCAATCGAAACTGGCCGCGTTCAAAATGGTGATTTATTAATCATCACTGCTGGTGTTCCAACTGGTGAAAAAGGTACAACTAACATGATGAAATTACACTTAGTTGGTGACGAACTTGTTAAAGGTCAAGGTGTTGGACGTAATTCAGTAGTAGGTAACGCAGTAGTTGTAAACGAAGCATCTGAATTAGAAGGCAGAGATCTTTCAAACTCAGTAATCGTTACTCATTCTACAGATGAAACATTCGTACCTTATGTAGAACAAGCTGCTGGTTTAGTTGCTGAAGAAGCTGGTATCACATCACCAAGTGCAATCATCGGTTTAGAACAAGGTATCCCAACAATCGTTGGTGCTAAAAACTCAACTAAATTAATCGCTGATGATGTTACAATCACAGTTGATGCAAACACTGGCCGTGTATATGACGGTTATGCAAACGTACTTTAATCATCTCTAAATTATCAATATTAAACTTTAATTAGACAAGCTGTCTGTTCCTCTGGAGCAGACAGTTTTTTATTTTGATTTGGGAAGTGAATGTATCACCTTATAATTCATGTAGCATTTAAAAGCAGTCTATGCATTGTTTTAAGCATGATATAACATCAGATATGTATTTATAATAAAGAGAGTGTTGTTAATCTATGGGGCTCATATAGGGGATAGGAGAGGATAGGTTTTAGACAAAGCAAAATGCGCTTACTCTAAAAGTGAGTAAACGCATTTTGTTAGGGTGCGTATTTTTAATTTTATGATTGATGTTTCTTAAGTTGTTGTGTGTATCTCCAGTACATTAATCCTAAAAGGATAAACCAGATTGGAGATAAAAATACTGCAGTTCTTGTTACCGGGTTGACGAATAGCAATGCGAATACAAAGATGAAGAAAAATAAAATCATGTATCCTGAGAAACGTCCACCTGGCAATTTATAAATTGAATTTTTGTGTGCTTTTGGATTACGTTTATGATAGTTAATATAAGCAACGATAATCAATGCCCAAACTACTAAGAATAAAACTGTTGATACTGTTGTTACATATGTGAATACTAATGTTGCATCTGGGAAAATATAGTTCAATAATGCTGCGATAAGTAATAATGCACATGAAACAAAGATCGCAATGTGCGGCACACCATTTTTATTTGTTTTGTTGAAAACAGGTGGTGCTTGTTCTTGTCTTGATAATCCAAATAACATACGGCTGTTTGAGAAAATACCACTGTTACAAGATGATGCAGCAGCTGTCAGTACAACAAAGTTGATGATACCTGCTGCGAAAGGTATTCCGACTAACGCAAACAATCTTACGAATGGACTGTCAGAAGGATCTACTTTATACCAAGGAATGATTGACATAATTACTGCAAGTGATCCTACATAGAATAGTAAGATACGTACAGGTACACTGTTGATTGCTTTAGGAATAATCTTTTCAGGGTCTTTTGTTTCACCAGCTGTTACACCAATCAACTCAATCCCTACGAATGAGAAGAGTGCCATTTGGAAAGACATGAAGAAACCTGATACACCTTTAGGGAAAATACCATGGTCATAAAGGTGTGTGATACTCGCATGACCGAATTTAGTTTCATAAGCAACGAATATCATACCTAATCCGACAACGATTAACACGATGATTGTCGTAACTTTGATAATTGCGAACCAGAATTCTAATTCTCCAAAAAGTTTTGCGCTTAATAAGTTGAATGCCATTAAAACAAGTACACAGACTAAAGCGCTGACCCAGTTAGGAATTTCAGGCCACCAGAAACTGACATACTTCGCTACGGCTGTAACTTCTGCCATCCCTGTGATAATCCAACATAACCAATATGTCCAACCTGTCACAAACCCAGCAAAGGGTCCGATATATTCATTTGTCACATCTGCGAATGATTTAAATTTTGTGTTTGTAATTAAGATTTCCCCTAAACCCCTCATAAACATAAACAACATTAAACCAATAATGATGTATGTTAATAAAATCGAAGGTCCCGTCATCGCAATCGTTTGTCCTGCCCCTAAGAACAATCCAGTACCGATCGCACCGCCAATTGCGATTAACTGTATGTGCCGATTGCTTAATTCTCTTTGTAAATTGTTTGACATAAATTAATTCAACTCCCTTTTTGCACCTTAATAATATTATGCACATATCCATAGAATATGACAAATGGTTTTTAAAAATATTGAGAATTTTCATGCAATTATCAATGAATTTAAGTTATGATGAATGATAATAAATTAAAAATAATCGGTTAATTTGCATGGGTTTTCGTTACTTAAAACTATAAAAATGTAATATAATACCAATAAAGGCAATGAGATATGGTCTGAACAGGGTGTTTTAGCTGTTTGAGCAATGTAACCGCTTTATACAAAGTTTCGAAATTGTTCACAAAACCGTTAATATTGGATATAATACTAAATGAAAGCCATTTCAATTTGTTATAGAAAAGGGGAAATTAATATGGCAGAATTGCATAAAGGTTTAGAAGGGGTAATTGCAGCTGAAACAAAGGTAAGCTCAATTATCGATAGCCAATTGACATATGCTGGTTATGACATCGATGATTTAGCAGAAAACGCATTATTTGAAGAAGTTGTATTCTTACTATGGAATTACAGACTTCCGACGAAAGACGAATTGAACAAGTTGCAAGAAAAATTATATGAGTATGCAAAACTAGACCAAAAAGTTTATGAGCATTTCGAAGATTATGCAACAGACGACGTTCATCCAATGACAGCATTAAGAACTTCAGTTTCTTATATTGCACACTTTGATGAAAATGCAGAGTCAGAAACGGATGAAGAAAAATTAGAACGTGCAATTAGAATCCAAGCAAAAATGGCATCACTTGTGACGTCATTTGAACGTGTAAGACAAGGAAAAGAGCCAGTTTATCCTAAACAAGGCTTATGCTATGCAGCTAACTTCTTATATATGTTACGTGGTGAAGAGCCAACAGACATTGAAGTTGAAGCATTTAACAAAGCATTGGTATTGCATGCTGACCATGAATTGAATGCATCAGCATTTACAGCACGTTGTGCAGTATCATCTTTATCAGATATGTATTCAGGTATTGTTGCAGCTGTAGGTTCATTAAAAGGGCCTTTACACGGTGGAGCAAACGAACGTGTTATGAACATGTTATCTGAAATTCATTCAGTGGATGAAGTTGAACCATATATTGATAATAAATTGAAAAACAAAGAGAAAATTATGGGCTTTGGACACCGTGTTTATAAAGACGGAGATCCACGTGCGAAATATTTAAAAACAATGAGTAAAAAAATTACGGATGAGACAGGTCAAAAACATTTATATGATATCTCAGTAGCGATTGAAGACTTAATGAAAGAACGTACAGGCATTATTGCTAACGTTGACTTCTATAGTGCGACTGTTTATCACAGCATGGATATTCCACATGATTTATTTACTCCAATTTTCGCAGTCAGTCGTTCTGCAGGTTGGTTAGCACATATTTTCGAACAATATAGAGATAATCGTATTATGAGACCACGTGCTCAATATATCGATGAAACAAATCGTAAGTATTTACCAATTGAAGAGCGCTAATTTTTAACAGCGACATTCTTGAATCATTAATCACAAAATTTATATTAACGGAGGAATTTAGAATGGCACCAGAAAAAATTGTTAAACAAGAAGACGGTTTATTAGTACCGAATAATCCTATTATTCCATTTATCATCGGTGATGGTATTGGACCAGATATCTGGAGAGCAGCAAGCCGTGTATTAGATGCAGCGGTTGAAAAAGCTTATAATGGCGAGAAAAAAATCGAATGGAAAGAAATCTTAGCTGGTCAAAAAGCATATGATGAAACTGGCGAATGGTTACCACAAGAAAGTTTAGATACGATTGAAGAGTATTTAATCGCAATCAAAGGACCTTTAACTACACCAATCGGTGGCGGTATTCGTTCATTAAACGTAGCATTACGTCAAACATTAGACTTATATGCTTGCTTACGTCCAGTACGTTGGTTCAAAGGTGTTCCATCTCCTGTTAAGCGTCCAGAAGACACTGACATGGTTATCTTCCGTGAAAATACTGAAGACATCTATGCAGGTATCGAATTTAAAGAAGGTACGCCAGAAGCTAAGAAATTAATCGATTTCTTACAAGATGAAATGGGTGCTAAAAACATTCGTTTCCCTGAAACTTCTGGTATCGGTGTAAAACCTGTATCTAAAGAAGGTACTGAACGTTTAGTACGCTCAGCTATCCAATATGCGATTGATAACAATCGTAAATCAGTTACATTAGTGCACAAAGGTAATATCATGAAATTTACTGAAGGTGCATTCAAACAATGGGGTTATGATTTAGCTGAAAGTGAATTCGGTGATAAAGTATTCACTTGGCAACAACATGATCGCTTAGTAGATGAAAAAGGTAAAGAAGAAGCGGACAAAATCCAAGATCAAGCAGTTGCAGATGGTAAAATCATTATCAAAGACTCAATTGCTGATATCTTCTTACAACAAATCTTAACGCGTCCTGCTGAGTATGATGTAGTAGCAACTATGAACTTAAATGGTGACTACATTTCTGACGCATTAGCAGCACAAGTCGGCGGTATCGGAATTGCACCTGGTGCAAACATCAACTATGATACTGGCCACGCTATCTTTGAAGCAACTCACGGTACTGCACCTAAATATGCAGACCAAGATAAAGTAAACCCATCATCAGAATTATTAAGTGCAGTATTAATGTTAGAACACTTAGGTTGGCAAGAAGCTGCTGACTTAATTACAGATTCAATTGAAAAAACAATTGCATCTAAAGTTGTAACGTATGACTTCGCACGTATGATGGATGGCGCTAAAGAAGTAAAAACTTCTGAGTTCGCTGACGAGTTAATCAAAAATCTATAAGACTTAATTGATTTCAAGCTATACTGCTCTGATAAGGGCGGTATAGCTTTATTTTTTTGAATGATTGAACTTGTTAAGTGAATGTTAAGTTTATGTAAAGATGTTTCGTAGTATGTTATCTTTTTGAAAATATAAGTTATAATTAAGATGAAAAATACACAGGGGGTAAGACTATGACACAAAAAATTTTAGTAGTCGATGATGAACAATCCATTGTAACTTTGCTGAAATACAATTTAGAAACAGCAGGTTATTTAGTAGAAGTTGCTTATGACGGTGAAGAAGCACTTCAAAAACTGAATGCCGTACAACCAGATTTAGTCGTATTAGACGTGATGTTGCCGAAGTTGGATGGCATTGAAGTTTGTAAAACGATTCGTTCAGACCGAAATCTTGTTCCTATCTTAATGTTGACTGCCAAAGATGACGAGTTTGATCGCGTATTAGGCTTGGAACTCGGTGCAGATGACTATATGACTAAGCCATTCTCACCAAGAGAAGTTGTAGCACGCGTAAAAGCTATTTTACGCAGATCTAAACAAGTTCACAGTCAAAAAGAAGAAGAAACAGATAGTGAAGATGTAATCATCGGTTCAATCAAAATCAGACCTGAATACTTTGAAGTATATAAAAATAATGAACTGTTAGAATTGACCCCTAAAGAATTTGAGTTACTTCTTTATTTAATCGAGCGCCAAGGTCGTGTTATTACAAGAGAGCACATGTTGAACTCTGTATGGAATTATGAATTTACTGGTGATTCAAGAATTGTTGATGTGCATATCAGTCATTTAAGAGATAAATTAGAGGAAAACCCTAAGCAGCCGAAGCTTATTAAAACTGTTCGTGGATTAGGCTATAAACTAGAAAGACCTAAATCTGCAAATTGAAGTTTTACACAAGATTACTGCTGACGTTAGCCATCTTGATTATCTCTTGTCTTGTTGCTTTAGGTTTATTGATTAATCATGCGATTTATACAACGATTTCATCGAGAGATGCTGAAAACTTGAAGCATGATGCTGAGCGTATCAACAAGACATACAAAGCACATCATGAAGAGGCTTTAAAAGAATACGCACACTTAAATAATTTTACAATATCCATACATAGCAATGATGGAGGTAAAACATTATTTAAATCAGATAAAAAAGTTCCCGCAAATCCAAACATCAATGTAGTTGGAAATCCATCTAATCTGCTTTATGATACGCATCATGACAATCGTAGATTTACTTATAAATATATTAGTAATGATCATTTTATTATAATTACAGGTTACGATAATGAAATTACACAACTACAATTTGAAGCTTGGAAATATATTGCGATCATTGGTTTATTCATTATTGCCTTAGTCTTCTTAATTGTTAGAAACATTAACCGCACATATATCAGACCGATTAATGATGTAACTTATGCGACGAAACTCTTAGCACAAGGGCACTATCATATCAGAGTACCTGAAAGCAATGTGAAAGAAACGCGAGACTTATTCGTAACAACGAATGAATTAGCACGTCGTTTACAAAAAATGTATAATGAACAAAAAATTCAATCAAATCGTTTGAAAACAACACTTGAAAATATACCAAGTTCAGTTTTAATGATTGATAAATACGGTAAAATTGTTATCGCAAATACAGCATATTATGAAATGTTTAATCCTGAAACAAATGTCGTGAATCAAAATTACAATCGTGTGATCAAAGGTAAATTGAATACATTGATTATCGATGCCTTTAAAACCGAGAAAACGATGAATGAACAAGTCAAAGTATATTTGAATAATGTTCACGAACGTTATTTTGATACCGTCTGTGTGCCGATTTTATCTCGTAAAAAGAAAAGAATGCAAGGGATGGTTGTCGTTCTTCACGATATTACCAGCTTGAAGAAATTAGAGAATTTGCGTCGTGAATTTGTCGCAAATGTCTCACATGAGCTGAAAACACCTATCACTTCAATTAAAGGATTTGCGGAAACTTTAATTGATGGGGCGAAGAATGATGAAACGACGTTGGATGAATTCTTAAATATTATTTTGAAAGAGTCTAATCGTATTGAGTCATTGGTCGAAGATTTATTAGACTTATCACATATTGAACAACAAAAAGAAATTGAAACAGAACCTGTGGATTTATCTGATGTAACGAGAAACACCGTAAAAACTTTATATACAAATGGTAAAAAGAAAAATATTACGTTGGAAACGGATATTGAAGATTACGTGATTATCGATGCCGAAACATCGAAAATTGCTCAGGTTGTGGTGAACATCGTCAGCAATGCGATTAACTATTCACCTCAAGATAGTCGTATTCATGTGCGTGTCTATAAAGATGGAGAAAAACGTGTCTTAGAGGTCGAAGATTTTGGGATTGGAATCGCTCCAGAAGATCAAAAACATATCTTTGAACGTTTTTATCGTGTAGATAAAGCTAGAAGCCGTGATTCAGGCGGTACAGGACTTGGTTTGTCTATTACGAAACATATTGTCGAAGCTTATCACGGACGTATTCAAATAGACAGTCAAGTTGGCGTAGGTACAACGTTTAAAGTGATATTTTTCGATAATAAAAATAAATCAATTAAGTTATCTTAATATATGCGCCGGATGGAATTCCGGCGCTATTTTTATGAGTGGCTATGTCACATATGATAAAATAGAAACAAATCAATTCTGGAGGTTATAGTGTGGAAAAATTAGTGTTAATTGATGGGAATAGTTTAAGTTTCCGAGCATTTTATGCATTGCCTCTTTTAACGAATCGTGCAGGAATTCATACAAATGCCACTTATGGATTTGCGATGTTATTAGAAAAAATTATCAAAGAAGAAAAACCGACCCATTTCTTAGTCGCATTTGATGCTGGAAAAACGACATTCAGACATCAAACATTTAAAGAATATAAAGGCGGCAGACAAAAGACGCCACCAGAATTAAGTGAACAATTTCCGTTAATCAGACAATTATTGGATGCATATCATATTAAGCATTATGAACTAGAAAATTATGAAGCGGATGATATTATTGGAACGTTAAGTCAAGCAGCAGATAAAGCAGGTTTTGAAACAATAATTGTAACGGGTGACCGAGACTTAACACAACTCGCTTCTGATAACGTGACTATATACTATACGAAAAAAGGTGTGACAGATGTTGACCATTACACACCTTCATTCATCGCGGAAAAATATAATGGTTTAACACCGTCACAGATTATTGATATGAAAGGTTTAATGGGAGATAGCTCAGATAATATCCCAGGTATCGCGGGTGTCGGTGAAAAAACAGCTATTAAACTTTTAAATCAATTTGATTCAGTTGAAAATCTTTATAATCATTTAGATGAAGTATCTGGTAAAAAGTTAAAAGAAAAACTTGAAAACGGTCATGATGATGCGTTGATGAGTAAAGAGTTAGCAACGATTAATAGAGAAAGTCCAATTGAAGTTACACTTGAAGAAACGAAGTTGCCTGATGAAGTGGATCAAACACAAAAAATTGAACTGTTTAAAGAACTTGATTTTAAACAAATGTTGAACCAAATCGATGTTGATGCCGATACTGAAACTGAATCTGATCGAACATATGATATTGAAACAGATTTCAACTCAATTGACTTTGATCAATTAAAACAAGCAGCGCTTCACTTTGAAGTAGATGAAGGTGACTATCTCACTGCAGATATTTTGAAATTCGGCTTTAAAGCAGATGAACACTTTGTAGTGATTAATGCGGATGAGATTCAAAATTATCCTGAGTTAATAAAATGGTTAGAAGATGAACAAACAGAAAAGTATGTCTATGATGCGAAAAAAACATATGCAGAAGCACATCGCATGAATATCGATATTAAAAATATTACGTTTGATATTATGTTAGCAAGCTACATTTTAAATCCATCTCGCTCAATTGATGATGTTCATTCAGTAGTTGTCGATTATGGCCAAGGTTATGTACCTGAAGCAGTACACGTTTTTGGTAAAGGCAAAAAACGACAAGTGCCAGAAGATGATGTGTTGAATCCTTATATTGCTTCGATTTTGGATGCGATTGATACGAGTACACCTGTAATGATTGATGCATTGAAAGAGTACAATCAATTAGATTTATTCAATGACTTAGAATTGCCGCTTGCGCGCATTTTAGGACAAATGGAAGAAATGGGCATTTACACGGATATTGAAGAGCTAAAAGAAATGGAAAGAGAAATTCAAGGTAAGCTTGATACTTTAATTGCTCGTATTCATGAAGCAGCAGGTGAAGAATTCAATATTAATTCACCGAAACAATTGGGTGTCGTATTATTCGAAAACTTGAAGTTACCAGTTATCAAGAAAACGAAAACGGGTTACTCAACTGCAGTAGATGTTTTAGAACAACTACAAGGCGAACATCCGATTATCGAAGATATCTTAGAATATCGCCAGTTATCTAAATTACAATCTACTTATGTAGAAGGCTTACAAAAAGTGATACAAGATGATAATCGCATTCATACACACTTTAACCAAACACTTGCACAAACAGGACGTCTGTCATCTGTCGATCCTAACTTGCAAAATATTCCTGTACGTTTAGAAGAAGGTCGCCGCATTAGAAAGGCCTTTAAACCTGCAGAAGCGGATAACGTTATTCTTTCAGCGGACTATTCTCAAATTGAATTACGCGTACTTGCTCATATTACGCAAGATGAAAGCATGATGAATGCCTTCAGAGAAGGAAGAGATATTCATACAGCTACAGCCATGAAAGTCTTTGGTGTAGAAGCAGACGAAGTAGATGGTTTAATGCGTCGACAAGCTAAAGCTGTAAACTTCGGAATAGTATATGGCATTAGTGATTATGGTTTAAGCCAAAGTTTAGGTATTACGAGAAAAGCAGCGAAGAAATTTATTGATGATTATTTAGATAGTTTCCCAGGCGTTAAACAATATATGAGTGATATCGTTAAAGATGCGAAAGCAAAAGGTTATGTAGAAACATTATTACACCGTCGCAGATATATCCCTGATATTACAAGCAGAAACTTTAATCAACGCAGTTTTGCAGAAAGAACAGCTATGAATACACCAATTCAAGGCAGTGCTGCAGATATTATCAAACTAGCAATGGTTAATTATGATAAAGCTGTGAAAGAAACAGATTTCAATGCACACTTATTACTGCAAGTACACGATGAGTTGATTTTTGAACTGCCAAAAGATGAGGTAGAAGCTTTCAGTGAATTTATTGAAGATATTATGGATAATGCCATTGAATTAAAAGTACCATTACAAGTGGATACTAACTATGGTCCAACATGGTACGATGCAAAATAGAAAGAAGGTCGCAAATTGCCTGAATTACCAGAAGTAGAGCACGTTAAAAGAGGGATTGAACCCTTTGTGATCAATCAAATTATTGAAAGTGTTGAGTTCTCGGATAAAGTCATCGATGGAAAAGCGAGCGGTAGAGACACAATTATTAAACAAATTGATTTGCCGATGTTTAAAAATCGTACAGAAGGCTATAAAATTACACGTGTGGAACGCAGAAGTAAATATATTCTTTTATATTTAGAGAAAGATGAAGATAAAAGAGTATTAGTCAGTCATTTAGGAATGACTGGTGGCTATTTCGTAGTCAATGACTTAACGGAGATTATTGTACCGAATTATCAAAAACATTGGCACGTCAATTTCAAACTTAGTAACGGCAAACAATTAATCTTTTCTGATATTAGACGCTTTGGTGAAATTAAAAATGTTGATGATATTACAGCATACACGTCATTTGAAAAGATGGCTCCAGAGCCTTTTGATGACAATGCATACACACACTATCAAAAACAATTAGCATTGCCGAAGTATCAGAATAAGCCGATTAAACAAGTTATCTTAGATCATCATGTTATTGCAGGTTGCGGTAATATTTATGCTTGTGAAGCTTTATTTAATGCACGTATTCATCCAAAACGCAAAGTTAATACTTTAACGAAACAAGAGCAAAAGCGTGTATTTGATGAAGTAGTGGCTGTTCTAACATTAGGTATTGAACACGGCGGAACCAGCATTTCTGATTATCGCCATGCAGATGGTCAAACTGGACATATGCAGGAGTATTTAAATGTATATAAAAAGAAAATCTGTCCTGTATGTGGTGGACCGATTGAGACAGAAGTGATAGGTGGCAGAAACAGTCACTTTTGTCCAAACTGTCAAAAATAAATTAATTGAACGAGGGAGATTAGATTATGCAAAAAGTAATTGGTTTAACAGGCGGAATCGGAACAGGAAAATCTACTGTATCTGAATTGCTTGCAGTCCACGGTTTTAAAATTGTGGATGCGGATATTGCGGCAAGAGAAGCGGTAGAAAAAGGTTCTGAAGGTTTAGAACAAGTCCGCCAAGTATTTGGCGATGAAGCGATAGATGAAAATGGTGAAATGAATCGCAAATACGTCGGTGAAATCGTATTTAATGATGACAAAATGCGAGAGAAATTAAACCAAATCATACATCCTATCGTGAGAGATTTAATGGAAAGACAAAAAGAAGCTTATTTAAAAGAAGGCTTCAATGTAATTATGGATATTCCATTATTATTTGAAAATAACCTTCAAGATACTGTTGATGAAACATGGTTAGTCTATGCTTCTGAAAGTATTCAAGTGGAACGTTTAATGGAACGTAATGACTTAACACAAGAAGAAGCGAAAGCGCGTGTATATAGTCAGATCTCTATCGACAAAAAACGTCGTATGGCAGATCGTGTTATTGATAATCGCGGTACGTTGCTAGAGCTTAAACAAAACCTTGAAGCATTGTTGATGGAGGAAGGTTATATTCAAAGTTCTGAAGAGGTTTAATGTGAATATGATTTTAATCTGAACATGAATACAAAAAATTGCTTATCATTAGTGATAAGTAATTTTTTTAATTATTTTGCTAAAACGCTTTCATTTTAACGTGAATATGTTATACTGATTCCATAAAGTATAACACATATAAAACGAGGGGTGCTTTTTATGACAACGAATATTGCAATTAATGGAATGGGACGCATTGGGCGCATGGTTTTGCGTATTGCTTCTAAAAATGATGATTTAAATGTAGTGGCAATTAATGCGAGTTATCCTCCAGAAACGATTGCACATTTAGTAAAATACGATACAACACATGGTAAATATGACGGTGATGTAGAACCGACAGAAAATGGTATTCGTATTGATGGTCATGATATTAAATTAGTTTCAGATCGTAATCCAGAAAATTTACCTTGGAAAGATTTAGATATTGATATTGTCATAGAAGCGACTGGGAAATTTAATCACGGAGACAAAGCGGATGCACATATTAAAGCAGGCGCTAAAAAGGTCTTATTAACAGGTCCTTCAAAAGGCGGTCACGTACAAATGGTTGTTAAAGGCGTTAATGATGACAGCTTAGATGTTGAAGAATTCGATATCTTTAGTAATGCTTCATGTACGACAAACTGTATCGGTCCAGTAGCAAAAGTATTAAACGATAACTTTGGAATCGAAAATGGTTTAATGACTACAGTACATGCGATTACAAACGACCAAAAAAATATTGATAACCCACACAAAGATTTACGCCGTGCGCGTTCTTGTAACGAAAGTATTATCCCAACTTCAACAGGTGCTGCAAAAGCATTGAAAGAAGTTTTACCTGAATTAGAAGGTAAATTACATGGTATGGCACTTCGTGTTCCTACTAAAAACGTTTCATTAGTAGACTTAGTAGTAGACTTAAAAGAAGATGTAACAGCTGAGCAAGTCAACAAAGCATTTGAAGATGCTGACTTAGAAGGCATATTAGCTGTTTCAGATGAGCCGCTTGTATCAGTTGACTTTAACACAAACCCTAACTCAGCAATCGTTGATTCAATGTCAACACTTGTAATGGATGACAAGAAAGTTAAAGTGATTGCATGGTACGACAATGAATGGGGTTATTCTAACCGCGTTGTTGATATTGCAGTTCAAATTGGTGAATTGTTAAAAACAAAAGAAAAAGCAACAGCTTAATTGAAACTGCTGTCATAAATTTTTAACCAGTTAATCAGAAGTAGGGCTCTGATTAACTGGTTTTTTTATGTGCTGGCTTCCTTTCTTTTGTGACTTGCACTTTTATAGTATAATAGGCGTAATCAATTAAAGAGGTGAAAATGAATGAAATGCCCTAAATGTAATTCTACGCATTCTCGTGTGATAGATTCTAGACATGCTGATGAAGCCAATGCCATTCGCAGACGTCGTGAATGTGAAAATTGCGGCACTCGTTTTACTACATTTGAGCATATTGAAATGAGTCCGCTTATCGTAGTGAAAAAAGATGGCACACGTGAGCAGTTTTCACGTGACAAAATATTGAATGGGCTCGTTCGTTCGTGTGAAAAGAGACCAGTCGGTTATCAACAGCTTGAAGATATTACAAATAAAGTAGAATGGCGTTTAAGAGATGAAGGCCATGCAGAGGTTTCATCAAGAGAAATTGGCGAACATGTGATGAATTTATTAATGCATGTGGATCAAGTATCCTATGTAAGATTCGCCTCTGTATATAAAGAATTTAAAGATGTCGATCAATTGCTTGAATCTATGCAAGGCATCTTACAAGAAAAGAATAAACGGAGTGAATCTTGATGAAGTTGAGTCAAAATGACTTTGGATTACGTCCGCAAGATCCATTCAAAGTGCTGCAAGCACAAAAACTTTCTGCATCTCAACTCGAAGTATTGAACCGTTTGTTTACACCACTTATCGGTACAACAGCCATCGGTGTGTATCATTATCTTTCTCAGTTTGCAGAGGTTAAACAACAAAAAGACTATACACATTATGTGATTATGAGTGAGTTGAAATTAAACCTAGGTCAATTCAGAGAAGAAATGAATCGTTTGGAAGCGATTGGACTGATTAAAACCTATGCAAAACATGATGAAAATCAATCACAATTTGTGTATTTGTTAGTCGATCCGCCATCACCAAAAACATTTTTCAATGATCCTATGTTATCTGTTTATCTCTATAAAGAAGTTGAGGGTAAACGTTTCCATGAATTACGTCGTTATTTTGAAACGACACAAGTTGATTTATCAAATTATCATGAAGTGACAAGAAATTTTACAGATGTTTTTAAAGTACCAAATCATGCGTTAGATAAGGTAGATACGACACATCAAATAACAGAAACACAAAAATACGATGGTATGAACTTAGACCGTGTTCACTTTGACTTCGAATTGTTGTATCAATTACTAAGCAATCATTTTGTCAGTGCAGAAATAATAGAAGAAAAAACGAAACATCTCATTACACAACTCGCTGTGCTATACGGTATAACGCCGGAAGGGATGAAGAATTTGATTTTAAAATCGCTGACAAGTGCACAAAAAATTTCGTTTGAAGAATTGCGTAAACAAGCGCGTGCGTTTTATGCGATTGAACACGAAAATCAATTGCCGTCTTTAGAGGCGCAAGCAGAACCTGTTCGACCAGAAACTGCAGAAGAGGCACAAATAGAAATCAATTCTATTCCTCAAACAGATGAAGAGTTTAAACAATGGTTTAAATTAATGGATAATTTAAGTCCGATTGATATGTTGACAGGGTGGTCGGGTTCAGAACCGACACCTCAACAAAAATATATGATAGAAGACATAATCGTGCGAGAACAATTACCGTTTGGTGTAATTAATATGTTATTACAATACGCCATGTTAAATAGTGGGATGAAATTGACTAAAAAGTATATATTAGAGATTGCATCAAACTGGAAAAAATTGGAAATCAGTTCTGCAGAAGAAGCCTATCATCATGTGATGAAGTTGAAAAAGGATGAACAAGAACGTCAAACTAAAAGTTATCAACAACAAAGCGGTCCAAAACGCTTTAATAATAGAAGAAATCCTGTATCAAAAGAGATTACACCTGATTGGCTGTTGAATCGAGAACATGAAAAACGTCGTAAGAAAGGTGAAAAACGTTCATCCGCTTCAACCGACCAATCTCTCGCGCAAGATAGTGCAGCCTTTTTACAACACTTAAAAGAAACATGGAAGGAGGATGAATAATATGAAACGTTTCAGCAATATCATGCAGACATCTCCAGATTTTCAAAAAAGATTTGAGAAAATTAAAAGAGATGTAATTAATGATCCTGACGTTAAACGCTTCCTAGAAGAACATCAATCTGAAGTAACGAATCGGATGATTGAAGAAGACTTGAATATTTTGCAAGAATATAAAGACCAGCAAAAACATTATGATGGCCATGAATTCAAAGATTGTCCTAACTTTGTTAAAGGTCATGTACCTGAACTCTATATTGAACATAACAGAATTAAAATCAAATACCTTCCATGTCCATGCAAAATCAAACACGATCAAGAACAACGAGAAGCACATTTAATCACTTCACATCATATGCAGAGAGATACGTTAGATGCTAAATTAGCAGATATTTATATGGATAATCGTGAACGTTTAAATGTAGCTATGAAAGCTGATGAATTATGCAAAGCAATCGTAAGAGGAGAAAGTGTTAAAGGTTTATATTTATATGGTTCTTTTGGTACAGGTAAATCCTTTATTTTAGGTGCGATTGCCAATCAATTGAAGTCCAAACTGATTCCTTCAACAATTGTATACCTACCTGAATTCATCCGTACGTTAAAAAATGGATTTAAAGATGGTTCATTTGAACGTAAATTACAAGTGGTCAGAGAAGCGAATATCCTCATGCTAGATGATATCGGTGCAGAAGAAGTCACACCATGGGTGCGTGACGAAGTCATCGGACCATTACTGCATTATAGAATGGTACAAGAGTTGCCGACATTCTTTAGCTCAAACTTTGATTTCAAAGCTTTAGAACACCATTTAGCGATGACGCGAGATGGCTCTGAACAGACAAAAGCTGCTAGAATTATGGAACGTATTAAATCTTTAGCAGAACCCTATGAATTAGTCGGCGAGAATTATCGTGATGATTGATATTTTTTGAAAATGAGTTATAATAGAATTAAATCTAAATCAACGTAAACATTAAAGGATATGACATGTTTTTCACTGTTATACAGAAAATTGCTGGTGATGAGAAAGCAGTTAACATACTAATATGTTACTCCCTTTTAGATAAATGATATTCGTAATGGATATCCGGCTCAAGACCGTTATCTTATGCAGAGATGAGAAACAGTATCATGGGAATGTTCTGTTTCTTAAACTAGGGTGGTATCACGAGAACCTCGTCCCTTTATAGGGCGGGGTTCTTTTTGTTTTACGTGAAGATTATAAATGGAGGCGTTTATGAATGGACAAAATTAGTATTACATTTCCAGATGGCAACAGTTCTGAATTTGATAAAGGCATTACTACTGAAGAAATCGCACAATCAATCAGTCCTGGGTTAAGAAAAAAAGCAGTAGCAGGTAAATTTAATGGACAAATGGTTGATTTGACTCGTCCACTTGAAGAAGATGGATCAATTGAAATCGTAACTCCTGGCAGTGAAGAAGCACTTGAAGTGTTACGTCACTCTACAGCGCATTTAATGGCACAAGCATTAAAACGTTTGTATGGCGACGTGAAATTCGGTGTAGGTCCTGTCATTGAAGGCGGTTTCTACTATGATTTCGATACTGATGCTAAAATTTCTTCAGATGATTTCCCCGAAATCGAAAAAACAATGAAACAAATTGTAAATGAAAATCATAAAATTGAACGTAAAGTAGTCAGCCGTAATGAAGCGAAAGACTTCTTTAAAGACGATCCGTATAAACAAGAATTAATCGATGCAATTCCTGAAGATGAAAATGTGACACTATATACACAAGGTGAATTCACTGACTTATGCCGTGGTGTACACGTACCATCTACTTCAAAAATCAAAGAGTTCAAACTATTATCTACAGCAGGTGCATATTGGCGCGGTGACAGCAACAATAAAATGTTACAACGTATTTATGGTACAGCGTTCTTTGATAAAAAAGAATTAAAAGCACATTTAAAAATGCTTGAAGAACGTAAAGAACGTGACCACCGTAAAATCGGTAAAGAATTAGACTTATTTATGAACAGTCAATTAGTAGGCGCTGGTTTACCATTATGGTTACCAAACGGTGCAACAATTCGTCGTGAAATTGAACGTTACATCGTAGATAAAGAAGTGAGTTTAGGCTATGACCATGTTTATACACCTGTTTTAGCTAATGTTGACTTATATAAAACTTCAGGACACTGGGATCATTACCAAGATGACATGTTCCCACCAATGAAATTGGACGAAACTGAAGAAATGGTTTTACGTCCGATGAACTGCCCACACCATATGATGATTTATAAAAATAAACCACATTCATACAGAGAATTACCAATTCGTATTGCTGAATTAGGTACAATGCATCGTTATGAAGCAAGTGGTGCGGTATCAGGCTTACAACGTGTACGTGGTATGACTTTAAATGACGCACACATCTTCGTACGCCCAGATCAAATTAAAGAAGAGTTCAAACGTGTAGTTGAATTAGTTCAAGAAGTATACAAAGACTTTGGTTTCGAAAACTACAGCTTCCGTTTAAGCTATCGTGATCCAGAAGATACAGAGAAATATTTCGATGATGATGAAATGTGGAACAAAGCTGAGGCAATGTTGAAAGAAGCAGTAGATGAAATGAACTTACCGTATGAAGAAGCGGTAGGGGAAGCGGCATTCTACGGTCCTAAATTAGATGTTCAAGTTAAAACAGCTATGGGTAAAGAAGAAACTTTATCAACAGTTCAACTTGACTTCTTATTACCAGAACGCTTCGACTTAGCTTATATCGGTAAAGATGGTGAAGAACACCGTCCAGTAGTTATCCACCGTGGTGTGGTATCAACTATGGAACGTTTTGTAGCATTCTTAACTGAAGAAACTAAAGGGGCTTTCCCAACTTGGTTAGCACCAATGCAAGTTGAAATCATCCCAGTTAATGTGGACTTACATTATGATTATGCACGTCAAATCCAAGATGAATTAAAATCACAAGGTGTGCGTGTAGAAATTGATGATCGTAATGAAAAAATGGGATATAAAATCCGTGAAGCACAAATGCATAAAATCCCATATCAACTTGTAATTGGAGACAAAGAAATTGAAAACAATGAAGTGAACGTGCGTAAATACGGTTCTAAAGATCAAGAAACTGTAGAAAAAGATGAATTCATCTGGAATTTAGTCGATGAAATTCGTCTAAAAAAACAACGTTCAAATTAAGACCTTGAAATCAGTCTGGAATTAAGGTATATTACAATGTAGTTAATTAAATATTAAAAAAGTGTTAGAGGTTGCATCTTTGATGAGTTGCTTATCAGAAGCTTTATTGGAGCGTAGGTTGAATAAGTTAAAGGCAAAGATGCCGAAATTTACAATAGCCATAACTATTGTATTTTGGGTCAGTTTCCGAATAGGAACTGGACTGTCACATAATGTGATGTGCTACCGTATATGATAAATTTCAAGTGATGGTCGCATATCTGTAGCGGCCATCATTTTTTGTATTCATGCAAGCCTCTATACTAAAGAAAGGAATCGATTATGAACAATCAATCTAATCAGGATGCAGGCATCCAAAGAGGTCTGAAAGACCGTCATATTTCCATGATCGCCATCGGGGGATGTATCGGAACAGGATTATTCGTTACATCTGGCGGTGCAATTCATGATGCTGGACCACTCGGCGCATTAATCGCCTACGCAGTTATCGGTATTATGGTGTTCTTCTTGATGACATCATTAGGAGAAATGGCAACGTACTTACCAGTATCTGGTTCATTCAGTACGTACGCAACACGATTTGTAGACCCATCATTAGGCTTTGCTTTAGGATGGAACTATTGGTTTAACTGGGTTATCACTGTAGCAGCTGACGTAACTATTGCAGCGCAAGTGATTCAGTACTGGGATCCAATGAAAGGCATTCCTGCATGGGCATGGAGTGTACTCTTCCTTATCATCATCTTCGCTTTAAACTCATTATCAGTTAGAGTGTATGGTGAAAGTGAATATTGGTTTGCATTAATTAAAGTAATAACAGTTATTGTCTTTATTGGTATCGGTTTACTTACTATTGTCGGTATCATGGGCGGTAAATTCATCGGATTTGAAACATTTACTTCTGGTGACGGCCCGATTTTAGGTGGTAATTTAGGCGGAAGCTTATTATCAATCTTAGGTGTATTCTTAATTGCTGGTTTCTCATTCCAAGGAACAGAGTTAATCGGTATTACAGCAGGGGAATCAGAAAATCCTGAACGTGCTGTACCAAAAGCAATTAAACAAGTATTCTGGAGAATTTTATTATTCTATATCTTAGCTATCTTTGTAATTGGTATGATTATTCCTTATACTCATCCAGCATTGATGGGCGGAGAAGATAACATCGCGACATCACCATTTACATTAGTATTTAAAAATGCTGGTTTAGCGTTTGCGGCATCATTTATGAACGCAGTTATCTTAACTTCAGTATTATCAGCAGGTAACTCTGGTATGTACGCATCAACACGTATGTTGTACTCTATGAGTAAAGATAAACTTGCAGCATCAGCATTTGGTAAAACTACAAAGCATGGTGTGCCATTCTTAGCATTAATCGCAACTGGCGCCGTAACAGTATTAATCTTCTTAATACAACGCTTAAGCGGTGATGCATATGAATACATCGTTGCAGCAAGTGGTATGACAGGCTTTATCGCATGGGTTGGTATTGCAATCAGTCACTACCGATTCAGACGTGCATTTAAAGTCCAAAATTATGATAAACATGAATTGAAATACAAAGCTAAATGGTTCCCATTCGGTCCGATATTCGCAGGTATCTTATGTGTGATTGTTATTATCGGCCAAGATGTTGATTTCATTAAAACAGGTGATTTTGATCCAAATCGCTTCATTATCACTTACATGGGTATTCCAGTTTTCTTAGCATTCTTCTTGTATCATAAAATCAGATATAAAACTAAAAAAATTCCATTGAAACAAGTTGACTTAAGTCAAGACGTGGATATGAGCCAATTTAAATAAAGTTAAAAATTTTAATTGACTTTGTCTTGTAATGTTGAT
This sequence comes from Staphylococcus sp. CWZ226, assembly GCF_018986355.1. Lineage (NCBI taxonomy): Bacteria > Bacillati > Bacillota > Bacilli > Caryophanales > Staphylococcaceae > Staphylococcus > Staphylococcus sp. CWZ226. The sequence goes on along the minus strand of NZ_JAHMSB010000008.1, from coordinate 14,803 downwards.
ATGATTGTATACGTTGAATACGAAACGAACCAAGTAGAAGCTTCCCGCTTCTCACCTGTAGCGACGCTTAAGGCTGTTGGCAGGTCCAAAACAACGTTACAATGATGACGTTGACTTTATGGAAAAGAGCGGGCACTTCTGTGTCCGCTCTTTTTTACTTGGGATATTTCGTAAATATAACGGAGGTGTTAACCATAGCAAAAGATCAAACGCAAGTTAACGATAGAATTCGCGCAAGAGAAATTCGTGTCATTGGTCAAGACGGTGAACAAATCGGTGTTAAACAAAAACGTGAAGCATTAGAAATGGCTGATCGTGTTGGTTTAGATTTAGTCGTAGTAGCGCCTAACGCTAAACCACCTGTTGCTCGTATTATGGATTACGGTAAATACAAATTCGAGCAACAGAAAAAAGAAAAAGAAATGAAGAAAAAACAAAAAGTTATCAATGTTAAAGAAATTCGTTTAAGTCCAACAATTGAGGAACATGATTTCCAAACTAAGTTGAAACAAGGACGCAAATTCTTAACTAAAGGCGATAAATGTAAAGTTTCAATTCGTTTCAGAGGACGTGCCATCACTCATAAGGAAATTGGTCAACGTGTATTAGAGAAATTTGCAGGTGAATGCAAAGATATCGCTACAGTTGAACAAAAGCCTAAAATGGAAGGCCGTCAAATGTTTATTATGCTAGCACCACTAGCAGAAAAATAATTTTTAAAGATATTACAGGAGGAATTTCATTATGCCTAAAATGAAAACACACCGCGGAGCAGCTAAACGTGTTAAAAGAACTGCTTCAGGTAAATTAAAACGTTCAAGAGCTTATACTTCTCACTTATTCGCAAACAAAAGCACTAAACAAAAACGTCAATTACGTAAATCAGCTTTAGTTTCTAAAAGTGATATGAAACGTGTAGCACAATTATTAGCTTACAAAAAATAAGTTATTAACGAGATAAACACACAGGTCAGCTTTAGCTTTGAAATAAAGAAAGCGCCTGAAACAAATCAAAAATAATCAGAGTTATAGATATAACCAAGGAGGAATTCAATATGCCACGTGTTAAAGGTGGAACAGTAACAAGAGCGCGTCGTAAAAAAGTAATCAAATTAGCTAAAGGTTACTTCGGCTCTAAACATACTTTATATAAAGTAGCTAAACAACAAGTAATGAAATCAGGTCAATACGCATTCCGTGACCGTCGTCAAAGAAAACGTGACTTCCGTAAATTATGGATCACTCGTATCAATGCAGCAGCTCGTAACCACGGCTTAAGCTACTCAAAATTAATGAATGGCTTAAAACAAGCTGACATCGACATTAACCGTAAAATGCTTTCTGAAATTGCAATTTCAGACGACAAAGCTTTCGGCGAATTAGTTGAAAAAGCTAAAGCAGCTTTAAAATAATTCATTTACAATACTCAATCATTGGTAGATAAGCGTACTGATGATTGAGTTTTTTTAATACAACTTTACGTTGATTTTAAAACTTTGATAGAATACAGACAAGTACATAAACACAAAGTAAAGGAGAAACACATGTCGAAATTTGATGAAAGAATAATTGTAGTACCAAGAGAAATTGTTTTTAACAAAGAAAAAGACGCATTTAATGGTTTCTTATCAAAAAATGATCCGTCAGGGGAAGCGATTTTCGATAACTTAGACAAGTACGAAGTGAAACGTCGCGGTGATATGGAAGAAGATCCGACATATAAACAATTAATTTCATATTGTTTATTAGAGAACGAAAAGGGCGAAATATTAGTATATGAACGCCTTTCTGGTGGCGGTGAAAGTCGTCTGCATGGACAGTCATCAATTGGTGTCGGCGGTCATATGAATGATGTTATGGATGCACAATCTATTAATGAAGTCTTACGTGTGAACGCACAACGTGAACTAGAAGAAGAAGTCGGTCTTAACAGCAGCAAAACACAAAACATGGAATACATTGGTTTTATTAACGATGATACGAACGAAGTAGGAGAAGTTCATTTAGGTGTCGTATTTAAAATCAGAGTAGATTCAAAAAGTGTAGAAGCAAAAGAAACTGACACACTTAAAATCAAATGGATGAATCAAGGTAAAATTGAAAATTACGATGATTTTGAAACATGGAGTGCATTAATCTTACAAGCATTTAATTAGAAGCGGGTGTTAATAATGACTGACATAATCCCATTTCCACAAAATCAATCCAAATTGATTAATGATATTAAAACATCTTTTAAGCATGAACAGTATGATAAGATGTATGATCTTTTTATGAAGTATGAAAAAGATTTTGAACTCGATACTGACTTGGCTTTATTGAAGTGTGAAATGCTTCTGAGAATGGAACAATACTTAGAATTGCGTGAAGAAGCGATTATTTTGTTGAAACAAGGCTTCGATGCATATAATCGCTTAATGGTGTATTATATGACAAGTCTGCATGGGTTAGGCCAATATTATGAATGTGTTAACCTGTTCAATCAGATTATTGATCAAGTAAAAGATCATGATATACGCATGCAGTTGTTTCCTATTAAAGAAGATGCACAAATGCAGCTGAATCAAAATAAAAAGCACTATATTTCAAAAATGAGTCGCTTTACAACGCTGACTATTGATCAACAGTTATATTTATTATTCGATATGATGCATGAAGGCCAATATGGCTTTGCGGAAACTTTTGCGGAAATTTTAAATCAAGAACGACTTCATTCGCATGTGCAAACAATTATCTTAGAATATTTGAAAAAAGCGCAGTATCAACACGAAATCAATTTTGTTAAAAATAATGCAGAATTTAAAGTCGTACCGAAAGCTCTGCCAGGACTTGAATATGCATCTTTTACACAAAAGGTAATTCCAGCGGTGATGCAACAATTTGAAGACCAATTCGGCAGTCAGATGCGAAGTGAAATTTCACAGATGTTGCAAGGTTTTGCAATTGGTATTTATCCATTGGAAATCGAACAAGAAGCACCTGTAGACGCATGGATTGACACATTCTTCAATTATATAGAAGATATGTTGAATCTATCAGAATCAGCAGAGAAACATATGAGTGAACCTGTTTTGAAGTGGATTCATGCGATAGAACAGAATATCACTCAATAATTGGGGTAATATGATATTATTGACCTTGATAGAAAATGAAAAATTAGTTTGTTTTAACATTGCGTATACGTTCTAATCACCAGGTTTGTAACCAATTTATACGTATGCTATAATGAAAAAGTTGAAAAATTAAAAAAGGATTATCATGGAGGTTTTTATACATGACAGCAACATGGGAAAAAAAGGAAGGTAACCAAGGCGTTTTAGAAGTTACAGTTCCTGCTAAAAAAGTAGATCAAGCAATCGATCAAGCATTCAAGAAAGTAGTTAAACAAGTAAATATCCCTGGTTTCCGTAAAGGGAAAGTTCCTCGCCAAATTTTTGAACAACGTTTTGGTGTAGAAGCACTTTACCAAGATGCAGTAGATATCTTATTACCAGAAGCTTATGGTGAAGCTATCGAAGAAACTGGTATCAAACCAGTTGATCAACCAGAAATCGAAGTAACACAAATCGAAAAAGGTAAAGACTTGAAATTCAACGCTACTGTTACAGTTGAACCAGAAGTAAAACTTGGTGAATACAAAGGTCTTGAAATTGAAAGACAAAATGCTGAATTAACAGACGAAGAATTACAAGAACAAATTGATCACAGCTTAGGTCACTTAGCTGAAATGGTAATCAAAGAAGATGGTGCAGTTGAAGAAGGCGATACTGTAAACTTAGACTTCGATGGTTATGTTGATGGTGAACAATTTGAAGGCGGACAAGCTGAAGGTTACGATTTAGAAATCGGTTCAGGTATGTTCATCCCTGGTTTCGAAGAACAATTAGTTGGCTTAAAAACTGGTGAAGAAAAAGACGTTAAAGTTACATTCCCAGAAGAATACCACGCTGAAGAATTAGCTGGTAAAGAAGCAACATTCAAAGTAAAAATCAATGAAATCAAATACAAAAATGTTCCAGAATTAGACGATGAAATTGCGAACGAATTAGATTCAGATGCAGATAGCGTTGATGAATATAAAGAAAATCTTCGCAAACGTCTTGAAGAAGAAAAGAAAGTCAATGCTGAAAATATTGAAAAAGAAGAAGCAATCAACAAAGCAGTTGAAAATGCTGAAGTAGATATTCCAGAAGCTATGATTAACACTGAGTTAAACCGTATGATGCAAGAATTCGAACAACGTATTCAACAATCAGGTCTTAACTTAGAAACTTACTTCCAAATCTCTGGTCAAGATGAATCTCAATTAAGAGAACAAATGAAAGACGACGCAGAAGCACGTGTTAAAACTAACTTAACATTAACTGCGATTGCGAATGCTGAAGACGTAGAAGCATCTGAAGAAGATGTTGATAAAGAGTTAGAAGCAATGAGCACACAATTCGGTATCTCTGCTGAAGATATCAAGAAAACATTAGGCAACACTGACTTAATTAAAGGTGATGTACGTGTTAAAAAAGTTATCGATTTATTAGTAGACAATGCTAAATTTGTTGAAGGTAAAGAAGATAACAAAGAAGAAGAAAAAGAAGAAAAAGAAGAAAAATAATTCATTCATTTCCAATTGAATAAATGAATAGGTAGAGGGTGAAGTTGCATGATAACTGATTCATACTGAGATGCATGTGCATCATATGAATTAAAACATGTGATTTCATCCTCTACAGTGATTTACGGTCGAAATCATTTCGTTTTAGATATGCTTGTGCTATATTGTTTGTAAGCAATTTTGTTGCATAACCTTTACAAAATGATATATTCAATATACAAGTTGATAAAGTAATGAAATCACCATAGATAAAATAAAAATAATTGTAAATGAACTAAAACCTGCAAAAATGTCGGATATATACAGGTTTTAAAAGAAACGATAAAGTCTATAAACACATTTATTGCATACTATAAAGTGTTTTAGTATAGTCTTTATGGAATAGAGGTGTAAATAATAAATGTTTAAGTTCAATGAAGATGAAGAAAAATTGAAATGTTCTTTCTGTGGTAAAGACCAAGACCAAGTTAAGAAACTTGTAGCTGGTAGCGGCGTGTACATTTGTAATGAATGTATTGAATTATGTTCAGAAATTGTTGAAGAAGAACTTGCGCAAACTGCTACAGAAGAATTTACAGATTTACCGACCCCGAAAGAGATTATGGATCAATTAAACAACTATGTAATTGGTCAAGAAAAAGCTAAGAAATCATTATCTGTTGCTGTATACAACCACTACAAACGTATCCAACAACTAGGACCGAATGATGACGATGTAGAACTACAAAAAAGTAACGTTGCTTTAATCGGACCTACAGGTAGCGGTAAAACATTACTTGCACAAACTTTAGCTAAAACATTGAATGTTCCATTTGCGATTGCGGATGCAACAAGTTTAACTGAAGCAGGTTATGTTGGTGAAGACGTAGAAAATATCTTACTACGTTTAATCCAAGCAGCTGACTTTGATATTGATAAAGCTGAAAAAGGTATTATTTACGTGGATGAAATTGATAAGATTGCACGTAAATCAGAAAACACTTCAATTACACGTGATGTGTCAGGTGAAGGTGTTCAACAAGCATTGCTTAAAATTCTAGAAGGTACAACTGCAAGTGTTCCACCTCAAGGCGGACGTAAGCATCCTAACCAAGAATTTATTCAAATTGATACAACGAATATCTTATTTATCCTTGGTGGTGCCTTTGATGGTATCGATGATGTCATCAAACGTCGTTTAGGTGAAAAAGTAATCGGCTTCGCAAGCAATGAAGCGGCGAAAGTTGATGAAAGTGCACTATTAGAACACATTCGTCCAGAAGATTTACAATCTTATGGATTAATTCCAGAATTTATCGGACGTATTCCAATTGTCGCAAACTTAGAAACATTAGATATTTCAGCATTGAAAAATATCTTAACGCAACCTAAGAATGCGTTAGTTAAACAATACAAAAAAATGCTTGAGCTAGATCATGTTGAACTAGAATTTACTGAAGAAGCTTTATCAGCGATTGCTGAAAAAGCTATCGAACGTAAAACTGGTGCACGTGGCTTACGTTCAATCATTGAAGAGTCATTAATTGAAATCATGTATGATATTCCATCTACAGATGATGTAGCAAAAGTGGTTATCACTGCTGATACAATCAATAATGAATCTACACCAGAATTGTACGATGCGGAAGGAAACAAAGTGAATTTAGAAAAAACTTCTGCATAGTTTAGATAAATCAAGCACTCTTTTACTCTGTTGAGAGTAGGAGAGTGCTATTTTTATGGGCATTTTTGATAATAGATTCACTTTTAAAATTAAAATTTGATATAATGAAACGCGAATCAATCTAAAAGTAGTAGAAAAGAGGTCGAATATGAATATCAACCCAAATAATATAGAACTGTTAATCAGTGCAGTCAAACCTGATCAGTATCCAGAAACAGGACTTGATGAAGTGGCGTTAAGCGGGCGTTCAAATGTAGGCAAATCAACGTTCATCAATAGTATGATTGGACGTAAAAATATGGCAAGAACTTCACAACAGCCAGGGAAAACACAAACATTGAATTTTTATGATATAGATCAACAACTTGTTTTTGTGGATGTACCAGGTTATGGCTATGCGAAAGTAAGTAAAAAACAGAGAGAACAGTTTGGTAAAATGATAGAAAAATATATTACTGAACGTGAACAATTGAAGCTGGTAATCCAATTAATTGATATTAGACATGCGCCGACTCAAGACGATGTACTGATGTATGATTTTTTAAAGTATTATGATCTGCCGGTTTTAATCATTGCGACGAAACAAGATAAAATCGCCAAAGGTAAGATTCAAAAGCACCTTAAAGTGATTAGAGAAAAACTTGAAATGGAAAGTGAAGATACAATTATCAGTTATTCATCGATAAATAATAAGAATCAACAAGTGATATGGAATGCGATTCAAAGTTATTTATAATGAGTTTTATGTAAAAAGGTGACCTTTATTATTTATGAAACCTATGAATCATGATAAAGACTGTGAGTATCAACTTTTTAGCAAATGTGTCAATAATATGGATGTAGTTAGCATTTAAAGTGAAATATGACAAAATTATGACTAGACCTTTTCTAGATTAGAATATTTCTAATTAAAAAGGTTTGATGACTTTAAGGTTTAAATTTGTGTGTTATAATTAGTGTATTGTCAATAGTATGGAGGGCGTTAAAAATGCATATAATTGCGATAAGCATCAACCATCGTACCGCTGATGTAGCACTGAGAGAGAAAGTTGCTTTCAAAGCTGATGCCATACAAGAATCGCATATTGATTTATTTGAAACTAAATCAATATTAGAAAACGTGATTTTATCAACATGCAACCGAACAGAAGTCTATGCAGTAGCAGACCAGATTCACACTGGACGTTATTACATCCAACGCTTTTTAGCGCGTAAATTCGGTTTAGAAGTTGAAGAAATCAAATCAATGTCTGAAGCATTGGTGGGGGATGAAGCTGTAGAACATTTATTTAATGTAACTTCAGGCTTAGATTCTATTGTGTTAGGGGAAACACAAATTCTTGGCCAAATGAGAGATGCATTCTTTACAGCACAAGAAGTTGGTACAACAGGTACGATTTTCAATCATTTATTTAAACAAGCAATCACATTTGCGAAACGTGCACATCATGAATCTGATATTGCTGATAATGCTGTCAGTGTTTCATATGCAGCCGTAGAATTAGCTAAAAAAGTATTCGGCAATCTTAAATCACAACACGCTGTGATTATTGGTGCCGGCGAAATGAGTGAACTCTCATTACTGAACCTAATGGGTTCAGGTATCGAACATGTTACGGTTGTGAATAGAACAGCTGAGCGTGCACGTCAATTAGCAGAGAAGCATCAAGCTTCTTATGCCACTATGGAAGAATTAGAAAACTTATTAGTCAATGCGGATATAGTAATTAGTTCAACAAGTGCATCTGACTATATTATTACTCGAAATATGATGGAATCTGTAAAACGTCAACGTAAACAAGAGTCAATGGTTTTAATCGATATTGCGGTACCTAGAGATATTGATCCAGCTATTGAATCCGACATGAACATTTTCAGCTACGATATCGATGACCTAAAAGGACTTGTTGATGCTAATTTACGTGAAAGAGAAGCAGCAGCAGCGCAAATCGCTGAACAAATTCCACATGAAATCGCAACGCATAACGATTGGGTCAACATGTTAGGTGTCGTTCCTGTTATCAGAGCTTTACGTGAAAAAGCAATGCATATCCAACAAGAAACTATGGATAGCATTGACCGTAAATTACCTGATTTAAGTGAACGTGAACGTAAAGTGATTTCTAAACATACTAAAAGTATCATTAATCAAATGTTGAAAGATCCGATTAAACAAGCTAAAGAATTGAGTAATGATAAAAATAGCAGTGAAAAATTAGAGCTGTTCCAAAATATCTTTGATATTGAAGCTGAAAGCGAATATGAAAAGAGTGTTGCAAAAAAAGAACGCCGACTTTCAGCAAGACAAATCTTAGGTTTTGATTAAACAGCCATAGTATGGTGATGATATGCAAGATATATTTTTCGTGCGTTTCCATGAAGTAACCTTGCTGATTTATTTACTCAGTATTTCTTGCTATTTTTATGATTTTTTTAAAAAGAATCATAAAATTAGAACCTTAGGGTTCTACACACTAGGGATTGTTTGGTTACTGCAAACAATCTCTTTGTCTTTATATATCAATATGGCCAGAGCGGTTCCGCTCGGTTCGGTCTTTGATGTGTTTTATTTTTTGAACTGGATGATTTTATCGATTTCTATAGTCATCAGTGTTGTAAAACATTTAGACTTTTCTATATTTTTGTTTAATGCCATTGGGTTTGTTGTGATGTCGATACATACCTTCAGACCAAATGAAACATATATTCGAGATGCAGAATTCAATGTTAATCATGAATTGTTGATTATACATGTCTCGCTGGCCATTATCAGTTATGCATTATTTTCACTCGCATTTGTAAATGGTGTGTTATATGTATTGCAGTATCGTAACCTTAAACACAAGCATTTCGATCAAAAATATTTTAGAATAGGTAGTGTGTACAGCTTAGAAAAGATGACGTTTTATTCAACAGTCATCGGATTAGTTATTTTAATTATCGGAGTAATTTTAGGCGCACAATGGGGTTTTCAGACAATAGGTTTCAATATTTTGCTAGATCCTAAAGTGGTATCTTCAATAATTGTAATGATTTGTTATGGTATCTACATTCTCTTACGAACAAGAAAATGGGTAAGCCCTTTAAATCATGTTTTATTTAATATGCTGATTTATCTTTTCAGTATGTTCAACTTATTGTTTATTTCTCATTTTCCGAATTTCTTCGGATAAAGTATAACCTTATGCAGAGGAGGACGTTGGCATGCGTAAGCTTGTCGTTGGTTCAAGAAGAAGTAAATTGGCATTGACTCAGAGTCGTCAATTTATTGAAAAGTTAAAAGAGGTACAACCAGATTTAGATATTGAAATCAAAGAAATCGTCACAAAAGGTGATCAGATTGTAGATAGACAACTTTCTAAAGTCGGGGGTAAAGGTTTGTTTGTTAAAGAAATACAACAAGCCTTATTTGACCATGAGATTGATTTAGCCATTCACTCTTTAAAAGACGTGCCAAGTGAATTACCAGAAGGGCTAACACTTGGATGTGTTCCTGATAGAGAAATTCCATTTGATGCATTTATTTCTAAAAATCATGTGAAACTTGCAGATTTACCGGATGGTAGCATTGTTGGTACAAGTTCTTTAAGACGTGGCGCACAAATCCTAGCAAAATACCCTAATCTTGAAATCAAATGGATTAGAGGTAATATCGATACAAGACTTAATAAACTAGAAACTGAAGATTATGATGCGATTATTCTCGCAGCTGCAGGCCTACGTAGAATGGGTTGGTCTGATGATATCGTTACCGAGTATTTACAACCAGATTTACTCATTCCAGCAATCGGTCAAGGTGCACTAGGAATTGAATGTCGTAGTGATGACGAAGAACTTTTAGACCTGTTGAAAAAAGTGCATAATCAAAGCGTAGCAGAATGTGTTACTGCAGAGCGTACGTTTCTTAAAGAAATGAACGGTAGTTGCCAAGTCCCTATTGGAGGTTACGCAACAGTTGATAATGACGGACAGCTAACATTTACAGGCTTGATTATGTCGCCTGACGGTAAACAACGCTTTGAACATACGGTTAACGGACAAAACCCAGTTGAACTTGGCAAAGCAGCAAGTGATGTCTTGAAAGAACAAGGTGCATATGAAATCATTAAAGCATTAAATGATGAAGCCTAATCTATAAGTCGGAGATGAATTGCTATGAGTGCATCAGTCATAATGACGCAATCTAGTTCAATGCCAACAGAAGATCAAAGATGGATACATTTGCCTTTTATTAAATTAGAACCACTCGCTTTTGATGATTCTGTATTAAATCGTTCTTATACTTGGCTTGTATTTTCTTCTAAAAACGCAGTGCGATATTTTTTGCCGTATCTTTCACTATTACGCTATGAAAAGGTAGCAGTTATAGGTGAAAAAACACAACGCTTTTGTGAACAACATGGTATAGAAGTAGATTTTTGTCCTGAAGATTTTTCACAAGAAGGATTTCTAGATAAGTTTACGTTCAAAGAAGGAGCCTCTATTTTTATACCCAGCAGTAAAGCAGCACGACCTATATTAGAAGAGGTATTAAAAGAACGTGGGGCAGATGTGGTAAAAATTGATTTATATGAACCTGTTGAGCATCAACAGAATATTCTTTATGCGATTAAGTTGTTAAAAGAACAGTCAGCTGATGGTATTGCATTTGCGAGTTCATCTTCCGCTGAGAACTTTTTTAAAGCATTGAAACGATGCCAAGTACAACCTGATTTTGAGTGTTATGCTATTGGTCAACCAACTTATGAAACAGTTCGTAAAAATGGTTATGATGCTGTCATAGCACAAAAACAAACAATTGATGGTTTAATCTATACAATAAAAGAAAGTAGGAATCTTAAATGAGTTTTGATAGACACAGAAGATTACGTATTAATGAATCAATGCGCAGTCTTGTAAGAGAAAATCACGTACGTAAAGAAGATTTGATTTATCCTATCTTTGTCGTAGAAAGAGACGATGTTAAACAAGAAATTCCATCTATGCCAGGGATTTATCAAATCAGCTTGAATCACCTAGAAGAAGAATTGCAAGAAGCTTATGATTTAGGTATCAGAGCGGTGATGTTCTTTGGTGTCCCAAATGAAAAAGATTCAGTGGGTACAGGTGCTTATGCACATGAAGGTATCATTCAACAGGCAACTAGAAAATCTAAAAAACTTTATCCAGACATGTTAGTGTTAGCAGATACATGTTTATGTGAATATACAGATCATGGCCACTGCGGTTTAATTGATGATCATACACATGATGTTGATAATGATAAAACATTACCATTGCTTGTGAAAACAGCAATTTCTCAAGTAGAAGCGGGTGCTGATATTATTGCGCCAAGTAATATGATGGATGGTTTTGTGACTGAAATTCGTAAAGGTTTAGATGATGCAGGTTACTACAATATTCCAATCATGAGCTATGGTATTAAATATGCATCAAGTTTCTATGGTCCATTCCGTGATGCTGCTGAATCAACACCATCATTTGGTGATCGCAGAACATATCAAATGGATCCAGCTAACCGTCGTGAAGCACTGCTTGAACTTGAAAGTGACTTAAAAGAAGGTGCAGATATGATGATTGTGAAACCTGCGTTAAGTTACTTAGACATTATCAGAGATGTTAAAGAAAGAACGAATGTTCCAGTTATCGCATATAATGTCAGCGGTGAATACAGTATGGTTAAAGCAGCTGCATTACAAGGATGGATTGACGAAGAACGTAACGTTATGGAACAAATGGTTTCAATGAAACGAGCAGGTGCAGACATGATTATTACGTATTTCGCGAAAGATGTTTGTCGTTATTTAGATAAGGAGGACAAATAAATGAGTTACGAAAAGTCTATTGAAGCATTTAAAAAAGCTGAACAATTAATGCCCGGCGGTGTGAATAGTCCAGTTCGTGCATTTAAATCTGTAGATATGCCAGCAATCTTTATGGATCATGGTAAAGGTTCTAAAATCTATGATATCGATGGAAATGAGTATATTGATTATGTATTAAGCTGGGGACCTTTAATTTTAGGTCATGAAAACAAACAAGTGATTGACAGCTTGCATAAAGCAGTCGATAAAGGTACAAGTTTTGGTGCTTCTACATTAGAAGAAATTAAATTGGCAGAACTTGTAGTCGACCGTGTACCATCAATTGAAAAAGTCAGAATGGTTTCATCAGGTACAGAAGCAACTCAAGATACAATTCGTTTGGCTAGAGGTTACACAGGCCGCGATAAAATCGTGAAGTTTGAAGGCTGCTACCATGGTCACAGTGACTCACTTTTAATTAAAGCGGGTTCTGGTGTTGCGACTTTAGGTTTACCAGATTCTCCTGGCGTACCTGAAGGAACAGCAAAAAGTACGATTACAGTGCCTTATAACGATTTAGATGCGATTAAACAAGCGTTTGAAATGTATGGCGATGACATTGCCGGCGTGATTGTAGAACCTGTAGCAGGTAATATGGGGGTTGTTCCACCAATTGAAGGTTTCTTACAAGGATTAAGAGATATCACGAATGAGTATGGTTCATTATTAATCTTTGACGAAGTTATGACTGGCTTCAGAGTTGGTTATAACTGTGCACAAGGTTACTTCGATGTTATGCCTGACTTAACTTGCTTAGGTAAAGTAATCGGTGGCGGTTTACCAGTCGGTGCATTCGGCGGTAAAGCGGAAATTATGGATAAAATTGCGCCAGTGGGTTCAATTTATCAAGCAGGTACATTATCAGGTAACCCATTAGCAATGACAAGTGGTTATGAAACACTGAGTCAACTTACACCAGAAAGCTATGAATACTTCAATGAACTTGGAGATATTTTAGAAGAAGGTTTGAAAAAAGTTGCGAAAAAACATAATGTACCATTAACAGTTAACCGAGCAGGTTCAATGATTGGTTACTTCTTAAATGAAGGTCCAGTGACTAACTTTGCTCAAGCAAACCAAAGTGACTTGAAACTCTTCTCAGAAATGTATCGTGAAATGGCTAAAGAAGGCGTCTTCTTACCACCATCTCAATTCGAAGGTACATTCTTATCTACTGCGCATACAAAAGAAGATATTGAGAGAACAATTGAAGCGTTTGATAAAGCATTTGAACGCGTCACAAATAAATAATATAAATTCACTTAATTAGAGAGTGAGACATCAAATTCTAGGTGTCTCACTCTCTTTTTGTATAAATTATTTTTGTGAACGATTATAATATCGGTTAGAAATCAATTCTTATAACTTTCGTATAAAGCGTGTTATGATGATAATGAATGAAAAGTAGTGGGATAAGGGTAGTGGTAATCAATGAATAAAAAATTGCGTAATAATATTATAGTATTATTACTGGCAATCGTTATCAGTTTGATTCTATCTGCAATGAATATCATGCTGCCTTATATGTTTGGTCCTATAATCGCAAGTATCATTTGTATCCGAGTCTTCAAGTTGGAAGTAGAATGGCCGTTTTGGCTCAGTCAGTTGGGTTTAATTTTACTAGGGGTACAAATTGGATCCACATTTACACGGACGGTTTTAAATGATATTACGCAAAACTGGTTATCTATTGTTTTAGTAACAGTATTGCTGTTGGGGATGGCAATACTGATTGCATATTTCTTTAAAAAGATTGCAAAAGTAAATAATGAAACAGCATTGTTAAGTGTTATTCCTGGAGCATTAAGCCAGATGTTAATTATGGCTGAGGAAGACAAGCGTGCCAATATATTAGTAGTGAGTTTAACACAGACTTCACGTGTTATCTTCGTAGTCATCTTGGTTCCAATGATGTCTTATTTTATGTCGAGTGGAAGCGGAGAAGCATCTAGCAGTAAATTGGTGGAACTTGAACCGCTCACTCACGTGTTGAATATTGGACAAATCGTATTGTTGATTGTTGCTATTGCGATCGTTTACTTTGTAATGGCAAAAATTAATTTTCCAACGAAGCAATTGCTGGCTCCAATTGTGGTATTAATTGCTTGGAACATGTTTACGAATGAAACATTTTCACTGGATAACTATTTAATTGCGGCAGCACAGATTGCCTATATGATTAGAATCGGTATTCAAATTTCTAAATTAATGAATGATTTAAAAGGACGCGTGGCAGTTGCTATTGCTTTCCAAAATGTAATGCTCATCTTATTAGCTGGTGTCATGGTCTATTTAATATCACTCTTTAATCATATGCCGTTAAATGATTTATTCTTAGGTGCAGCACCCGGAGGTATGAGTCAAATTGTCTTGGTTGCGATGGAAACACATGCTGATGTAGCCATCATTTCTAGTTTCCATATCTTTAGAATTTTCTTCATTTTATTCTTAATCGCGCCAATCATAAAATATTTCTTAAGCTATACTGAGCGTAAACTGAATAAGTAGCACATGAAAATAACCGCCCGATGAGGCGGTTACAGACCGTAGACAAACTACCGTTATAACTTGAAAAAGTGTAACGGTAGTTTATTTTTTTTATGAAATTTTCGAAAATATGTATAAAAATCTTTATAATAGAAGTCCTCACGGACTCTTATGTAAGCC
>NZ_JAHMSB010000007.1:0-135602 GCF_018986355.1 Staphylococcus sp. CWZ226 | reverse complement strand
GCTTACATAAGAGTCCGTGAGGACTTCTATTATAAAGATTTTTATACATATTTTCGAAAATTTCATAAAAAAAATAAACTACCGTTACACTTTTTCAAGTTATAACGGTAGTTTGTCTACGGTCTGAGAACGTCTAACTATTTAGACGTTCTTCCCTAATTCTAATCTATGTGCCGCATCTTGTGCGAGTGCTTTTAAATAACGAAATGGATGTGCAAGTGCTTCTGCTTTACTGATTGAAGCATGGTCGTTTGGTGGTCTGTCATCTAGGCCAGTCACACTGAAGACGTGATCAATCCCATGTGTTTTAACAGCTTCATAGCCTTCTCCAGTTACGCCGCATAACGCAATAACAGGTATGTTAAATTGTTGAGCTGTTTTCGCAACACCAATCGGCGTTTTCCCATAAATTGTCTGTCGATCGATTTTACCTTCACCGGTAATACAAATATCAGCATCTTTCAGACGTGCTTTTAACTGTGTTTCATGTAAAACAATATCGATACCTCGAGAAAGTTCTGCATCTAAAAAAGCAACTAACGCAATACCTGTACCACCTGCAGCCCCCGCACCTGGTACATTTGAATAATCATGTTGAAAAGTTTCTGTTAACACATGATTATAATGTGTTAAAGCTTGTTCGAGTTGTTCAATATCTTTTGGTGAAGCGCCTTTTTGTTTAGCGTACGTATGAGTAGCACCTGTGGGTCCAAGTAATGGGTTATCAACATCACAGACTACTTCAAAAGTTACGTTTTTCAGCCGTTTGTCTAAATTAGAAATATTAATTTGCGCAAGGTTGATTAGAGCGGCACCACCTTCAGGTAAGTTGTCACCTTTCTCATCAAGGAATTTTACGCCAAGTGCTTTCATCATACCTGTTCCGCCATCATTGGTCGCACTTCCGCCAATACCGAGGATAATTTTTTGTGCACCTTGATTTAGTGCGCTTAAAATCAATTGCCCTGTACCGTATGTAGAAGTCACAAGCGGATTACGATGTTTGAGTTCGATTGCTTCTAAACTAGAAGCTTCTGCGAGTTCAATAATAGCCGTTTTACTTTGTTCAACATATGAATATTGTGCATCAATAATTCGGCCTAAAGCGTCTGTCGCTTTTACAGGTTTCATGGTTCCGCCTAAGGCATCATGGAGCGACTGCATCGTCCCTTCACCGCCATCAGCCATCGGTACTTTGTCATAGATGACCGTTTCAGGCAAGACTTCCTGTAGTCCTAATTCTATGGCTTGTGCCGCTTCAGCCGCTGTTAAAGTTTCTTTAAATGAATCTGGTGCAATCACAATTTTTCGTACCATCCCATGATGCCTCCTTCTTTTTTCATCTTCATTATAGCGACATTTACAATATGCATAAAGGATGAGTTATACCTGACACAACTTTTATTGCCAACGCATACGGGTAAATATAAAAAAAGAGGTGAATACTATGGATAGACAAGTTGTCTTAAAAAAGATTAAAGATATTATGAAAGCATCACGTATTGGTGTACTTTCAACTTCCTATGACAATAAGCCAGATAGCCGATATATGATTTTCTATGACCAAGAATTTGATTTATATACGAAAACTAGTACAGACTCAGTAAAGATTGAAGAAATCGAACAAAATCCTGTTGCGCATATTTTATTAGGCTATGATGATACGAAAAACCATAGTTTCTTAGAAATCTATGCAGACTTAGAAGTCACTGAAGATCCAGATGTATTAGATTGGATTTGGGACGAACAAGATAAATCGTTCTTTGATTCTAAAGAAGACCCTAAACTTTGTGTCATTAGAGCTATTCCAAGATCTATTAAATTAATGAATAGCGATTCAGAAGATGGACCGCAATATGTAGAATTTAATTAAGCTATAAACATGACAAAACCAGCATGCCTGTTTGAAACATCACATGCTGGTTTTGTTTATAGTTTATTGTTTTAAGTTTAAAGTTATTTGTATGATTTCATGACACGACGGTAAATTTGACCTTTTTTCAAGCGACTGACATATGCACGTTGGTGCAATGAATAATTCTTTTTACGTACAACTTCAAGGATTTCACGATACGCTTGAGCTGCAACTTCAATAATGGGGCGTGCATCTTCGTGGAAGTAATCTAAATGACTTAATGCATTATGATACATAGCATCCGCATCTTTGGCGTAACTTTCCCACAAATCAATATAGTTTTGCGTCACACCCTTTTCATATACCGCTTTTAAATCAACATTATATTCTTTTAAGCGATTTGCGCTTAAATAGATACGGTTGTTTTCAAAGTCTTCACCGACATCACGTAAAATATTTGTGATTTGTAGGGCTTTACCGAGTTCAATCCCCACTTTATCTGCTGTCTCATAATATTGTTCATAAGCAAGTACAGGTGTCAGTAATTCACCAATCGTACCTGCCACGCCGTAACAATAGGCATCTAGCTCTTCATCTGTTTCTAATGCTGTCATAGTCAAATCGCTTTCCACGTAATCCATTAATGTTTTAAAGGCATGTAATGGAACAGGATAAGATTTTAGTGTATGACGAAACGCGCGCATCACAGATGCGTTACTATTAAAGTTCACATTTTCAGAATCTCCATCGTAGATGTGTTCTAAATCTTCACGAATCGCATCTAAGCGTTTTGGATCTTCATATTCATCTATACTGTCATCTATCATACGACATACTGCATAAATCGCCCAAACTGCTTTACGCTCTTGTTCAGGCAGACTATTAAACGCATAAGAGAAGGTCTTTGAGTACTCTTCCATTATCTTTCTGCAGTATTCGTAATCATCATTTATTAATTGTTCCATAACATTTCACACCTTGCTGTCATTATTCCTACTAGAGTCAATTACCCTCTATTTGAAATTTTAATAATAAGTTAAGTTATTCAGTTAACCAAATCTGATTTAATTTGAAACTTGTGTTACATGTTAAGCGAAAATCAGATAAAAGTCATTTAATAACCTACCACTTTCCTCAAATTTTTTAATACTTCTGATTTTCTGTCATGCATTCTTCAAAATTGAAGAATTTAATAAGTACTTACTTTGATATTTAGTCGCAAGTGTATAGATAAATGACAAGAGTTCATCAGATGTTGTTTTCTCTGATTCGAAGTCCGCTTTCAATGTTTGGTGTCGATTTTTTTCAGTATCATCCGCTTCTTTCTTAAAATAGCCCCACATATGATCAAACGTATTGATGACGGCACCTTTAGACGGAGGGAGGGCTAATGCTTCATCAATCAAGCGTTGTAATACCTCACCTTCTACATTATCTTTCATGACTGATCTGATTTGGTTATAGTGTGCTTGGCTATGCCACATGACTTCATATTTATATTCACGCCATAATTTCTCTTTCTCGTGTTGATTCAAGGACACTTCCTCCTCATGTTTTAACTTTGAACAGAGTTAGTATTCCCTAATAGCCGACAAGCAATGCGATGGACATGGCAATCGCACAAATAATAACCCACAGCAGAATCAATTTCCAAGCGAATTTCAACCACTGTACGTATGAAATTTTCGCAACTGCGAGTGCACCCATTAAAATGGCAGAAGTCGGAAACAGCACATTGCTGATGGAATCACCATATTGGAAAGCAAGCACTGTAAGTTGACGATTAATATCTAGCAAGTCTGAAATCGGCACCATCAAAGGCATTGTAGTCAAGGCTTGTCCTGAACCAGATGGAATGAAGAAGTTAAGGAAAAACTGGAAGATAAACATCACAATAATCACAATAGACGATGGGACATCATTGAGTAGTGTAGTCATTCCATGAATAATAGAATCAATAATTTTACCTTGTTCTAAAATAACGACAATGCCTTTCGCAAAACCAACAATCATTGCGCCAAATAAAATGTCTTTCATTCCTTCAATAAAAGCATCAAAGGTACCATTCATACCTAAGTCACTGACAAACCCTGCAAGCAAACCTGCTAAAACAAAGTTTGCGCTCATTTGATTAAAAGACCATTCATAACGAAAGATACCATAGACGTTAAACACAATAGTTAACGCAATAATACTTAATGCGAAGGCCTGACGTTTGGTAAAGCGTTCATATTCTATAGCTTTATGACTTTGACCTTCTTCTTGTTCTAAAGCATAAACGACACTTTTCTTTGGATTACGTTTCACTTTTCTAGCATAAAACATTACCGACCCGATTGCTGCGGCTAGAATGAATATATAAATGATGGAACGTAACCCCCAACCTGAGAACATAGGAAGTTCAGCAACGGTTTGCGCAACACCGACTGTAAATGGATTCAACATACCTCCAATAAATCCACTTGCAGCACCTAAAATCACCATCGCGGCTCCTGTCATCGCATCATAACCTAGGGTTCTCGCAATGATTACACCGATCGGCACAAAGATAATGGTTTCTTCTGCTAAACCAATTGAAAAGCCTAAAATAGAGAACACAATCATAGTTAATGGAATCATTAAGATGCGCGAAGAACCTAATGTTTTAATCGCTTGGTTAATCCCATTTTCAAATGCGCCTGTTCTATGTACAATACCGAAGGCACCACCGACTAAAAAGATATAAAAGACAATTTCTCCTCCTGTCAGTAAACCTTCAGGTACTGCACGGAATAAATCTAAAAATGACACCCCGTGTTGTTCAATACTATGATATGAACCTGGGACTACTAACGTTTGTCCCCCTTTATCTACGCGTTTATATTCCCCTGCTGGAATAATATACGTCAAGACGCAAGCAATGGCGATAATCATCATTAACAATGCATACGTATGAGGTGTTTTTAACTGGAATTTTGAAGATGAATCTTTTGAATTTTCCTTTGTATTTTCTGTCATACACATTCCTCTTTCCTACTATTAATTATCTGAATTTTCTTATTTTATATAGTATAGCCTATTTCTGAATCATTAGTCGGGAAAATTTAGTATCGTTGTGTATTTGAAGTAAATAGAAACGTAATGAAAAAGCTGACCGGTTATACTTTCGGTCAGCTTTCAATTCATCATGATTCAATTATGAAGAAGGTTTATCTTCTTCGTGTGGTGCATTCGCGGCTGCTTTTGCTTCAACACGTTGTGCTTCTTCTTCAGCTGTTACTTCTCGATGTTCTTGTTGTTGTTCAAGTGCTTTAACATCTTGTGGTTGTTGATTTTCAGTTTCTTGAGTTTTAGCCGCTTGTTCTTCTTTAGCTTTCGCTTCTTGTTGTTTTTGTGCTTCCCATCTAGCTTCTTTTTCTTGTTTTTTCAATTTACGTTTCTTTTCTTCACGCACAGAGAAGACAATGAAAATAATGGCTAATAAAGGGAATGACATACCTAACCAGAACATATAACTCACTCCAATTCTGTAGGGAGACCCTGTTATTTGTATTCTTGTTTATCATAACATGTATGCTGTTATTTTTTCACTAAATCCTTTCTCATTGCCCTTCCTTGACTTACTTCTAGAAAGTCGATAGATTAAGGTTAATGACAAATATAAATGCACTAGGGGCGTTTTATAACTGAGATGAAGCATGGCTTCAGACCCTTTGAACCTGATCTAGCTGAAACTAGCGTAGGAAAGTGTGAGTACATAACTAAGAAAGTATGGCTAAGAATGTCTGAGTCTATACTTTCAACTCGCTCTGATACGCACAGCTCTAGATAGGTTGTGTGTTTTTTTATGTCTTAATTTAACTAAAGGGGCGATTTAAATGGCAAGAACAATTTTAGTAACAGGCGGCGGACGTGGCTTAGGTGCTGTAATCAGCCGTACATTAGGCGAACAAGGTTTTAACGTTATTATTAACTACAACCAAAGTAAGGAAGCTGCCGAAGCATTGGCTCAAGAAATTGATAATAACCGTGCTGTCGCAATTCAAGCAGACGTTACTGACCGTGATGCAGTAGAACGTTTAGTCAAAGAAGGAACAGAAACATTCGGTCGTATTGATGGTGTAGTGAACAACGCATTGATCGGTTTCAAATTTGATCCGACAACACAAAAATCATTTAAAGATATGGACTGGTCAGATTATCAAAATCAAATCGATGGCACATTAAAAGCTGCATTCAACGTTGTACAAAGTGTGGTACCTCAATTTATTGAAAATCAACGTGGCAGTGTTGTATCTATCGGCACAAATTTATACCAAAATCCTGTTGTTCCTTATCATGAATATACAACAGCGAAAGCTGCATTAATTGGTTTCACACGTAACATTGCAGCAGAGCTTGGCCAATATGGTATTAATGCGAATGTTGTTTCAGGCGGATTACTTAAAACAACGGACGCTAGCTCAGTTACTACACCTGAAGTCTTTGACTTGATTGCGCAAAGTACACCACTACGTAAGGTGACAACACCGCAAGATGTCGCAAACATGGTGGCTTATCTTGTTTCAGAACAAGCAGACGGTATTACAGGCCAAAACATCACTGTTGACGGCGGATTAACAATGAACTAAGTAACAATATTAAACACGAGGTGAATAACATGCCTACGCAGAAAGAAAAACAACTGCACATTGGCGTTTTATTATATGGATGCGGCCATCATCAAGCCGCATGGCTGATGCCTGATTCAAGTGTCGAACGTATCGGCACCATCGAGTATTATCAAGATTTAGCTCAAATCGCAGAACGCGGCTATTTTGACGCGGTGTTTTTCGCGGATAACCAATCCTTCCCCGCAAATAATGACACCACGATGCCTGCGTTCTGGTTTGACCCTATTGTCAATTTAACTGCAATTTCGCAGGTCACAAAACATGTCGGGTTAGTCTCAACGATTTCCAGCACATTTTCTAACCCTTATACGGCTGCACGTCAGCTATTAAGTTTGGACCATATCACTGGCGGTCGTGTCGGTTGGAATTTAGTCACATCTATGACGGATATTGAAGCACAAAATCACAGTATGGAAGGTCTGCCTGACCATACAGCACGATACCAAAAAGCAGATGAATTTGCGGAAGTCATGAATCATCTCTTCGAGTCATGGCAAACCAATGATTTTAAACACGATCGTAAACACAATCAACTGATTGATTCAAAAGCAATAGAACCTTTCAATCATCAAGGAGAACACTTCCAAGTTCGCGGCCCTTTATCTACACCCGCAAGTCCACAAGGTAAACCCGTCGCAATGCAGGCTGGCGCATCTAAACAAGGCGTGGCACTCGCAGTTAAATATGCAGATGCAGTTTACTCTGTTTCTTGGAATATCAAACAAGCAAAACAGTTCAGACAACGCTTAGATGATGAAATCAAACGTACCGGTCAGACTGACCGCAACCTTAAAGTCTTCCCAGGTCTGGTGACTTATGTCGCAGAAACCCATGAAGCAGCTTTAGAGAAAAAAGCGGCGCTTGATAATCAACTACCGATTGAAACAGCGCTAAATCAACTCAGTTTCTTTGTCCAACAAGATTGTCATAATTGGGATTTAGATGACAAAGTCCCAGACTTACCTCCTGTCTCTGAATTTACTGGGCCTGTAGGTCGTTATGAAACAGTCCTTGAGATTATCAGAGATACAGACCCCACTGTACGAGAGTTATTGGGATATTTAAATGCAGGTGGTGGTCATTTAACATTGATTGGAACACCTGTGGAAATTGTGGATGAAATGGAACATTGGTTCAAAGAAGGTGTGGCAGATGGTTTCAACTTAATGCCTCCTACCTTGCCGGATAGCTTAGATGATTTTGTGAATTTGATTGTTCCAGAATTACAAAAACGCGGACTTTACCGAAAAAACTATACAGGACACACATTTAAAGAACATTTAGGAATTTAAAACAGGGCCATTCGGCTCTGTTTTTTTATACGAAATGTAAAACATACTTGACATTATTTAAGCGTAGCAGTATTCTAAAAATGTCAAATAAACTTTACATTTCAGGAGGGACATCATGATATTACTTAAAATTATCATCCCTATTGTAACCTTAGTTGCTTTCGCATTTGCTTGGAGAGGCTTCTTAAAAAATTATATGCCTTCAGAAGCAGTAGATGTTCAAACTGAGTCTCATTATGACGAACGTCAAACTAAAATTATTTTAGAAGTACTCGCAAAGACTTTTATCATTACTATTCTTCTCATTACATTCGCCTTTCTAAATCGTACGCTTGGTTTAGTCAGTGCACATAGTTTTATCTCGAAATATCCTGAAGCTGTCTTTTTAGTTATTATAATGGGAAGTTTAGTTTATAATTATGTAATCGTTAAACGAAAGTATTCATAATAGACATAGAGTGATGAGAAAATACACCTACAAAGGGTGAGAGTTATGAAAAACAAAATAAAATTGTATCGCAAACAAAATGGGATGTCTCAAGAAGCACTAAGTAAAAGTGTCAATGTTTCGAGACAAACGATTAATGCGATTGAAAATAATAAGTATGATCCTTCTTTAAGCTTAGCTTTTAAAATCGCTAAACAGTTTAAAGTTACAGTGGATGAATTATTTTCATAATAAAACAGGCCATGAACTCGTAATTTTGTTCATGGCCTGTTTTATATGTCATTATTTAAAGACTTTTTGGTATTGGACGTAACCAGAAATATAGTGTTCGATATCATCAATGCGTACACGATAACCATGGTGTTTGATAAAGAACGAACCAAGAATACGTTGTGGATTTTTAAAGTACATCGCAAGTTCTGGATAGAAGTATCCTGTACGCTGATAATCTGCACGTTTATGAATCGTTGTCATTAAATCATCTACGTTAATCAATCGATTTACGATTTCCCCAAAACCTTTTTCTCTGGCTTTACGTACAATATGATACGTTGCCATCAACATCTCCATGAATGTTGGGAAAGTTGTAATACGATTCTTAATGTAGTCTAAATAACTAGAAACATTTCTAATTCCAAATTCTATATATTTCGCTTCAGGCGCAATTTGGATTAATTCATTCGTACAATAACCTAACCAATGATCATGGTTCTTCCAGTAACTTTGTGAA
The DNA here is from genome assembly GCF_018986355.1 of Staphylococcus sp. CWZ226. Lineage (NCBI taxonomy): Bacteria > Bacillati > Bacillota > Bacilli > Caryophanales > Staphylococcaceae > Staphylococcus > Staphylococcus sp. CWZ226. The sequence continues at coordinate 126,625 of NZ_JAHMSB010000007.1, read as the reverse complement.
ATGAATCGTTCAAACATATGACGTACTGTTTCTAACCATTTTTCATTCTGATCAACTTGATAAAGTCGTAATAATCCTAACGCAGCTTCACCATCATAATAAATCACACGGAACTTTTCTTTAACTTCTAGACTAGGATATTGTAAGACATGTACAGTTTCAGCTGTTTCACTGTCAATCATTGAAACCATACCTTCTGCCACTTGTTGTGCAGCTTCTAAATACTTCTGGTTACCTGGTTTTATTTTTAGATACTCACAAATCGCAAAAACAAATGCCGCATTTTGACCTAGTTTAATTTCATTAATATTTTTAGTGTCATCAAATATATGTGCGACTTCTCCTTGCTTGTATAAGCAATTGTCGATTAAGTAATCAATCGCTTTTTCAGCTATAGTGATATCTTTGTTTAAGTAATGTAATCCTTCCATTAGCGCATAAGTTGAAGAAGCATGTCTCAAATTATTATAGAAACTGATTTTCTTATCGAAGTGTGGAAAATAACCATAGATAAATTGACCGCTTGGTTGTAATTCATTCGCAAGATAATCTGTCGAAGTTTCCAACATTTTATCAATTTCTTGTGACAAATCTTCAACATGACGTAATCCTTTTTCACGACCCTCTGCGGCTAATTCATAAACCTCATGATTTTCAATAAAGTAACCCTTTGTATAAAACTTTTTAATCGGCTTACCCATATAATCTTGATGTCTATAGAACTGTTTATGTTTTGTATATTTCTTCAAATAGTTATTGATATTATCCTCAGATAAGAAGAAAGACTTTTTATCTTTAGTCGGTCTGACAAAGGCATTAATATTAATTTCTTCTGCCATGAAAGTTAAATTCCAATTCTTATCATAAGCAATTCCGTAATCAATATAGTTTCGACGTGTCTCTTCTAAATCTCTTTTAACATCTTCAAAGACAACTTCTTTCGTACGATAAACAAAATCAATTTTAACCCACTTAGGATACTTACCAGCTTTCTTTTTAAACTGTTCATATTGTTTCGTAATATCTCTTTTAAGATTACGTGACTGCTTAATCAATTTTACAGAAGCTTTCATATTGGGATTACCTAAACTAACAAACACATAATCTTTACCTAATAGCTGTTGATCTGCTTTTTGTAAAATTTGTTCAATCTCGTTGTTAATTGTCATGTCCAAACCCCTTCTCATTCAGTATGTATAAATGGGCCGGAACAAAGTCCAGCCCACTATTTAAATAGAATTATTGTTCTTTATTTTTCTTACGGCGTCCGAATAATAATGCAGAACCTAGTGCTGCGAATAAGCCACCGAATAATGTAGCTTCTTTATTATTATTCTCTTCACCTGTGTCAGGTAATTCTTTATCGCCATGACCTTCAGCTTGTGCTGGTTGTTCACCATTTGAACCTTGTGTAGTACCTTGTTCTGGAGTGCCAGGGTGTCCTGGTTCATCTGGATTACCTGGTTCATTTGGTTCAACAGGGTAATCTGAATCTGCGTCGGCGTCGGCATCAGCATCAGCATCAGCATCGGCATCAGCATCGGCATCGGCATCAGCATCGGCATCTGCGTCTGCGTCAGCGTCAGCATCCGCGTCGGCATCCGCGTCTGCGTCGGCATCCGCGTCGGCGTCGGCGTCTGCATCGGCGTCGGCGTCAGCATCTGCGTCAGCGTCGGCATCCGCGTCTGCGTCGGCATCTGCGTCTGCATCTGAATCTGCGTCGGCATCTGCGTCGGCATCAGCATCAGCATCGGCGTCGGCATCGGCATCAGCATCGGCGTCGGCATCCGCGTCTGCGTCGGCATCGGCATCAGCATCGGCGTCGGCATCAGCATCGGCATCGGCATCAGCATCGGCATCGGCATCAGCATCGGCATCTGCGTCTGCGTCAGCGTCAGCATCCGCGTCGGCATCAGCATCTGCGTCTGCGTCGGCATCCGCGTCGGCGTCAGCGTCTGCATCGGCGTCGGCGTCAGCATCTGCGTCAGCGTCGGCATCCGCGTCTGCGTCGGCATCTGCGTCTGCATCTGAATCTGCGTCGGCATCTGCGTCGGCATCAGCATCTGCGTCTGCGTCGGCATCAGCATCGGCATCCGCGTCTGCGTCGGCATCAGCATCAGCATCGGCATCGGCGTCGGCGTCGGCGTCTGCGTCTGCGTCTGCATCGGCATCTGCGTCTGCGTCGGCATCAGCATCAGCATCGGCATCGGCGTCGGCGTCGGCATCGGCATCGGCGTCTGCGTCGGCATCAGCATCAGCATCTGCGTCAGCATCGGCATCGGCGTCTGCATCTGAATCTGCGTCGGCATCAGCATCAGCATCGGCATCAGCATCAGCGTCGGCATCAGCGTCTGCGTCGGCATCGGCATCTGCGTCCGCGTCAGCATCGGCGTCTGTATCGTCACCGTCTGCTTCACCAGAACCACTATTGTAAACGTTGTAGTTATCCCATGTGTAGTAAGTATGACCTTGGCCATCATTTGTCGCATCTGAAATCATTTCTGATCTTGTTTTGATTTGTTCACGTGAACCGTCTTGAGCCACGCTATCTAAAACAATAATATAGCGACTTCCGTTTGAAGTTAAGTCTTGGAAATCTAGTGATAGAACTTCTCCACCATTTTCATCTACTGAATATTGTGGGTTGAAGTTGTAAATCGCATCTGGATTATTTGTAACGTCTACCAAGTTCGGATTGTTTTCATCTACGTAGAAACTTGGGTTCAGTTGTTCACCATTTCTCACTTCGTAAATCTTGAAGTTTGTCACATCTGGATTTAATTGTGCTGAACTTTGAGCTGGTGTGCCGTCAGCTGTATCTGGCCAATAATTGTATAAGTTCACTGTCGCATTATACGATTGTTTACCTTGTGGGTTTACATATACAATTTGTCTATATTCACCAGTGTTTCTATCAGTTGTAGTGATAAAGCTATCTACGTTTGATGGGTATGGTGAATCTGAAGTTCTGTAATTGATATCAATATCAGTACTGTATGTTTCACCAGCTACATTTGTTTCTACTGGGTATGTGCCGTCTGTTGGAGCAGCTTGTCTATCCGCATATAATGGGATTTCAAAATGACCTGTTACATTATCATGATTATTAACATAATCAGAGAATGTGTATGTTAATGAGTTTGAATCAGGATTAAATGCGCCTGTTGCAACTACTTCAGTACCATTCATCAAGTCAGGAATTTTAGAACTGCTTGGTGTACTGTTTCCGTAGTAGTTCAAGTACTCTGGGAATTGAACATTGAAGTAGTCTCCAGCTTGAACACTGTCAGCAATTGCTAAATCAGCTGACATATATGTTGATTCACTATCGTTCGCTTGAATTGAGTTTGGACCGATTTGAATATTTGAAGCTGTTACATCTCCATCAACATTGTTGCCAGTCGGTGCTGCTTGCGCTAGTGCAAATGTTTGTGCAGCTCCTTCTTGTGTAGGTTGTTCAGTTGAACGTGTTGCAGTTGTATTTGTTGGTGCTGCAAGTACTTCAGAACTATCTTTTTGATTTGAGTAATCTTGTACTGATTTATTCAAATCTGCTGGATCAGCTGTATTTGAAGTGTCACCTACTGTTGCTGCTGTAGTAGCGTTTGCATCAGATAATTGCGCTGCATTTGGATCATATGCTGGTTGTTCAGCATCTGATACTGGTGCTTGTGCAGTTGTTTGTGCATCTTGTTGTGGTTCAACAGATTGCGCTTGTTGTGTTGTTGTTTCATTAGCTGGTGCTGTTGCATTTTGTGCAGCTGTATCACCAGTTGTTGTTGTTTCATTTGTGCCTGTTGTTGGAGCTTCAACTGGCGCAACAGGTGTTGAAGCATTCAATGCATTTTCCTGTGTTGGTTGAGCATCTTGAGTTGATTGTGATTCTTGTTGTGCTGATGTATTTGTTGTTGATGTTTGCTTATCAACTGTTTGGTCAGTATTTGTTTCAGTTGTTTTCGGCTCAGTCGTAGTTGTGTTTGCTGTATTTGTATCTGTTGTTGTTTGAGCATCAATTTTTGGTGCTTGTTCTTTAGCTGTTGCATTTTGCTCAGTCGCAGTTGTATCTGCAGTTGTTTCAGTTGTTGGTGTTTTTGTTTCTGTAGTTGCTGGTGCATCTGCTTTTGGTGCAGTTGTTTCTGTCGACTGTTGGGTAGAATCAGTTGATGCTTGTTCCCCTGCTACAGTTTGCTCTGCTTTCGCATCAGTTGTATTTGTTGCTGATGTATCTTGAGCTGGTGTTTGATCTTGTGTAGCTGTTGTTTCAGTTGTCGTTGTGCTTTGTGTTTTTGTGTCAGTTGTCGGAGTTTGTTCTTGTGGTGTTGACTCTGTAGTTGTAGTGACGTTCGTTGTCTCACCGCTTGTAGTATTTTCAGCGGCTTGTGCGTCATTCGCATTCGCAAATAATGTTGCCCCTACAATAACTGAGGCAGCCCCTACAGTGATTTTACGAATTGAATAACGATTGCGTTTGTTGAAAAAGTCTTGATTGTTCAAGAAATCCCTCCTACTTATTTTTGTAAGGCCTTACCCTATTATATTACACAAGTGAGCAATAAATAAACAATTTTGCATTAATTTGACAATTTTTTTATTTTTCAGACACATTTTGTCCAAGTTTGATTAATCCCATGCAATTGGTTAGATTTATATTTATATAGAACTCATCTTTTTTATAAATTACCTACCGATTATTTTAAAACTAATATAGTTTTGTCATAAATCACATTTTAATTCAAAATCCATTTTGAGAATAAAATAAAAAGTCTAAGGCTAACCCCAGACAAAATTAACCTCAGACTTTTCTTGATAAATATGATTTTGCTTCATCTTCACTTTCAAATCCTGTGAAAATAATAACTTGCTTACCATCTTTTAAAATGCCATGACGACCGTATTCACCAATGACTATTCCACCTTTATCATTCTCAAATAATTGGTTTTGTCCATATTTTAATAAGGCGAGTAAGTCATCTACACTGAACGTTTGACGCTCTTTCATTCTGAAACGCCCTGTTAAGTTAATCGCTACAGAATCAGACATTTTTAATTGTTTAACCAATTCTTGCACATGTCTTTTTCTTGCTTGATGCGTTGGATACAGTTCATGTGCTAATTGATAGACTAACGATGGATGTGGTGTGTCATTCATGGCTTCTACTAGATCCCTCCACGAAAGCTGCATACCTTCATAGTAAGTGTCATTGTTTGTAGGCCATTGTTTGAGAGTAACCGTATAATTTTGAACTTCTCGTTGTTTTGCATCTAGGTAGTAAATAATCGGTGTCAAACCTTCTATTGTGGCTGAACCATAACGATTAGATTGCGTTTCAATCTGATCAGTTTCTAAATTATAAATAAGATATGCGCGCCCTTGGCTAGCAGCCGCTTCAAAATGCTTCTCTTCGTCCCCACTTCTCTCATAATGCAGTAAAGCATTTTGAAGCTGACTTGCGACTTTGGGAAACTCTGTTTGAGTTACAGAAGATTTCATCAACACTAAAGCATCTTGATTAATCAAATAACATAAATCTTTCAACATTAAATCTTTATTGTGATACCACGTAATATATTTACCTTTAACTTTATTCACTACTTTACGTAATGGTTGATCCATACATAAAATATAATCCGCTTCAGACTGTTCTAAGGCAGGCACTAATTCAGCATGCACGCGGTCAGTCTGCTCACCTAAATCACTGATTTGACCTAACGCAATAATTTTATGTCCTTTAAAGAATGGCGCTTGTGAATTAAACGCATCAATCGCATTCAACATTGCAGGCAAAGAAGCATTATGCGTATCATCAAGTACCGTAGCTTCTTCATGCAGACTTTTCACAGGTCTGAATTCTAAGACCTTCTTAAAAAGTTGAGTTTGCGCTAACTGTTTCAAGTGTTGCTTTACATCAACTTTCAAATGTTTCAACGTTAATAATACTGCCAAAGCATTCTCAACCATGCCCTTACTGACAGAAGGCACTTCAAATTGATAACCATCATTCGTTGTCACTTCTACTGCTTTTTTCACAGGTTTGATTTGTGTCGTATAAATGTCTGCCGAATTATCTTCAGTACTATAACGAAATACATGTTTAGTATGAATTGATGCAGCTTGTTTCAGCTCATTTTGATGGAGTGTGTCACCATTATAAATCGCGATACCGTCTTGATTTAATCCCGCAAAAATCCTTGATTTGAAAGCTACAATTTCTTCCGTTGAACCAATAGTGGATAGATGTGCAGAGCCGATTCCTGTGACAATCGCAATTTGCGGTTTCAATACTTCAGCCATATTTCCACGATTATTTAACGCATTTAAAGACGTTTCGAAAACCGCAATATCTGGATTAGACGCTAATTTACACATATGCAAATAAATGGCACTACGTGTATTACTGTTCCCTCTATTTTGTTGGACTTTATAAGGTTGTAATGCCGCACTTAACATTAAGCGTGTCGAGCTTTTACCCATGGAGCCTGTCAACGCAATGACTGGATTATGATAATGTTTTCGAATATGTAAGGCTAATATTTTCATAGCTTTAATCGCATTTCTCACTACAATTTGCGGAATTTGATGTGCTAAATCTTCTACATAGGTTTCAGTAATAATCAAACCAATCTTTGAAACATCTTTTGGGATTTGCGCATTACCATCTTTCATCACTTTTGATTTCTTTAAATATTGTTTCCATGATGCTTCACTGATAGAGATGAATGCGGTTGATTCTGACTTAACATGCAGCATTTGATATTCAAAATCATCAATAGAATTTTGTTCCTTTCCTTGTGCATCAAATAGTTCTGTATCTAAGATTTGTGCAATCGTTTCTAATGTATACATGATGACCTCCAAAAAGTAATAGTTTTGCATTGCTTCAACCTTATGGTTTATTGTATAGATAATCTTAACAATTTACAGGAGGCTTTCAGCAATGACCACAGAGAAAGATAAAAGTCTAGATGAGATTAATCAGGAAATAGAAGAAGAATTGAGAAACTATGATCCTGATAAAGAGGAAAAACCAAAGAGAAGTGTACTCTTTACCAAACCCAGACTCATCGTTCTATTAGTTGTTTTAGGACTTGCGCTGTACAGATTACTTCACTTCTTTTTCTAATTATCGGTAGGTGTAAATAATTAACGTTACTATATCATATTCAAAGCCAATGTGTGTCGTGCAACTGGAAGTCTGTGTATGTATTCCTTACTTCCAGCGTTGCCACATGTTTAATAGGTTGCCAATTTTTTAAGTCATATGTCACCTAATAAACATTCATATTACTGACGTTAATCTCACTTTAACTTTTCTAAATCTACTAAAAGTATGATACGCTCAATAAAACTTACCTCTTAATAAAGGATGGCGTCATTTATGAAAGTACTGTACCACGCAATGTCCATTTTAATTTTATCTGTCTTTTTATTCGGCTTATTCAGCCTGACCGATTTATTTTATACCCATCATCTCGCAAGTTTATTATTAAATGTGGATTTCGTGCCAGGCTTTTTTGATGTGAGCTTTGGGCTTAAATTCATCTTACATATTGTCTTTACCACAATGATATATGTCGTCTTTCAAGCCATCCGGGACTCTTACGTCTATCCAGCAGGTATTCTAATTATTATCGTATTATTCGCCGTTATCTATCCTTCACTTATTACTTGGTCTATTAACCCAATCTACCAATTTCACTGGATTGATTATATTGTTTGGATGATAGGTCACACTATCTTCATCTTCTTAGTCGTTTTCATTCTGCGCTTTGAGAAAAATTTATGGTATTAGAATCAATAATTTCATTTTAAATGAAAATAAGCCGCCTCTGTATGAGACGGCTTAAATATTGATTGAATTAGTATTTATATGGATCTTCTTCTCTTGTACGTTCATGTGAACGTTCTTGTGCGAATTCATTCGCTTTATCATAGTTATAGTAACCATCTTGAGTTAATGAAGCTGCTTTTGGTTTTCTGCTGAATAACATGATAGATGCGATAATCCAAAGAATCGCTGAAATCCAGTTACATAGTAATGCCACGATACCTGCGATTAATAATAAGATAGCTGCTGCTTTAGCTTTCTTGCTGATAAAGATTCCGCCAACAATAGCTAAAATCACCGCAATTACATTAGCCACTAATACGAAAGTACCGAGTACTTGCATACCTGAAGCTACTTGTGAGATTTCTTCATACGTTAAGCTGGCATCACTTTGCTGCATACCTGCTACAAAGTCATCACTTTGCATTAATGGAACCATTAAAGCCACAAATAATACGATTAACGCACCGATTCCGACACCAATCCATGTTAAGACATGTTCACCTGTTCGTTTGATCATATAAAACCCTCCCCTATCTCTTTAGTATTGTTAAAAATTTTATAAGCTTACAATTATCATTAGTATACTAATACATGAGTTATACGTCCATAGTCTACTTAAAATCTTCAACATCTTTTACATTTTCAATAAATATAAATGTTTGTTTCTTAAAATTCTTTTTTAAATTACAGTACTTCACTGATTTAAAGTAACGTATCGCTATGATTCATTAAACGGTTATATTCTTCTAAATATACTTTTTCAGCTTCAGAACCACGTGCAGCTGAATTCATCGCACGATGCCATAGTGGATAAATCGGTTGTGGCTGTGTTAAATCCGTAATCATTTGATGTTCTTCTTTTGTAAGTTTCAGATTATAAGATGCGATATTCTCTTTCAGTTGTGCTTGATTACGTGCAGCTAAGACAATTGAATCCACGTTTGGACGTTCTCTCAACCAAGCTAAAATCACTTGTGGCACTGTCGCATTGTGTGCGTGTGCTATTTCTTGTACAAGTTCAATTAAACGATAGAACAACTCATGATCTTTTACATAAGGCTCAGCCCATCCATCACCTTGACGGGTATTGGGCTCGCCTTTTTTATCACGGGTAATCTTACCTGTAAGTAATCCTTCACCTAAAGGCGACCAGATACTGTTGCCGACACCTAATTCTGTACCTGCAGGCAACAATTCATATTCCGCTTCTCTTGATTCAGGCGTGTAATAGATTTGTTGCGCAATCGGCGGTGCCATATTATTTTCTACCGCCAGTGTATAGGTCTTGGCTAAATTCCAACCACTATAGTTAGATACACCCCAATAACGAATTTTTCCTTTACGAATTAAATCATTCATCGTTTGAATTGTTTCTTCTACCGGAACTTGTCCATCCCATGTATGAATGTAATATAAATCAACGTAATCTGTACCTAAACGTTTTAAAGAATGGTCGATCGAACGCTCTATATTTAAACGAGATGCACCGACATTATTTGCGATATCGTTATATGGGAACCCTGTTTTGGTACTGATGACCATTTCATCTCTGTGATGTCTGATTGCTTTTCCTAACGCAATTTCTGCATCACCTTTCGCATAAAGGTTTGCTGTATCAAATTGGTTAATACCTTGCTCTAAAGCATAGTCTATAAAGTATGCCGCTTCTTTCTCTGTTACACCACCCGCATTTTCAAAACCATTCGTTGCGGAGAATGGAACAGAACCTAACGCATATTTCGAAACGACTAATCCTGAATTACCAAGTGTTGTATAATCCATAATCTGTCTCCTCCTTTAATACTTAATAATGTAATTACCTTTAAAGAAGAATTTTAAATGCTATAAGCTTAAAATCTATAATAAAATTAGGCAGTGTACGATAATTAAAAAAGAATTACGCTTAATATGTTTCACGTTCTATACGTGGGGTAACACATAACTGTACTTAATTTTTAAGGAGGAATTTGATTATGAACTTTGATGATATTAAGAAAAAAGGTCAAGATCACTTAAACGAACATAAAGATGAGTATATTGAAAAAGGTAAAGAATTCGCTAAAGATCAATTAGGCGGAGATAAGAAAGATAACAAAGACGATAAAAAAGAAGACAAGAAATAATAAACTGGATTAACAACCCTACTTTAACTATAGATAGACTGCTTTCAATAGAAAGTGGTCTATTTTTTTATAAGCACGATAACTTTTACTTATGTTAAACATCAAGAATCATCATTATTATTAAAGTATATTGAGGCGTATAATGAGGTCATCTATCAAATTTCAGGGGTGAATGCCATGTCACAACACGCACATCGTCAGTTATTACTCGGGATGGCATCATTATTTATTGTAATGGCCATCGGTCGATTTGCCTATACACCTATCTTACCGTTTATGCAGCAAGCTGAACATATGGATGGTAAAGGGGCTGGCTTACTTGCGACGATTAATTATCTCGGTTATTTAATCGGTGCGATTATTCCGATGTTTTGGATTATTAAAAGTAAAGTCGTCGATGTGAAAATTTATTTAGTATTAAACGTGCTTTCTACAATTTTTATGGGGTTTACCTCAAATTTCATTTTATGGTCCATATTGCGTTTAATCGCAGGACTCACAAGCGGAACAGTCTTTGTCTTAGCCTCTAACGTCGTATTAGAAGCATTAAGACAAGCACATAAAGAAGGTATTTCAGGTTTACTCTATAGCGCTGTTGGTATCGGACTCTTTTCAAGCAGTATTTTTGTCTTCTTCTACACAGACCTCAACTCATGGAAAATGACTTGGATTATCCTTGGGCTCTTTTCATTAGCGTTAAGTTTATTGGTTATTTTCTTTATGCGAGAAAACCCAGATATTAATGTTGAAGCGCATCATAAAGCGACTTCTAAGATACCCTTCCGTCTCAACAAAACATTTATGCGCTGGTTCTCTATTGCTTATTTCTGTGAAGGAGCTGGCTATATTATTACCGGAACTTTCTTAGTCGCAATCATTAAATCAATACCTGCTTTCTCTGAATATGCAGCACTCAGTTGGATGTTTGTCGGCTTAGGGGCTATCCCTTCTACAGTAGTATGGTCAATGATTGCGGAGAAAATGGATTATAGTAAAGCAACTTATATGGCATTTGGTCTACAAATCATCAGTGTCGCTTTACCAGTGTTTTCACATCATATTGTCAGTTTAATTATCAGCTCACTAATCTTCGGTAGTACGTTCTTAGGTTTGACGACACTCTTCATGTCTAAAGGACAAATGTTGATGCTTCAGACTGGCGGTAAGTCTAACTTTATCGCTACATTAACTGTTATTTACAGTATCGGCCAAATGATTGCGCCGTTTGTGTCAGGCTATCTTATTGGAGATTCCGGCAATTATAATGCAGCATTGTTATTTGCGACAGCTATTTTAATTATCGGTCTTATCAGCAGCTGGATCAGTTACCGTGCATTAAATAAAGAAGCGATTCAATAAGTAAAGTTTTGTCTGGTTATCAAAAGGGAATGTAACTACTAACAAAGGAGGATGTTACAATGCCTTTTGTAAAACAAAGAATGAAAGAAGATTTAACTGAAGACCCACGTATTAGTGAAGACAGCTTCACAACAGACCAAGAACTTCAAAACAGAGCGTTTGAACGTTTAGGTAAAGACATCGTCATTATTGAAGTATTATCTATTATGAACATTGTCTTTGCGGTCTTTTCATTTTCATTACTTGGTCTATTATTACGAGAACGAAGCAAATAATCATTGAAACTTGAAAAACCTGTGCCATCACACGATAGCACAGGTTTTTAATTATGCATTGTTTATTTAATCAAATCTTCTAAGTCATGCGGATAGTTTGTGACAACTTCTGTTCCTTCTTTTTTCAAGATAACCGTATCAGAATGTCTGAAGCCGCCGACGCCTGGAATATAAATACCTGGTTCTACACAAAAGACCATGCCTTCTTTTAACTCTAGCTCATTATCAAAGCGCAATGAGGGTTCTTCATGTTGTCCAATACCTATACCATGACCTGTTCTATGGCTGATATAGTCACCATAACCTTCCGCTTCAAGAATTGTTCTTGCGACTTGATCGACCGCATTTGCGGTTACACCCACTTCAATAAAGTCTAACGCAGCTTTATGCGCTTCAACCATCGCTTCAAATGCATGGCGCTGTTCATCAGTAGGCTCGCCAACAAAGAAAGTTCGTTCACATTCTGCACGATATCCATTCAACTCTAATTGACGGCTATGTACAATCACATCACCTTGTTGAATTTGTTTCGTATTAGAGAATGTATGTGGCATTGTAGAACGTTTGATACCTGAAGGTGACATTACAAAAAATCCAAATTCCGCATCTGGATAGTTTTGAGAAATCGTGTCGAATAAATAACTGTTTCCAAAGTTATCGATATCCATTTCAGTCAAACCTGCTTTCGCATGTTCAATCGTTTGCGCCACGGCTTGACTGACAATTTCTCCACTCTCTCTAATAGCTTGTTGTTCATCTTCATATTTATAAGTTCGTTGTTCTACTAATGCTTGACCGATATCTTTCACTTTAAAGTTATGACTCACAATATCTAAATAAAATTGTGTGGGTAAGAAGCCTGTTTCAATCCCAATCGTTGAGACATTTTGATATTTTTCTAATAAGTCATTAAAGACTGTTTGATAATGCGTCGGAACATCATCTGTGACTGGAATTTCAGTATACGTATAGATATCTTGAATACCCGTTTTATCTCTGAAATGCGCTTCTTCTAGTTTCGGCGCAATTACTTCAATGTTTTCCTGGGAAATAAATAAAATAATCGGACGCGAATAAATGACAGCTTTAAAGCCAGTAAAATACATTTGATTCTCAAAATTCATTACAATACTTAAATCGATGTCTTGTTGTTTCATCGTTTCTCTAAACGCATCAAGACGTTGTTTCAAGTTCACGTTGGTTGCCTCCTTTAGAAGTAAATAATGTCACAACTACTAACACAATAATCGCCAGCGGCACAGAAATTAACGCAGAGTTAATACCTGTACTTTGAACAAAACCAAGTTCCCAAGTCAGTGTTGTTACTAAACCGACTGCCATTGAAGCAAGACCTCCTGCTTTCGTGACTTTCGGATAAATAAACACTGCTAATAATGCCGGTGTAATTCCTGCACCGTATACGGTATAAGCGTACATTTGAACAGATAACACTGATGGGAAGTACATTGTTAATAAGAATGCGATCACACCTAAAATCGGTACAAGAATTCTTGTCATCAATAACATCTTATTTTCATGCTTATACTTAAAGTTATCCCCGAACAAGTCATAAATGACACTTGTCGCAGCAGATAATAAATATGAATTTCCTGTAGTAGTAATAAACGCAGTAAGTGCTGCAATGAGCACACCGCCAATCACAATCGGCAATTGACTCGTTAACGCAATCAAAGCCATTCCTGGTTCAATTTTTGGGAAAATCGAACGAGAAATAAATGCGAGCAATGAAATAAGTGGTGTCACGATTAATAAACCGACAATCCACCCAATCGTACCGATACGTGTCACTTTATTATCACGAGATGACGCCAGTCGTTGATAAATATTCTGATCACCTAACAGTAAGAACAACATTGGAATATAGAAACCTAAAATTTGAACAAAAGTTAATGTTCCCATTGGTTTCAAATGTGTTTTCGGTACATTCGACAAAATAGTATCCCAGCCGCCACCGACCGCAATTGCGACAGGTACTGCGATAATCAACGCAATTGTAATTAAGAATGCACTTAACGCATCTGTTGGTGCGACTGACATCAAACCGCCCATAGTCGCAAGTAAAATAATAATCACTGCCGCAATAATAGTGCCGAGTTCTACTGAAATACCTGTTGAAACATGTAATACATAGCCAAGTCCTTGATATTGATACGAGACAATCCCTACAAACGCCAAAATGATAATGACTGCCGCAAAGTAACTTGCGACCTTTCCATATTTCATCTCTAATATCTCAGCTACAGTATATTTTCCATAGTTTCTGACCTTCGAACTAATAATAAAAATTGTCCCTATTCCGATGATACTCGGAATCGCATAACCGACTGCCGGCCATAATCCAAAACTATAAGCCAGCGAGTTTTGACCGCCTGTGACAGAACCACTACCGACCCATGTCGCAAGTAATGTCCCCATTAATACGACTGGCCCGAGTGTTTTACCTGCGAGAATAAAGTCCTCATTACTCTCTACTTTCTTTGAATACACAAAACCTAATGCAACCATCAATACCCCATAACCAATGACGAACCAAATTAAAATTGGTTCAGCAGAAAATCCCATAATATTCCCCCCTGTATATAAAAAACTAACCGTTTTTCAACGATTAGCTTAAGAATAAAGATTAATTTTAGCACAAAATTAAAACAATAGTAACAACAATCTAATTATTCTGATATTTTAAGAGAAAATACGTCTAAAAATACAATTTATAGTTTCGTAATTTTACCGATTTGTGCTGCTTGAGCGCATTCTAAGGTCTTTGTATATTCAATCGTTTCAACTTCCACATCTTCGTGTAAGATAATATGATCTCCACGAATGACTTTCGCTTTAACACGGTCGACTTCTATACGATCCCCTTCAATAACCTCAGCAGTTAAGTATGCAGAATCTGACTGAGAAGTCATGACAGTTATAAATTTAAACTTCTTCTTTTCTCCATCGTGTTTGCGTATGTGAATCACATTGCCCCCAATTTCGCGAACATAACTATCTTGTCGCACATGTACGTCAACAGTATCTGCATTCAACATTCCTTCGACTTTAACTTGACCATCGATTTCAAGTTCATCTATTTCGCAATTACCTTCTGTTTCAAGTACCCCGAGAAGTTTTAATCTTTTACCGTTTAAATGACCTTTGACATCAACAGTTCCTGTCACTTTAAGTAATTCAAATGTTAAATCTTCTTCTACTTCAACTTCACCGATAATAGAAGCTGTTGTTACATGTACATTTTTACGACCAGTGAAATTACCTATCAGTTTGATTTTGTTTACATTGACTTGGTCTGATGCGGTAATTTCACCCGTCATTTTAATGTTATTAACACTGGTTTCAAATGGAAATTGAACTTCTCCCAATAAAGTAATCGCGTCATATTCACTGTCTTCTAATTGCTTCTTACCCATGCCTTTGATGGACTGACTCATGATGTTTACACTTCTTTCTTAAATAGGTTTTGGATGTTAATTGTTTCTAAGACTCTTACACTATCATCGATTTTAATCGGCGTATTTTGTTCAACCAGCAAATAAAACGTGATTCCGAATTTACGGCAGATATATAATTCTGCTTCTTTATCATTTTCACTATATTCTAGTAAAAACGCCTGTAAATCTTGTGCTTCTTCCATTGAGACAATACTGCGTGTTACTACTTCATCTAAAATAGTACCCACATAAACCGCTTGATCTTGCGGATATTGTTCTAACAAGACTTTACCGACTTCGCGATAAAAGAAACCTGCCCATGATTGAATCAAAGTGTCATTATCTTTGTATTCAATTTCTGGTTCATAACCGTCATCTGCGAACATTTTGACCATATCATCTAAGACATAGTCATGTTTATAACGTTGAATATCTTCGATTCTTTTAATGACTTTGGCTTTAGGTAAGAACGTTTCTTGACCTGTAAAAGTAGATTTACGAATGAACCATTCATCTGGAATTAAGTGTTTACGTTTCCAACGATACAATTGGCCGTAAGTAATGCCACATTCTGTTAATAAGTCTTTTTTGCTGATTAATTGTTCTTTCATAATTATCCTCCTAATCATAATGTAACATAACACTGTTACATGTACGAGTGTTTTCGCTATTTTCCCATAAAAAATAACCTGATCTAGACGGATGCATACGCAAACTGGCTGGATCAGGCTCCTCTTTAGCTATCTATTGTTTCCTTCTACCTTTAAATATCTCGAGTATGATTAATACGATGCATACCACCATAACTATCGTGATGAGTACAGCCACGATATAGTTTAGTCCTATGGTTGATGCGACTATCATTTCAATCAATGCTAACAAGCACATTAACGCAATCAGCAGCGATATTTTCACCAAGTTCATCGTTTCACCCCATCTATTTCTCTTAGGTATTTGCTTCTATTATGCCCGATAACGCGATTATCCTCAAAGCAAAAACTTAAGGTTTGCGTGTTTTGTCAAAAGTTGGGGTAAATTTATACAAAGAAACATAAAACTTTCTTTATGTTAATGGAACGGTTATGATATAGGTATAAAAAGTATACTAGATAGATAGGAGGGATAGTGTGACGCTGATTACAGGACATCATCATATCTCAATGTACACAAAAGATGCGCGTGAAAATAAACAATTTTATACAGAAGTCTTAGGTTTACGCCTAATTGAAAAATCTGTGAACCAAGATAATCCATCGATGTACCACTTATTCTATGGGGATGAAACAGGTGCACCAGGTACTTTGTTAACTTTCTTTGAAATGAAAATGTTAGGAAAACATCATTCAGGTACCAATAGTATTGAACGATTAGTATTACTCGTACCTAATGAAGCAGCATTAGGTTATTTCAAAGAACGTCTGAACGAGAATCAAGTTGAAACAGAAGCTATCACATACCTTAGACAACAAGCATTAGCTTTTGAAGATCCTGACGGCTTAAAACTAATACTCATGGTCAATGGCGACAACGCAGTTCCTAACGCTTGGCATGCGAATCCTTATACAGATGTACCTCAAGAATTTCAAATTTTAGGAATGGGACCTGTAGAATTACATTTACGCAATTTACAACCTACTATCGACTTTCTAACCAACACATTAGGTTATCACGCACACTTTGGCGATGATAATGTCTATACATTAAATCCTAGTGGACGTTATACAGACTTTGTCTTAGTTGAAGAACAAGGTCAAAGTGTAAAACCTGGACGTGGTTATGTACATCATATTGCAGTGAGTGTACCAACTGATGAAGCTTTAGAAACATTATTAGATAAATTAGAACAATTGCCTGGCAGTACTTCAGGTATTATTGACCGTTATTTCTTTAAATCTATCTACTATCGTAACAACAAAATTTTATATGAATTCGCAACAGAAGCACCTGGTTTTACGGTCGACACAGATGTTAAAGATCTAGGCAGCAAACTCGCATTACCTGACTTCTTAGAACACAAACGCGAACAAATCGAAAGCCAGTTAGAAGAAATTTAAGTTAGAAAATCTAAAGATTATATATAATATTCACCGACTGGAATCAAGGTGAAACTACATTAAAAAGAAGCGCTGGGATGTCATATCTCAGCGCTTCTTTACACTTACCTCAAACACACTAACCCTTGTCATTACAGGAGTTTTAAGACATACCTAAGACTAACCTTTTAGTAAGACGTCATGATACTCCGGTGTCTCTTCTAATACTTGTTTAGCGAATGGGCAAGTGGCTAAAATTTTAATATCATTTTCTCGTGCATAATTCACACCCGCTTCAACTAACTGCTTCGCAATACCTTGTCCACGTAAACTTTCATCTACACCTGTATAATCGATAATAATTTTATCTTTGCCTGTCGGTACATATGTCATTTCTGCATCTGAATTTTCTTCTGAATCGCCTACATAGAATTTATTGTGTCCGTGTTTAATCTCTGCCATACTATCTCCTCACTTTCAAATAAGTTGGTATAAAAGTTATACCACTAACTTCTCTTTCTAAACACAACGAATGATTTAACAATGACAAATATCTACTTAATCTCTATTCATTTTAATATTGTAACGTTCATTTAATATAAAAAGAGTGGAAAAGCGTAAGGCAATTCTATAAACTTAGAATGAAGATATACATCAAGCACCAAGATAAAACTATAGATATAGGGAGCCAACATCATGTTTCAAGCTATCAAACGTATTCTATCAGTCGTTGTCACTGCATTGCTTGTGACAGCTGTCATTGTCACTGGAATGATTGCTTATGATAAATATAAGCATCACAGCAGCGATCAAGTAGATGCTGCGAAATACTATGAAAATAAAGAAAAACAAAAAGAGAAGAAAACTGAGAAAAAAGAGAAAAAAGAACATAAGCAAGAAGCGCCAGAAGAACCTGTGGTAGAGGAACAAGTACATCATGAGGTCCAACAATCAACTGTACATATCTATCAAGCACCTCAACCTGAAGAAAAACCTGAACCTAAACAAGAAAAAGAAGAAACAAAAGAATATAAACCTGGCGAAGGTGGCGGATCACATCCAGAATCAAAACCACAACCCCAACAAGCACAATCGAAACCGCAACCAGAGCCACAACCTGTTCAACAACAAAAACCAGCCCAACCTGCGCAACAACCACAAGGGCAAGGACATTAATCTCAATAGAGAGGACTCAAAAGGTTCTCTCTATTTTGTTATCTTTTCAAATCATCTACATTTCACTCTGTTTCTTAATCATATAAGCAGTGCTATACTTTGAACATACAAAGAGAGAGAATAGGCAGGCTACATATATGTTTAAATCCATGATTCAAAACGTACCTGCCGCGATTTGCGGTTTAGCTTTAGGTACATTTACTTTTAGTCACATTTTATTTCAAATCCACTTAGCTTGGCTAGGTTTATTAGCAACTACTCTAGGTAGTATTTGCTTGGTTTTATTTTTTATTAAGTTGATACGCTTTCCGAAAGCATTAGGCTTAGAATTAAAGGACAGTAATACTTTTGCGATTATGCCTGCATTACCTATGGGTTTCATGACACTCGCTTCAATTTTAAAATCACAATTCCATATTGATAACCTAATACTCACAAGTTTCTGGATAGGTGCTGTATTGCTACATATTATTTTAATGATTTGGTTTATCCTTTATTTCATTATAAAGCACCGCACATATCCAAATACGAGTTGGTTTGTAATGTTTGTCGGTATCGGCGTGATTGGTGAGACGGCTTCATCGTTTTACGCTAAAATCGGTATCTTTGCGATAGATTTCAGTTCAGTCTTATTCTGGATTCTTTTAGCGTTTATTTTACTTGAAAGAATGTGGCATTATTATCCGAAAGATCAATTACCGATGGCAGTCATTATTAGTGCACCTGCGTCCTTATGTTTAAATGCATATCTATCTTATACTGAAAGTTTATCAGTCAGCTATATTCTGTTTTAATTCGTCATTGCGCAATTTCTATTTGTGTTCTCAGTTATCTTCTTGCCTCAAATCATTGAGAAACGATTCAAACCCGCATATGCTGCACTGACTTTCCCGTGGGCTGTTACTGCTGCCTCAACGTATCATCTTTATACACAATTAGACCTCCCTGGTATTTCCCAGGAAATGCTTGGAATCCTTGCGATGATTGAAATCATCTTTGCGGGATGTGTAATCGTGTGGGTCTATTTCCGTTATACAAAACACATCTTTAACACATAAAACAAGCGCGCTAGTCCTCAGACTAACGCGCCTCTTTTATACACTCATTATTATTTATTTACCAAAATATCTTTGTCATCTGTATTTTCAATAAATGCTTTTGCGAACCAGCATTGTGCATCAATTTTTAAGTTATTTTCTTTCGCATACTCTAAACCGGCATGGACTAATTGATTACCTACACCTTGTCCACGTAAGCTTGGATCTACACCTGTATGCGTAATCGTCATCACATCGTCGTTCATTGTATAATCCATTTCTGCATCTGGTTTCGTTTCATCACCAACATAAAATTTATTGTTGCCATGTTTAATCTCTGCCAAGTATCTCACCTCATTTAAAGTTCTATATATAGTTATTATACCCGTTTGTGTGAAAAACAAATGTAACTTAGCTTCCAAGGACTTTGTATATGAGAATTCTTGCTTTATTCACCCTATTTTAGTGCATTCAATATTAAGTTTATAAACAAACTTATTGCATATTTACAATGATTTGTTAAGCTATTACAGTGGAAAATAATGCTTATCGGTAAAAAAATAGGTCTAATGCATCATTTAGGTTTTAGCTTTTTCCTTTATAATGAGAAATAGATAGAAAGATTGAGGAGTATCATAATATGGATTATAGAGTATTGTTATATTATAAATATGTCACTATAGATGACCCAGAAACGTATGCGGCAGAACACTTAGAGTTCTGTAAAGCACACAATTTAAAAGGCCGTATTTTAGTCTCTACTGAAGGGATTAATGGTACGTTATCAGGAACAAAAGAAGACACAGACGCTTATATTGCACATATGCGTGCAGATGAACGCTTCAAAGATATCACATTCAAGATTGATGAAGCAGAAGGTCATGCATTTAAGAAAATGCATGTACGTCCAAGACATGAAATCGTAGCACTTGATTTAGAACATGATATTGATCCACGTGAGACAACAGGTAAATATTTATCACCTAAAGAATTCAGAGAAGCATTAGATGATGAAGACACTATCGTCTTAGACGCACGTAATGACTATGAGTTTGATTTAGGTCATTTCCGTGGCGCAGTTCGTCCAAACATTACACGTTTCCGTGATTTACCGCAATGGATCAGAGACAATAAAGATATGTTCATGGATAAGAAAATTGTCACTTATTGTACCGGCGGTATCCGTTGTGAAAAATTCTCAGGCTTCTTACTTAAAGAAGGCTTTGAAGATGTTGCACAATTAGAAGGCGGTATCGCAACGTACGGTAAAGACCCTGAAACACAAGGTGAATTATGGGACGGTAAAATGTACGTCTTCGATGAACGTATCAGTGTAGACGTTAACCAAGTAGAAAAAACAGTGATTGGCAAAGAATGGTTCGATGGTACACCATGCGAACGTTATATCAACTGCAGTAACCCTGAATGTAATAAACAAATCTTAGTTTCAGAAGAAAACGAACACCGTTATTTAGGTGCTTGCTGTAAAGAATGTGCAGAGCACGAACGTAATCGCTATGTAGCGAAACACAATCTCAGTGATGAGGAAAAAGAACGCCGTTTAGAAAACTTTAAAGAAACTGTCCACCAATAATTATTCAAAACACGATGGGTATTCAGTACCCATCTTTTTTTATGTCTATATTTAAATTGTGTCATAATATAGATGAAAATAAAAACACCGTGCTGGTACACGATGCTTTAGAGACCGTTTCAAAGACAGTGACACATTGAAGGTTAAAAAATAAACCATCTGACTTGTCAAAGTTTGTAGATGGTTTATTTTTTCTATTAGAAATGTACAAAAAGATAAATATTACCATAACCCTCGTATTTCTTTCTTATCCTTCAACCTAAACAAAATTGCGGTATATGTAACTAAACACATTATTTGAATGAAAAAGAAATAAGACAGTAAGGTTTGTTTAAGATCTTCTGTTAATGCATAAGTAAGTAAACGATTCATGATAATTATGATACTAAATAACAATAATACATAACCATTCATCACACGTTCTTTTTGGTAGGGAACTGTCTCTTTATACTGTGCCATTTTAAGTCACCTTCCTTACGTTCATCACTCTACCATAAGGTAATGCAATGGCGTTTAAAATTTCCTAAATGTATATAAATATTGCTTAAGTGTCTAAAGTGAATACATTATTTTAGTACAACTTAAAAACCCGCACCTTCGAAGAGTACGGGTTGAACTAATCTATTTAAGACACCTTGTTAGACTGCCGCATCTCGCTGTGACACGATTGGATGATCTAACTCAAATTTCACACCTGCTGTCACTTTCTTGTATTGATAAATGAAATAAGCAATCCAAATTAATGTTAATACAGCACCTAAATAATAGCTAAGCGTTAAATTTAAACCGAAACCAATCTTCTGACTTAAGATATAGACAAAGATATTCCAAGTCATGAATGTCGCTGGTACAGCTGCTACCCAGAAGTTCTTCTTAGCTAGCAACAGATACATTGCGCCGACCCATAATGCAACCACTGCTGTTGTTTGGTTTGCCCATGAGAAGTAGCGCCATAGAATTGTGAAATCAATTTGTGTTAAGCCGAAACTGATAATACACAGCGGTGCTGCAACGATAATACGTTTAACTAGAGAACGTTGATTGACATTCAAGTAATCCGCAATAATCATACGTGCACTTCTAAATGATGTATCACCACTTGTGATAGGTAAGACAATCACACCTAACACCGCAATTGTACCTAAAACAGAACCAAGCAATAAGTGAGATGCCTCACTCACAACAAGTGCTGCTTCCCCTTTCGCAAGCACTCCTTGCAAGCCTTGATAACCATTAAATAAACTCATACCTGCTGCTGCCCAGATCATCGCGATAACCCCTTCTGCAACCATCATGCCATAGAAGATAAAGCGGCCATTCTTTTCATTGTTCGCAGTACGTGAAATAATCGGTGTTTGTGTCGCATGGAAACCTGATAATGCGCCACATGTAATCGTAAAGAATAACAGTGGGAAAATCGGTGCGCCGTCAGGGTGCATATTTTTTAAACTTAACTCTGGAATCGGTGCGCCTGTTTGAATTAAACGAAAGCCCATTGCGACCGCACTGATTAACAATAACGCTCCAAAGACTGGATAAACACGTCCAATAATTTTATCAATCGGCAAAATCGTTGAAAGAATGTAGTAAACAAAAATAACGAAGATAATAATACCTAACGCAATACGACCGTCCATCATGTTATGAAGCAATAACGCTGGACTCGTCACGAATACTGTTCCCGTAAGCAGCAACAATAAAATCGAGAAGATATTAACGAAGTGCTTCATGACCTTCCCTAAGAATTTACTCGCAAGTTCAGGTAGATGAGCCCCTTTGTTTCGAATAGAAATCATACCTGTTAAATAATCATGAACGGCTCCTGCGAAAATACATCCTAAAACAATCCATAAAAATGCGACCGGTCCATACAATGCCCCCATAATTGGTCCGAAGATTGGACCTACCCCAGCAATATTCAGTAATTGAATTAACGAGTTAGACGATGTCTTCATCGGTACAAAGTCAACATTATCTCGTTGATGATGTGCTGGTGTCGGTCTCCCTGTTTTCGGTCCAAACATCTTATCAATGTACTTTCCATAAGTGAAATAACCAATAATTAGTAAAATGATAGAAATAATAAACGTAATCATTTCACAATCCCCCTTTTTCTATCTCTCTCCCTGTAGTTCAAGATGTGACAACTTTATGAAAGCGTTTTCTTAATTGAACCACATTTCTTTATTTGTCACAAGATTGTGAAATGTTTAGCTAGAAATAGTTGTTACACACTGTTTATTATTGTTTTTATAATAAATTTATGTTATAAAATAATCGTGCTAGTACACTCTTTGAGCCCGTTAAAAGACGGTGACATAGAAAATTTTTAAAATAAGCCATTTCCTTAGTCAAAGCAGAAAGATGGCTTATTTTTTATCTCTTTTTTCAACAAATTTCGTAATAGTAGAGACTAGATTTAGTATAAATTCACCAAATGCCAGTAGCAATACTATTTCAGTTGTACTTCTTATGCGTGTTGTGCGATAATATAAGTGTATTAAAAAAAGAGCCGTGCTATCACACGACTCTTTGAGCCCGTTAAAAGACGGTGACACATTGAAGGTTAAAAAATAAACCATCTGACTTGTCAAAGTTTGTAGATGGTTTATTTTTTTCTATTAGAAATGTACAAAAAGATAAATACTAGAATTGTGAACTGCAAATCACAGAACGCAATCATTATACTTATAGCTTCAAATACACTCATAAAGCATTTCCTTTCTAAATTCAGCGATACCATAGGCATCACCTCCTTTAAATTAGATTTGCCACCATCTATTCAACTTTCTCATGCATTTATTATATTATGGCTCAATCTACTTTACATTATGACATAATAAAATTCTTTATTTTTATAACCAAATTCAATGCACTTACATGTAAATGTACTTGCAATTTTTACAAATATTTTTATGAAGATGACAGTATGTGTCTAAGTTAAATATCTGAGTATGTGATTGTATTCATAAATCAAATACGACGCTATTTATACGTTTAGATAAAGAAAGGTATGCATAACATATGATTTATACATTGAGCGTTATCCTTATTCCCATAGTTGTCTTAAGCTTCATTATTTACTGTACAGTTAAGCGAAAGCCTTTGTATTATGTCATTATTGCGATGATTCTACTTCAAATCTTTAAGATACTTGATAGTATTTTTATTGAACATAAGTCTGTCCTTCAGGCATTACTTCATCCTTTTGATATTTTATTATGGGTGATATTAATTACTTATGGGATCAGTCACTATCGGAATAAACACAAAGCATAAAACGCCTCGTGATGTCGCGAAACGTTTTATGCTTTGTCTTTTTTACTTAATTTCTCACTTACCGCAATTACCAGTAGCAGTGTAATAATAATTAGTGCTGCGAAACCTTCAATCTTTTCACTTAAAATGGGTTGGTAAACAAACTTGGTAATAAATAGGGTTAAATAACTAATTGAAAAAATAAAAGCGATGATTTTTAACGTTTTAATCATTGTTGTACTTCTCTCTTTCTCTAATTCCTTTCACCTGATTAAGCATACACTTCTTTCTGATTATGTGAATGCTCTTTTAATTATCATATGTAATAGTTATTTAAATTATACAATAAATAATAGCCGCTTCACACACCCATCGTGCGAAGCGGCTATCACTTTATCTCGATATTTTAATCTTCTTTATGTTGGTTCTCTTGTTCTTCTTGTCGCGCTTGTTCTTGCGCTTCTTGTTCTTTTTGAATTTCTTTCTCACGTTTCTCTAATGGAATAGAGAAGTCTTTTTCGTCATCAATATATGACATCTGGAAGTGTTTTGTCGGTTCTCGACGTAAGGCACCCATAATCGCAAAGATCATCAACACTAGGATGATAGAGAATGGTAAGCCTGTCACAAGTGAAGCAGTTTGTAAACTTGTTAAACCACCTGCGATAGTCATTGTGACTGAAATCGCACCGATTAATAAGCCCCAAATAACTTTATCTTTTACGTTAGGGTTATCAACCCCGCCTGTCGCCATACTTGCGACAATGTGTGTTGTAGAGTCAGCACTTGTCACAATAAAGATAAAGATTAAGGCAATGGCTAGAATACTTGTGATATCTGAAATTGGGAATTGTTTCAACAACTCGAATAATGCGACTGAGTAGTCTTTATCCACAATTTTCTCGATACCTGTATTTTGTGTTAATGCAATTTTTAATGCCGTACCACCAAATCCAGCAATCCAAGTGAATGAAATTAATGGTGGAATGATTAATACACCAATGACGAATTCACGAATTGTACGTCCACGTGATACACGGGCAACGAAACCACCGATAAATGGTGACCAAGCAATGACCCATGCCCAGTAGAAGACTGTCCATTGTTGAACCCAACTGTTATCACCTGTGTATGGATTGATACGTAAACTATATTGAATAAAGTGTGTTAAGTAATCTGAAATCGCAAGTGTATAAGATTCTAACACGAATTTTAAATCACCAAAGATTAAGATAAATATCAATAAGATTGCCCCAAGTCCGATATTGATATTACTCAACCATTTAACACCTCGGTTTAAACCTGTAAGTGCTGATCCTAAGAAGATACATACCATAATGACTGTAATCGCAACTTTAGTCACATTTGTATTCGGTACATCAAAGACATGATTTAATCCACCACTGATTTGCATAATACCTAAACCGATAGATGTCGCAATCCCCATCACTGTCGCGATAATTGCGAGAATATCAATCAAGTTACGTAAAGGTCTTGGATAAGCCTCGCCAAAGACCGGTTCCATAGCTGTAGAAATTAATCCGTTACGTTTCTTACGGAATTGGAAGTACGCTACTGTTAAACCTGCCATTGCGAAGATAGACCATTGTGAGATGCCCCAGTGGAAGAAGGTATAACCCATAGCTAAACGTGCAGATTCTGCAGATTGATCTTTAACACCTGGGAACGGCGCATGTAAGAAGTGTGTCAGCGGTTCTGCTACACCCCAGAAGACAATCCCAACACCAAGTCCTGCTGAGAATAACATCCCAATCCAAGACATGAATGAGAATTCTGGTTCAGAGTCATCTGCGCCGAGTTTGAAGCGGCCGTATCGTGAAACGGCTAATGCGATTAAGAAAATATCCAGTACGACAATAATGACTAAGAAGAGCCATCCAAATGCCCCTGCGATGACATCATACGTACTCTGCGCATATTTTCCGAATAGTTTCGGGAAAATGCCCGCAACTAAAGTCGCCAGCAGGATAATCCCTACCGAAGTGAAATAAACTATATTTCTATGTTTTTCTTTCCTGGTTTTCATGTGAAATTAATAATCCCCTTCCCGCTTGTTTCATATAAGCGTTTGTTTCATTAAACCATAAACAGAACATAATCACAATTCATCATTAAAAACATTTACATCATTATTTAATTTTTATTACGAAACATTTTGAGAATTTAATATCAGCCTTACAGACACTTAAAGATGATAACCTCAAGTTTTCATTTATTTTCACAGATTCCAATATATATTTTATAATTTATACCCTTAGTTATTTATATAATAATTACATCTAACAATCATTGTTAAATTTTGAAAATTGTGATAAATTATCGTAAAATTGAATATTTTTAAACAAAGGGGGATTTTTATGCGAAGATTGGGGTACTTCGTGTTAGCCATGACAGTTATTTTAGCGAGCTGCGGTAAATCTGATGATAAGAAAACCGCAAAATCCAATACGTTTCCTGATGAAACTGTTGAGATTATAGCACCCGCTTCACCAGGCGGTGGCTGGGACACCACTGCACGCGCAATTCAGAAAGTCATGTTAGATGAAAAGCTGACAAATCAAAACATTACAGTTGTGAATAAGCCTGGAGGCGGCGGTGAAGTCGGTTGGCAATACTTAAAATCACGTTCACCAAATACAATCGCCATTAACTCAAGTCTATTACTGTCTAATAAAGAATTAGGGTTAAGTGACCTTGGAGATGATGACTTCACTCCTATTGCGATTCTGGCAACTGAATGGATTAGTTTAACCGCATCAAATAAATCTAATTTGAACTCTGGTAAAGAAGTGATGGAAAAGCTCAAGAAAGATCCGAAATCACTGACAATCGGTGTCGCACCTGGTTTAGGAAATAACGACCACCTTGCATTCGTACAAGCAGCGAAACAATACGGTGTAGATGTCGATAAACTTGATTTCTTAGTGTATAAGAGTGGCGGAGATTTACAAACTGCCCTACTTGGCGGTCATGTAGATGTCGCTTCTACAGCAGTATCAGAAGTTAAAGAGCAACATCAAGTACATAAACTGAAAATGTTAGCAGTGTCATCTGATGAACGACTTGAAGGCATTAAGGATGTGCCGACTTGGCAAGAACAAGGTGTCGATATGGTGTTCCCTCATTGGCGCGGTGTCATGGGGACGAAAGATATGACAAAAGAAGAACGTGCTTATTGGGATAAGACCATGCGTAAAGTCGTACATTCTAAACAATGGCAAGAATTACGTAAAAACAATGATTGGGATAACTTCTACAAAGATAGTGCTGAATCTGAAAAATTCTTAAAAGAGCAACGCAAAAAATATGATCAGCTGATTAAAGATGCTGGTTTCTAAGGGGGAATTGTATGGCTCGTTTAATGCCGCCTATTTTACTTACTTTATTAGGCATCATCTATTTAGTTTTAACGCTGAATGTACAACGTTCACGCATTGGTGATCCAAACAGTCCAATGTACTTTCCGCTACTCATTTCAGTGTTATTGATTGTGATGAGTGTAATTTATTTCTTCCAAGAATATAAAAAAAGACATGAGCATTTTGAAATTCTAGACTTGTTACTTCAAAAGAAAACCTTAATACGCTTAGGCGCAACAGTAGTAATGATTATTATTTACGCATTGATTTTTGAACGCTTAGGTTTCTTGATTTCAACAATCCTCTTCTTAGGAGGCGTCTTGTTTTTAATCAATGGGGTGAAACACTGGCTTCAAAATATCATTGTGGCGCTCGTATTTTCAGGGATTACATGGTATACCTTCTCTCAATTATTAGATGTGAGTTTACCATAAGACAAGGGGGAGCAATATGGGAGATATCAATACGTTCTTAGAAGGTCTCACAACTGCCTTTCATCCTATGAATTTATTATGGGTGTTAATCGGCGGATTTTTAGGGACAATTGTAGGCATGCTGCCGGGGTTAGGTCCAGCGACCGCAGTCGCAGTGTTAATTCCTGTGACATTCGGTATGGAACCTGTCAGTGCCTTGATTTTAATGATTGCGATTTATTATGGCGCGATGTATGGGGGATCGCGTAGTTCTATTTTACTGAATACACCAGGTGATGGTTCTGCGATTGCGGCTACTTTCGATGGATATCCTATGACTAAAAATGGGGAAGCGGGCAAAGCTTTAACGATTTCCGCAGTCGCTTCACTCATCGGTGGTATTGTGGCAGTTGTCGGGTTTATTGTACTCGCCAAACCGCTATCAGATTTCTCGCTTCAATTCGGACCACGTGAATACTTTGTATTATTCTTATTTACATTATCGACGATTGTCTCATTATCTATTGGTAAAATGGTCAAAGGTTTTATCGCTACTGCGATTGGACTCATGGTCAGTACAGTCGGCGTCGATTTACAAACAAGCGTTTACCGCTTCACCTTCGATATTCCACACCTAAGTGAAGGGATTAACTTCTTAGTTGTGATTATCGGTGTCTATGCGGTGGCAGAAGTGCTGTATAACTATATGCATCTAGAAGCATTGAAGCCGCCTGATGCGAAATTAGGATCAATGAAGTTGACGAAGACGGATTGGAAGCGGACATGGTGGACTATGTTAAGACAAAGCCCAATTGGATTCGTTATCGGTGTCTTACCAGGTGCTGGTGGTTCTATCGCTTCTATGTTGAGTTACTCTACTGAGCGGCAAGTGAACAAGAATGGTAAAGACTTTGGTAAAGGTGCGATTGAAGGGGTTGCGGCACCTGAGGCGTCTAACAACGCTGCTTCAGTCGGTGCACTGATTCCATTACTTACGATGGGTGTACCTGGTTCAGGAACAACCGCTGTTATTTTAGGTGCAGTTATTATGTTAGGTTTACAACCTGGTCCCTTACTTTTTGAAAATGAACCAGAAACCATTTGGACACTTATTAACAGTATGTTTATCGGTAATATTTTCTTAGTGATTATCAACATCGCACTCATAGGTGTGTTACTTAAGATTTTACGTACACCGCCTAAAGTACTTTATCCAATTATTTTAGTGTTAGCTTACTTAGGTACATACACTTTAGGTTATAGTGTTGTAGATTTCTATATTTTATTAATCTTTGGTTTATTAGGTTTAGGTTTAAAACTTTTAGACTTCCCGATGGCTCCGCTCATCTTGGCAGCTATTGTCGGATCAGATATGGAACAGAACTTCCGTAAAAGCTTAATTACCAGCAATAATAATGTGTTCGATATTTTCTTCGGGTCACCGATCAGTATTGTGTTGACGATTATGACAGTACTTTCATTAACATATCCATTGATAATGAAGATGGTGAAGAAGCGGAAGAAAGCAGAGTAAATGAAAGGCAATGATTTAACATTTTGAAAAACACCGTATAAAGCAGACACTTAAAAAGTGAAAACTTTATACGGTATTTTTTATGTTATCAGTTTTTATTCTTTATCATATTTCTTTGCGTTATATTTCTTATATTTATCGCCATCATTTTTATCTAATACCTTTATCAATGCAGGTCTATAAAGCTTATGACTATATCGCTCTAAACCAAATTTAGTTATACCATCAATGAACTCTCCAACAGTTACATCTAAATTGATTTTTGATCTTACAACTATATTTTTGTCGCAGCTTGGTTGATCGTATTGATTTTTATATATTTTGGCACTCTTATCAAATTTTCTATATTTATCAACTAAATCTTGATTAATTTTCATAATTTCTTGTATATCTTTATTAGATTCGTCTATATGATGACTCATCATTAAGACCAAGTTTTGTAGATGCATATCATACGCATTATAATCATCTGCAACCTCACTTAATATTTCATTAGTCGTTTGTCTATTTAAATTCGACATATCAAATGTAAGTTGGTTATTTCTTATTTTGGCTACTTGAAACACCAAAATATCTAGCATACTGACTAAATCATTTCTATAAGCCACTTCTTGTTCTCGCTTTTGTTTTTCAAACTGCAAATTAATACCATAAATTGTAATGACACATGTTGTAATAGCCCCGATGATTGCTGAAATAATTTCTACCATTTATACCATCTCCTAAACACTAATCTTCTTTTTTAGTATTACACAATATCAAACGTTTTGATATATTATTTACAAAAAAACAAGAAATAATGTTTCAGTTTGAAAATTTAGCATTTCTATTAAAGGTTCATGCCCTATAATATAATGATTTCTAATAAAGTAGCTGGCTCTCTCTGCTAACTGACAACAATTCTTACTACTCCTTCAATTTTTTATGTTAAAAGTCGATATTTACATTATATATTTATGTTAATTTTTATTGAATAAATATTAAATATATATATTGTTATTATTTAAGTGATATTATTGGAATGGGATGTTAGGGATGTTTGCTAATAAACGGAGGCCTAACCATGAATTTTAAAAAAGTTGCTTTCTCACTTTCTGCTTTAACTGTATTATTCAGTGTAACAAGTCAAACTTATATAGATGCTGTTGAACAAATATCTAGTGAAAACGAATCCTCAAGCTTTTATACTAATGAAGAATTAGATATGGAAGGTTTAACTAGGACATTATCTGCTATTGAACACATGCCAGACTCTGTTATTAATGAAGGAAAACCCGCAATTGAAAACTACTTAAATGAACAAGAAGTAGGTGTTCAAACTTACGGAGCAAGTGTCAGTAATTATGCAGCTTGTACAGGAGCAATAGGATATGCACTTGTCACTAATTTTACACCTGCTAAAATCGCAAAAGTAAAGTCTGCTTTAAAAGCTGCCGGGGGCACATTAACGTTTGTTAAGAAGATGTCTGGAGCATATAAACAGTTAAGAAAACTTGGTCATAGTAAACAAAGCGCTGTTAAGAACGCCGCAGCACAAGCTGCAAAAGCGGCTGGACCAGATGTTAAAGAAGCTTTATTAGATTTCTTCGGTATCGCAACAATTGTAGGCGCCTGTGCACCTATCTTTGAAAAATAAAACTACTGAGGTGAATACCACTTGAATACCAAAAAGAAAGAAACACTTTATCTCATAGGATTCGTTATAATTTTGATTGTTTTATTCTTGCCTATCAGCACATTCATTAAAGCTGTTGTAACTATAGTATTATTAGTGTTGGCAGTAATATTAAGGTTTTTTGTTAAGAATAATGATGAAGACAGATAGTTATAAAAATAGCCTCGTCCGCTTTTTTGGACGAGGCTATTTGATCTTTATATTAGTCTAAGAAACCGTTAGGATAAACCATCACTTTTAATGAACCTTGTTTGTTGTTGAGTGCTCTTTCTAATGCTGCTTTTGTATCTTTAAGTTCATATGAATCTGTAAACATTGAGTCTAAATCTGCGTCTGTATTGTTTAACATTTCAATACCCATTGGATAAGTGTTTGCGTAACGGAAGACACCATAAATATTTAATTCACGGTTACCAATGAATGGAATGTTTAAGGCAATTTCCTCTTGTTGTGGTAGGCCAACGATAGATAAGCTGCCGCCTACTGCTAGAGATTGTACAGCTGATTGTAGTGCTGCTGGATGACCTGCTGTTTCAAAGGCATAGTCTGCACCTTTACCATTTGTAATTTCTTGGATACGTTTTACTGGATTTTCTTTAGAGATATTAATTGTTTCAGTCGCACCAAGTTTTAACGCTTCTTCTAAACGAATATCTGCTAAGTCAGTCACGATGATACGTGTCGCACCAAATGCTTTAGCTGCCACAACCGCCATTAAACCAACTGGACCCATACCTGTAATTACGACTGTTGAACCTGGTTGAACTCCTGCACGTTTACAAGCTTGAATACCTACTGAAAATGGTTCGTTTAATGATGCTTGTTCATAAGATAATGAATCTGGAATTGGGAATAAGAAGTCTTCTGGATGTGCAATGTACTGTGCGAATGCACCATCAATCGGTGGTGTTGCTAGAAACTCAACATCTTGGCATAAGTTGTATTGCCCTTTTTGACATTGTTCACATTTACCACATGGTACACCTGGCTCTACTGCGACTCTGTCACCTACTGAAAACTTCGTCACATCTTCACCAACTGCCGCAACCATACCGGCACATTCGTGACCTAAGATTAATGGTTCTTTGACAATGAAATCACCGATTTTACCATGTTCATAGTAATGGACGTCAGAACCGCAAACACCCACTGCCATCATTTTAACTAAGACTTCCTTCGGTCCTAATTTAGGTACATCGACTTCTTTGATTTCAATATCAAATGGTTTATTTAATAAAGCTATCTGCATTGTTTCAGGAATATTATTTGTCATCTGTATAACCCCCGTGATTTTGTTGAATTGATAACAGATCCGCTGTCATCTGTTTCGTATTTTGATAAACGTCTTGATACACTTTGAAGTAACGTTCATAAATTTTATGTTTTTGTGTATGTGGTTTGAATGTCGTGTCGTATTGAATAAAGGTTTCAACACAGTCTTTTAATGAATCGAACCAACCAACACCATATGCAGCTAGAATTGCTGCGCCCATACTTGGTCCTTCTTCGTGTTTTAATTTCTTAACTTCTAAGTTGAAGACATCTGCTTGAAGTTGTAACCAGAAATCACTTTTAGCGCCGCCGCCAATTGAAGTGATGGTGTGGATCGCTGGATAAAACTGTCTGATATAATCTAATGATTCATAAAGCGAATACGTGATGCCTTCAATCACTGCACGTGAGAAATCTACACGTGTTTGTTTACCACTGATACCGATAAAGCTGCCTCTAATTTTTGCATCGCCATGCGGTGTACGTTCTCCCATTAAGTAAGGCGTGAATACTAAACCATTCGCACCTGGTGATGAACTTTCCGCATCTTTCGTAATGTCTTCAAAGCTTTGTTCTGCATAGAAATTACGTTTATACCAGTCTAAACTGAAGCCTGCAGCAAGCGTAACCCCCATCGCATAAGAGATATCCGGTGTGACATGTTTAAAATAATGAATATTATTTTGATAATCACTATAGTCTTTCTGACAAACAAGTACTACACCAGACGTACCGATACTGCACATCGCATCTCCTTCACCGATAATACCGGCACCGAGTGCACCACATGCATTGTCAGCGCCACCCGCAATCACTTTTGTTGAAGTTGGTAAGTTTAATTCTTGCGCTATTGTTTCAGTTACTTCACCCACTACATCTGTTGAATTAACGAGTTCTGGAAGTAAATGTTTAATCTCATAGTACGTGCTTGTTTCTTTATCCCACGCTTCACTTTCACTGTTGTAAAGCAGTGTACCGGATGCATCAGATTTCTCCATTTGAACCTTGCCAGTTAATGCATATCTGGCATAATCCTTTGGAAGAATAAATGTTTCAGCTTTCTCAAAGTGTTGTGGTTCATGTGCTTTCACCCATAATAATTTTGGTAACGTGAAGCCTTCTAGAATAGGATTGCCCAGTAATTTATCTCCGAACTGTGCTTTAATTTCATCACATTGTTCAGTATTTCTAGTATCGTTCCATAAGATTGCCGGGCGAATAGGATGATTGTCTTTGTCTAATAACACTAAGCCATGCATTTGGCCTGAGAAAGACATGCCTTCTATTTGGTACTGACTGTCGTCTAACTGATCTGTCAGTGTTTGAATTGCTTGTTTTGTTGCTTGTACCCATTCATCTGGGTTTTGTTCACTATAACCATTTTGCGGTTGTGAAATACTGATAGGTTCACTGCTTGATGTCACAATCGAACCTTGTTGGTCAACCGCAATCACTTTAACTGAGCTTGTTCCTAAATCTATACCTAAAACAAGTGGTTTCAATATGTTTCATCTGCCTTTTTAAATATTTACATTATCCGGTTTAGGTTGGATTACTTTACGTGGTTTTTCTTTTAATCCTGGTTGATGTACTTTGATGAAGTACGTCAATACAGCACCAAAGAAGTATAATAATGCGAATGCCCATACCACACCGATTTCATTGAAGACTGGTAATAATACTGTCGCAATCACAGATGGTAAGAAGTTACTTAAACCAGCTGCTAAGTTATGTGAAGATAATGTTGCACCAATATGATTTGGTTCTAACGCTGTGAAAATCGCGAAAATCGGAATGAATGCTGATTGTGTAATACCAAATAATACAGCACATAATACGCCGATCAAGAATACGTCTCCGCTAATCATCGGTAAGTAATAGAATGTCAGTGTTGTGATACCGCAACCGACACAACCGAACCACATGACTTGGCGTTTCCAACCGATTTTGTCTGCAGTAATACCCCAGAATACGTCACCAACAATACAAGTGACGTGCATTGTACCCCAGATCCATAACCATTGTTGCATCGTAAAGCCGATTTCATCTGTAAATAAAACTGGGAAGATAATCACTAATCCAAAGAGTGATAGTTGGTTAATAATTCTTACAATGAATACTTTAATAATTTCAGGGTTCTTATAAACCACACCGATATCTTTAAGCACCTTCTTATAACGATCACTTACTGCTAAATCTGCGTTAGGTTTCACATTGTCTTTACCTACTGCGATATAAGCAATAATACCGCCAATCATAATCCATACGATAGATAGCCATAGTGTTCCCATGAAGCCCATATATGGAATTGTAAAACTTGGTAAGTATGAACCTACGACACCCATACCTACTGAGAACATCGCCCAGAACCAACCGATTGCAGTCGCAAGACGTGCTTTATTTGTAATGTATGTCACCCATACTAAGAAACCGTATAAGAATAATGGATATGCGATACCTCTGATACCGTACATCAATAACATCATGTTGTAATTTTCAACTTGCAAACCAAACGTCAAGAAGAGTACATGGAAGACAATCCATAATACAACACCGCTTGTCATTACTTTTCTTGGTCCATATACGTCAGATAAGACTGCCGCTAACCATGAACCTACTACTACCATCACACCATATACCGCAAAGACTAATGATGCTTGGCTTTTGCTGAATCCAATGTCTACGATGTATTTAGACAAGAAGGCTTGTTCAATACCGTCTCCTGTCATAAAAATAAAGATTGCGATAATACCTAAGAATACAACTGTCGGTATTCCCATCCATAACTTTCTATTTTTCTCTATCGTCATTATAGATTTCCCCCTCATTTATAACTAACTTAAACGTTTAAGTTTGACGTTAAGAAAAAAGAACGAACTAGCGTTCATTTTTCTTAGCGCACGATGCTCTTATGGCTAAATGCGTCGATAACTCTACCGAAGTTGCAGGTTCATCGTTGTTCATTTCAATGATTAGTTGTGCTGCACATTCACCGAGTTTACTTGCTGGTTGTTCTACGACCGTAATGGCTGGTGAATATATTTCGTTCCAATGACTATTATCAAAACCGATAATTGAAATGTCTTTGCCGATTTGAATATCCAGTTCTTTAAAGGCTTGTAACGCACCGATCATCAATAAATAGTTCGTTGCGATTAACGCACTTGGCGCATCTTTTGAAGTCAGCCATTGCTTAGTCGCAAGATACCCGCTTCTTATCTGAGCCTCAGTCCCCAATTTATCATCACTAAAACTCATTAAACGCGCATCAACTGTTAACTGGTTATCCATTAACGCTTGTTCATATCCTGCTTGTCTATGGGTAGTTGTACTGATATTAGGATTTGCCAATAAAATCGCAATAGACGTGTGGCCTAAGTCCAATAAGTGTTTAGTTGCTTGGTAACCCGCTGCCTGGTTATTCACTGTGACACTTGGCACATCACTCGCTTCTATCGTTCTGTCTACTGTCACAATCGGTGTCTTTTTCCATTCATCTTTTAATGTCAGGTGCGACGAAACAGGTGCTAACACAATCGCATTGACACGTTGCTTCACAAATAAATCTATCAGTTCGTTTTGTCTTTGTTCACTTTCTTCTGACGAAATCACAATCACTTGCAAGTTGTGTTCTAAACACACTGTAGTTAAACCGTTTAAAATATCCGTAAAGAATGGGTTTTGGTCAGGGACAATAAAGGCAACTAAGTTACTCTGGCCGCTTTTTAACTGACGGGCATACGTATTTGGTTGATAACCTAGCGACTCAACAGCTGCTTCTACTTTCGCTTTCGTTTTTTCGCTGACTTGTCCTTTTTTACCATTCATCACATTTGAAACAGTCGCTACAGAAACACCTGCTGCTTTTGCGACGTCGTGAAGTGTTGGATTATTGTTCATATTGATTACTTCCTTAAACGTTTAAGTTAAAACTGATTCTTATTTTAATGTATCCTAGTATAAATGTAAAGGCTTACATTTACAAAATACAATAAACCCGGCTCCTATGACTACTTAGGAACCGGGTACTGTGATGATTGTTGATGAATCATCTTATATTCACTAGGGGGTTGGGGTTTTATTGGATTATTTTTTAACTAAAGGCATGGATTTTTCCTTTTTTAATGGCAGTCAGAACGTTGATGTCTTCATCTACTAAAATGAGGTCTGCATCTTTGCCTGGTTTGATACTGCCTTTTTGATTATCTATTTTGAGTGCTTTCGCTTGGTTCAAACTCGTTGTTCTCCATGCGTTTTCTAAAGTGTCACCTGTAAAATCAAGTAAGTTTTTAAGTCCTTGATTCATTCTTAATATACTACCCGCAAGAGAACCTGTTTTTAATCTTGCTTCTTTTCCTTTCACTACGACAGTTTGGCCGCCAAGGTCGTATTCGCCTTCTGACATACCTTTCGCGCGCATCGCATCTGTAATCACATAAAAGTGTTCATTGCCTTTCATTTTATAGGCAATTTTAATAGATGCCGGATGAGAGTGTACACCGTCTACAATCAATTCTGTACTTAAATCATCATTCGTCCAGGCAGCACCGAAATCACCAGGGGCACGGTGTAAGAATGGTGTACCTGCATTGTATAGATGAGTAATGTGTTTTGCGCCTTTGGCTACAGCGGCATTGACTTGGTCGAAGTCTGCTGTCGTATGGCCGATAGAGAAGATAATCTCATCTTTAAATGCTTCTAACATAACATCAGCACCTTCCACTTCGGGAGCGAAAGTGAGAATTTTGATATTATGATCTGCTGTTTCTTGGAAATGTTTCAGTTTCTCAACACTTGGTTGTTGCACGTAGGCTGGATTTTGTGCACCGATTTTATGTTCTGAAATAAACGGTCCTTCTAAATGGATACCGACAATTTCCGCAGCATTATAGCTGTTTTGTGTTGCTTTATACGCAACAATTGATTCTAACGCTTTATTAATATTTTCTTCAGATTGTGTCATTGTTGTCGCTAAGAAAGAAGTAGTCCCTTCGCTTAGTAAATTCTCAGCTAAGTGTTGCAACCCTTCAACAGACGCATCCATCGCATCATTGCCATATCCACCGTGGATATGAATATCTATAAATCCTGGAAGTAAGATTTTACCTTCCGCATCATGTTGAGTAAGCGGACCTGTATACACACCACTTTCGACTGCTTCAATTTTACCGTCTTTAATATGGACATATCCTGATTCAATCACTTGATCTTCACTGTAAATCTTAGCGTTGCTAATTACATATTCTGACATGTTTCTACCTTCTTATTCGTAATCTATAATAATAAATCGTTTACTTTCACAATATACTCTTTCGTTTTTCCAACGATATCTTGTGCTTCTCCTAAGAGTTCACCATTTACATATGCGACAATCATTGGCAAGTTCATACCAGCATATAAATCAAACTGCTGACCTTGCATTAATAATTTAGCCGCAACATTGGCAGGTGTCCCGCCCATTAAATCCGCAAAGACTGTAAAGCCGTCTTCTTTGGCCATTTCCGCAAGTAATTTTGCTTGGAAGTCCTCTGCACTTTCTTCTGGTAATAACGGGACAGGAACGATATCAGGTTGTTCACCTAAAATCATTTCTGCACTTTCTTTTAAACCTTCACAAAATGCGCCATGACTGATTAATATTAATTTTTTCATCTCTTTGTTTCCACCTTTGAATTAAGCTTTACCGATAATGCCTAATGCAGATAAGATAATTGATACAACTAATACGATAAAGATGGCTTTAGTTGAACTCATTTTATTGCGTCCAAGTAACCAGTAAATCGCTAATACGATACCAAGTGGTAATAATTTAGGTAAGATCATATCGATATTGTTTTGAACATCAATTGTCAATTTACCGATGTGCGGCATCCAAGCGAACTTCACTTTAATCATCGTGGCGACGAGAGCTCCGACCGTGAAGACCCCGAGCAATGTAGCTGCGTTCGTTAAGTTCTCAAGTCTGTGTTGCATTGTCGTAACAAGGGATACCCCTTCTTTATACGCGAATTCTAATTGTTTCCATCTGAATACCATAACGGCGATTTGAGCTGCTAACCAGATAAATGCGCCGATCGGGTTACCGTTGATTGCCATGTTGGCAGCTAAGGCACCGAAGATTGTCGGGATTAATGAGGCAAAGATTGAGTCACCGATTGCGGCGAATGGTCCCATTAAACCAACTTTCAAACCTTGTACTGAGTCTTTAGCTTTTACTTTTTCTTTCTCTTCCATTGCGATATCAATACCCATGATGATGGTATTGAAGAAGTTACTTGTGTTAAAGAATTGTGTATGAGTTTTCATCATTTCTTTAAGTTCTGGTGTGCCGTCGCCATAAATCTTTCTTAATTGCGGAAGGATAGTATACAAATAACCAAAGGCTTGCATACGTTCATAGTTCCACCCTAATTGATAGGCAAATAAGCTACGGCGATTGATTTGATTAAAATCTTTTTTGGTTAATTTATAAGATGTGCCGTTTTGATTATTAGAGTTCGTCATCCTCAATCTCTCCTTCGCTGTTATTATTCTGAGCTGCGCCACCATACTGCGGTACTGGACGGCTTTCTGATGTACGTTTGTATTCAATTGCCGCAAACGCGAAACCGATCAATGCGATACCTAACATTGATAAACCAGTGAATTTAATACCGAAGTGTTTATCTAAGCCAGCTACTGCTGTACCAAGTCCAGTCATACCATCAAATACAGTTACGAATAATGCTGTTAATACGAAACCTAAAATGAAGTATGGGAAGTGTTTTTTAATAGGTAGATAACGTAAAAGGATTGCGAAACCTACAGCTGGTAAAACGGCACCGGCAACAGTTAAACCATCACCTAACCATTTCAAATCTGAGTTCAAGTAATTTACAACGGCTTTAACTACGCCGCCACCAAAAGCTAATGCTAAGAATACTGGAATCATTCTTGATAATGACCAAGGGATCATACCGTATAAATAGTTTCTTTCAATTGCTTTGTAATCAAATGATTCGATTTTCGCATCGATTCTATGCGCAAAGAATGTGTTAGCAAAACGTGCTAAGATATCTGTTTGAATCATTAAGCTCGCAACTGGCACGGCCAATGTTGCTAAAGCTTGTTGCGGGTTCATTCCAAGTGCTACTGAGAATGCGACCGCAAGTAAGGTACCAGAGTTGGCATCAATTCTTGATGCACCCCCGAATGTCCCTACACCTAAAATCGTTAATTGCATACTACCGCCGATAATCAACTCTGTTGTCACATCGCCCATAATCAAACCGGCGATTAATCCCGCAAATACAGGTTGGCTTAAAGATGAATAAATTTGGATTTCATCTAGGATTTGATACCCTGCATACAAGGTTAATAATAAAATCTGCCACCAAAGTATTTCCATGTTGTCTTCACTCCTGACTATCCCTTAATTAATGTCATAAAATCTTCTGCTTTATCGTTTGGAACCATTTGAGCAGTTATCTTAACGCCTTTTTGTTGAATTGCTTTAAAGTCGTTAATATCTTTATCCGTTACATTGATAGAACGGGTAATAGACTTTGTTTCATCTGTTTGAGACATATTACCTACGTTTAATACATCAAGGTCAACACCTTGATTGATCAGTTCTAAGAAACGATCCGGTTTCTTCGCAATGACCATTAAGCGTTGTGAATCGTATCTGCCTGCTAAAATATTTTCAGCTGCTTTTGCTACAGGCAAGACACTTAAACGCACACCAGCAGGTGTTGCTAATTTCAAGCCTTGCTTGTCAATTGTGCTTTGAGCGACTTCATCATCAATTACCATAAAACGTGTGATATTCAGTTTCGTTGCCCATAAGTTTGCGACTTGACCGTGAATTAAACGGCCGTCAATTCTGTTTGCTATAATCATGATGTTCTCTCCTTACGTTTTGAGGCTATATATTGAGGTGCTTGTAATAAGCGGATTTCCTCTGAGTACTGTCCTTCTGTTTCGAAAATAATGATTTCATTTTGACCTTGTTTCAATAATGCACCTGGGATATACAAAGAAAGTGTCGGGCCTATGTTCCAGTAACGACCTATGTTAAAACCGTTCACTAATACAACGCCTTTACCGAAACCGCTTACATCTAAGTAAGTACTTTCAGGTGTTTCTATGTCAAATTGATATCTGTAGAAACTTGGTTGGTCTGCTTCCCATGCTTGTTCAAAGTGCTTGTCTTCTAACAAGTCAAAATCAATATCGAATTGTTCCCATTGTTGTACAAAGTGCAGATCTTGCATCAAACCTTGACCAAGACCTTTACGTTGTGTCGGTGCGACGAGTTTATAACCATAATTGACACGTCCCATATGTTCGACTAACACATCTGCTTGAACGACAGGTTGTTTTAATGCCACTTCAAACTTGTCACCGATTTCTTCTTGATAGGCGGTATAAACTTTTTCATTGTCTAAGAACAATTGGACACGGTCTCTCGCATCCACGATTCTTAAATACTCTTGTCTAGTCGCTCGTTTCAACTGTGTACGATAAACCATGTAACCATAGCCTGTTCCAGCAGTCTCCATAGATTCTGGATAGAAGCTTTCGCTGTGATGGCTGATGTCGTCTAGGATGTTAAACAAGCTGACTTTATCAGTTAGCGTGATATGCTCTTTAGCCATCAACGGTTTCACTTTCGGTGTTGTTTGTTGAATTTCTGGATGAAGCTTGTGTACCAGCTGTTGAATTTTGTAGTACTTCACGGTTGGATTGCCTGCTTCATCTAAAGGCGCATCGTAATCATAAGATGTCACTTGTGGTAAATCGATACGTCCTCGTGCAGAACAACCATTCCAAAATCCGAAGTTCGTGCCGCCATGAAACATGTAGAGATTAATGGAACCGCGTTTTAATACTTCACCGATTTCATCAATCAATTCATCGCTTTGACGTGTAATAATGCGGTCGCCCCAGCGGTTGAACCAGCCATCCCAAAATTCCATACTCATTAACGGCCACGTTTTGCCGAATTGTTGATGGAACTTGTGCAGGTTGTCTAAACGCTTTTGGGATTTCGAACCGAAGTTGCCTGTCGGTATGATGTCTGCTTCAGCGAGACTGCCGGCCTCTAGACATTGTTGCCATGAGCCGTCTGACGTGAATAGCGGTACTGTTACACCGCGGTCTCGCATCATGCGGGCGAGTGCACTGAGGTAGGTCTTGTCTTCACCATAAGAGCCGTATTCATTTTCGACTTGCATCAT
This sequence comes from Staphylococcus sp. CWZ226, assembly GCF_018986355.1. Taxonomy (NCBI): domain Bacteria; kingdom Bacillati; phylum Bacillota; class Bacilli; order Caryophanales; family Staphylococcaceae; genus Staphylococcus; species Staphylococcus sp. CWZ226. The sequence continues at coordinate 84,991 of NZ_JAHMSB010000007.1, read as the reverse complement.
GAGGATGGGACCGTGATGGTCGATTTGAAGCGGCGTTAAGATTTCAAATAAGCGGTCGTAATAACGCTCCACATACTCTAAGAATTGCGGATCACGCGAACGCACACGTAAGTTTGGTTTTGTTAACAACCACGCTGGCAAACCACCGAATTCCCATTCTGCACAAATGTATGGAGAAGGTCTGATGATGACATAAAGACCAATAGCTTCAGCCGTATGAATGAAACGTTTAATATCTTTCGTCCCAGAAAAGTCGAACTCACCTTCAACGGTTTCGTGAAAATTCCACGGTACATATGTCTCAACGGCATTAAAGCCCAAGGCTTTCAAGTTGTACAAAGAATGTTCCCAGTCTTCAGGCAACACTCTGAAATAATGAATCGCACCTGACAAAATCTTCAAAGGCTTTCCATCTAACATAAATTCTTCTTCCACTGTGAATTTACTCAACAAGCTCGCCTCCTTGAATATTGTGTCTTAAGCTTCAAATGGATAAATCGTGACACCTTTAACGACACGGTTGATAAATCCATTTGGACTTGGATTATCTGGATTCAATCCTAATTGAACAGATTTATAAAACGCTAATAACTGTCCGAAAATCAAATACGCAAGCGTCAACTCTAAATCACTGTCATGTTCAGCATTTGGGAAAGTAAATGTGAATGCATCATCACTTGTTTTACCGTCTAACACTAAGATTTGATAGTTACGTTCTGGCATATCGATCTCATGAATCACATCTGCTTCATAACGACGTTGATAGTCATTTGCGCCTCTCAACATGATGAATAATGCATTGTCATTCAAACCAGCTTTAGGACCGTGTCTGAATCCAAGTGTAGTTTCTTTCGCAATTTCAATCGCTCCTGCAGTCAACTCGTTTAGTTTCAAGCTGACTTCTTTGGTCAACTCACCTTGCATGCCTGTGCCGGCATAAAAAATTTTCTTGAACGGTTGCGCTGCAACTTCTCTTGCATGTGCATCAATCCAACTGAAGTTCTGTTCGACACGTTTAAAGTAAGCTTCATCGATTTCTTCTGAACTGAATAATAAGCAAGCTGCCAATAACATCGTTGAGAAACTTGATGTCATTGCGAGTGATTTATCATTCGTTTCATCTGGCAAGATAACTTTGAATGCATTCTCAGTATCTGCGTAACGTCCTAAGAAGCCATCTTTATTGTTTGTGATGAAAATGTGATAAACGTGTTGTGACAATTGGTTAAATAATTCTACTGTGCCTTGCGTTTCAGGGCTGTTACCTGATCTTGCGAAGGAAACCACTAAGTATGTTGTTGCATCGTCGATATATGTGCCCGGATTTGTCACAAAGTGTGTTGTCGGTACAGATTCAAAGCTCCATTTCGGGAATTTATTATTATCCACGGCCAAACGCGCAATGTCGCCGACATATGCACTTGAACCTGCGCCAGTGAAAATAACTTTAAGCTTGTCAGTCGATTCATTATGTTCAATGGCTTCAATGAATCGTTTGAAATCCGCTGAAACATCATTCACAATATCGAAAGTTTTCTTCCACACAGAAGGTTGTTGTTGTATTTCTCTATAAGTATCTGTTGTCTTCAAAATGATTCTACCTCCTACTATGTTGTTATGTTGTCATAACCAGTTGTATTATGAATACACAGAGCTTAAAGCAGCTGCACTGTGTATTTGTAATTATTACCACCTGCATAAGATTGCGTATACTCAATGATTTCACCTTTAACGTAACTGACACGTTCAATGAACATACAACTTGCGTTAATGCTTTCATTCAATAAATCCGCAATACTCTTATTCAATTTAATCGCACTTAAACTTTCATATGCATTATCAATCTGAATATCATAATACTGATCTAATGTTTCATAGAGTGAGTGATGGTTAAAATCGAATTTATCCAACCCTTCACATAATCTTACTGGTAAATATGTAATTTCATAAATCATCGGCTGGTCATTTGCGAGCCTTAAACGTATTAAACGGTACACTGAGTGAAATGATTTTAAGCCCATTTTCTCTTGTAAGAATGGCGTCGCATCAATACGTTCCATACTGATTACTTTCGTACTTGCCTGCTTTCCATTCTTCTCAATCTCATCTTTGAAACTATAAAGACTGTTTAACACTTGTGTATAATGATTTCCTAGTACAATCGAGCCCTTTCCATGTTCACGTCTGATCATTTGTTCCTGTTCCAAACGATCCAGTGACTCACGAATCGTAATACGACTCACATCATACAAATCACATAATTTTCTTTCAGATGGTAATTTTGTTCCTTCCTCATATTCACCGTTTACAATCCGAGTCTTTATATCTTCATACACTTGGAAGTATAACGGAGCTTTAGAGTTATTCATTTTTATCACCTCTGGTTATAACCACTTTTATTATAATTGAGTTTGTAAGGGCTGTCATTACTTTTTTTGAAAAAAATCAATTTTTCTTACCCTATTAAAAAAGAGAACTGCTGAATCATCAACAGTTCCATCCTACTATCAATTGCCTATCATTTTAACACATGTACATCACTAATATACGTACCATCAACTAGTTATTCTTATAACTCGCTTCAATGAATGCCTTAGCCTTCTCTAAATCTTTTTTATTTCTAAGTGTTAAGGCGACATTACCAGTTCCGTAATGACCAATATGTGTCATATCTTTACTAAATCCTGCTTCCCATTCTATATCTGTCGTGTCTATTCTGACATACATAAGAATAATACCTTTCTTCGGCAACATTTCAACACACACAAAATTTTTAATACGTTTGAATGCACCATAGAACTTTTGCGCTTTAAACTGCACGTCATCCCCTAAACTCATAACATAGTTATATAAATCATCATATAACTGTGTTAGTTCATCTGAAGCTAACTCGATATTTATTAAAAACAAGCTTTTATGTCTCTCTTTATGATGACTTGTCGATTGTACAGCTGGTTTCACTTGTGGTGTATTCACATTTACAAGTTCTAATAATAAATAACGATTATCATAATAGCTGTATCGATATAACTCAATATTACGATCAATCAATTGCACCGCATGTTCATCATACTTAGTAAAGTTACCAGCGATACAAACCAAACGTGGATTCGACCAATCAATCTCTTCAGATGCTGTTCTACCTAGTTGTTGCATTACTTTCATTTGAAATTCACCTTTATGATCAAGCAACCAATCTAAATAAAATAAGCCTTGGTTAATCACATTTTCATTAGTCGTACGTTTATATTCAATAATCACAGGTACATTATTTTCATCAATGCCTAATGTATCTATACGTCCGCCATGTCTTTTTCCTGTTGTATACTCACTTGCGAGAAATTTAACTCCTAAAAAAGTCTCCAAATGATTCTCAATCATCGTTTGAAGTTCCTTCTCAATTGTCACTGATTGCCCTGTTAATTCCCTTACATCGTCACCATTCACATCAAATAATTTAATATCAGCCATTTTCACGTCTCACCCTTATGTATATCTTGATAGTTTTCTTTTTTATTTTACTATAAGTCATGTAAAAACAGTGAGTTAACCAATGATTTTATATACCTTTAAAATCATCACTAAAACAAATTATTATTGTTTGTTATAATTATTAAATAACAAGAACTTTTGAGAGGTGATTCTATGAAAGGGATTGTGAGATTCATACTATTCTACATACTAGCCTTGATTATTTACAACTCGATGATGTTTATCTTCGACAGAAAGGTGGACTTAGCTGATGCCTTCCTACTTCCTTTAGTGGTTACCTTAATTATGTTCCTTGTATTTAAAACCAAAGGAGATCAGTAGCTTTGTCGTGAATTAAAGAGCGTTTAGTAACTTGATATCATCCGTTAAAAAGAACTTAATACTAAAAATATGACAGTAACTAATAACAAACAAGAAACAACAGACTGATAACCACCGATAAAAACAATATTTTAAAAATTAAACTGAACACCGTCATATTTTTGTAGTAAAATAATACATATTAATATATTGACCGCTATGCATTTCCAAAAAATAGAAGTAAATGTTGCTGTCATGATTTGATCGGAGGAGTCATCTTATGAACAACAACTACAATAATATCTATGAATTTAATGAAAATAATAAGCAAAAGGACAAGATAGAGGTATTAAATAAGTTAAGCCGCATAGAATTACTAGACTTACTTCTATCTTATTTAAAGTTATCTAGTGAAAATAATATATTCAAAAAAGAACAGCACGAATTATTACTCAAAAACAATACTCAAAAACAAGAATTACTAACCAATTTAGACAACGTTTATAATTCGAAAAAAACAGAGCTGTATAGAGAATATATGGCAGCTCAAACTAAAAGCGAAGTAGACGCTGTCAAAGAACATCTTAGTCTACCAAAACAGTTGGTATTTGTACTCATGTATATTACAAGTATATTTATTTCTTTTATGATATTATACTTAATTTTCGATTTTAGTGCTGTTCAATCAGATATCGCAAAGCATGGATTGATTATCAGCATAGCTAACGTCATTGCTATCTCAACTATAATAATGTCTTCTAAAATAACAGATGACATTAGAAGAGATTTCATACGTATGATTTGTTTGTTTTTTAGTTTCTGTATCCCTGTATTTACTGCATATTTATATAGAGAAGCTATTTTTAGTTCATTCACTTCTACACTTTCAACATACTATTATTACTTTGTTTCATTAATTGTTTCATTGGCAGTCGGGTTGATTATTTTATCTTTACAACATGTTATCTTTTTTACCAAAGATAATTACAATGTAAAACCCGATATCAATAAAGATAAAAATAAAACATACGACTTTTTTTCAGATACCTCTCTTAAACAAAGGTTAGGTATCGATAAACAAGAAAAGTTAATAATAGAAAATCATCGCTTGTTTGAACAAAAAATAAAAGATAAAACTAAAGAGTATGACATCATGACTAACAGTTACTTAAATATATTAAAATCCTATATTCCATCTTCATTTATTGATAAGCAATCTTTATTTTTAATAATTAAAGCACTAAAAGATGGATACGCCAGAAATTGGCAAGAAGCTATTATATGGGCCCGTGAAGAAAGCAGACATGCTGAAACACAAGAAAATTTAAACATTATATTTAACTCTATAGAAAGAACTAAAGAAAAAATAACGGAATACCAAAAAGAAATAAAGGCACAACACGAGATCCAAATGACTTTTATGAAAGATATCAACCAAAATCTTCTTATTAATACTGATGCTTTAAACACAATGCAAAAAGATCTCGATTCAAAGTTCAAAAAACTTCATAGACAAAACAATAGTATAATCAGTGATGTCAGTTATATTCAATTTCAAAATTTATTTTTAAGAAAATAGTAACAATTTACAACTTTAATATGATAAAAAAGACAATAAACCAGTAAATGATAAAGAACAAGCAAAGATTGAACAATTCCTAAACCAAGAAAACATTTATATTATGGCATTTGAAAAATTAAAAATATCGTAAATAAAATCCACCTCCATCACTTTTAAGAAGCATTTGAGGTGGATTTCTTGTTTTATAACGTCTTTGAAAATGACTTAACTTCTTGTTTCTCTTCAGGCTTTGGTTCAACTTTATCTTTACGATATTTATTATTCACAACTTTGCTTGGTAACAATGTAATTACAAAGCAATAGATACCTAATCCAAGTGTAACCGGTATAAATGAAATATGAATAATAAGCATAATTACTGTAATAAAGTTTGGATGACCTGTACCAAACTGATTGAATGTTAAATCCGGAAGATATGGAATAGTCATTGACATAACCACAAAAAGAATCGGGATGAACATTGATTTTCCATTATCATGAAATCGTCTTACTAATAAAGAAAGTAAAGGAATAAATAAGACAAAAGAAAGAATAAACGTAAACATTGTCAGAATGAACATACCTGCCATTCCCGCAAAATACATCATTCCAGAGACATACCCTAGAAAACTGAAAAAGCCACCTATTGTAATTGGTGTAGTTAAGATAGCTACCCATGCGATCGTGTACCAATATTCTTGCCTTGATGTACATCCTTTAAAATTAAAATAGTTTTTCCAAAATAACCCGAAACACTGACCAAAACTTGCTTGTTCTCTCATGCTGCACCGTCCCTATTTGATTTGGTTATAACAACCACTTTATTATACTAAAGAAAGTTGAATTAAATCTATGTAATTTTGAAAAAGTTACTATAAAAAGCCAGATAAACTAAAGTCATAATAATAATGAAATCGATAAAGCTATACTTCGTGTCAGAAACAAGAAGGATGTTTTTAACTATATAGTTATCCTTAGTATACGGATAATGTTTCAAAAATTTGGAAACAACTATATACAGGTACTTAACAACCACATAGATCAAACTTACTACAACCAACAGCAATAAGAACCTCAACATAAATATCTTCCTCGTTAGTAATATTTATAAAACCTTATTATGTACTCATTATCAAAATATCATATTATTTTATAATAATATTAAATATATCTTGTTTGTCATTTTTTATTCTTTCTTTTTCCGTTTTCTAAGGGCTCTCTATTTATTATTAAATATAAAGAACCAGCTACTCTACTCTGAATAGCTGGTTCTTAAAATTATGTTATTTGCTTTCCGCTTTTTTATTTGCTCTACCTTGTAAGATAAATGCTGCAGCACCAATGACTACAATCGCAATGATAGCGCCAATTAGCCCTAAGAATTTAACGATATTACCAAAGACAATACCTACAACTAAGAAGTCTGTATCTGAGAATGTTGTTGCAGCTACGCCTAAATCTCCTAGGAACGGTAAGAACAGTAATGGTAAGAATGTGATTAATAAACCATTAATGACTGCCCCTGCAACTGCACCTTTAATACCACCTCGTGCGTTACCGAATACACCTGCTGTAGCACCTAAGAAGAAGTGAGGAACTACACCTGGTAAGATAACTACACCACCAATTAGGAACATGATGAACATACCTAATACACCAGTGATGAAACTTACGAAGAACCCAATTAATACTGCGTTTTGTGCATATGGGAAGACAATCGGACAGTCTAAAGCTGGTTTAGAGTTCGGTACCAATTTCTCTGAAATTCCTTTGAATGCAGGTACAATTTCAGCCAAGATTAAACGTACACCAGTTAAGATGATGAATACACCTGCTGCGAATGTTACACCTTGGATTAATGAGAATACAATAAAGCTTTGACCATCACTGATTTCACTATGTACATAACCAGGTCCCGCAAACAGACAAGCGATAATGTACAATGCAATCATTGTTAATGAAATACTGATAGTACTTTCACGTAAGAAACTTAACCCTTTAGGGAATTTAATATCTTCCGTTGATTTAGATTTACCACTAAACAATTTACCTACAGCACCTGCTGCCCAGTAACTAATAGAACCAAAGTGTCCTAATGCGACTTGATCATTACCTGTAATCTTACGCATTGTCGGTTGAAGCAATGCTGGGAAGACTGCCATAATTAAACCTAAAATGATAGCCCCAATAATTACTGTTAATGAACCTTTAATATGACCTACTGTAAGTAAGATTGCTAAGAATGCTGCCATATAGAATGTATGGTGACCTGTTAAGAAAATGTATTTCAAGTTAGTGAAACGTGCAATTAAGATGTTCACTAACATACCACATACCATGATTAATGCAGCTGTTGTACCATAGTCTTTTAATGCTAATGAAATAATCGCTTCGTTATTTGGTACGACCCCTTGTACACCAAAAGCATGTTGGAAAATCTTACCGAATGGTTCTAATGATTTTACTACAACATCTGCACCAGCACTTAAGATTAAGAAACCTAAAATTGTCTTAATTGTACCTGTAGTAATTTGTGAAGCGGATTTCTTTTGAACAATTAAACCTACCAGTGCAATAAGCGCAACAAGAATTGCAGGTTGACTGAGTATATCGACAATAAAATCTAAGATCGCTTGCATGGCTTATCCCTCCCCTTCAATTAGATAAGGTTATCTTCTTTTAATTTAGCTTCTAATTTTTCTTGTAATTCATCTTTATCAAGAATGTTATCCAGTACTAACACGTTACCTAAACGTTCTGCGTTTTCTTCTAAGTCACGGCCGCAGATAAATAAGTCAGCCATATCAGGGCTAGCTGTCATAATGTCACTGTGTTCAACTTCAATATCTGATGGTGCATTAATATTTCTTAACGCCTCTTGTGCGTTCATTTCTACCATGAAACTACTACCTAATCCGTGTCCGCATACTACTAAAATTTTCATCTTAATCATTCTCCTTTATAATTTCGATAATTTCGTCGCTATTTTTTGATGCTAATAATTGATTTACAACTTCTTTATTACCTAAGAGACCTGCTAAACTTTGTAAGACATTTAAGTGTGATGTATTATCTGTCGCACTTAATACAAAGATTAATGAGGCGTAGTGACTATCTTCAGCAAAATTGATAGATTCATTTAACTTCAGTAGGCTTAAACCTACTTTATTCACATTATCTTCTGGTCTCGCATGCGCAATCGCAATCTCTGGCGCAATCACAATGTAAGGTCCAAATTCTTTAACGCTGTCAATCATCGCGTCTATATAGCCTGTCTCGATGTAATCTTGTTCTAACAAAGGTTGTGCTGCTTCAGTAATAGCTTGAGACCAGTCTGGAACTTGGTCTTGCACTTTGATTTTATCTTTAGTCAAAATGTCGAGTGCCACGTGTTACTCCCCTTTCATACTCACTTGGTTAATATATTCATTTATTTCACTTACGTTTCCTTTTAGAAATGCTGCTTGAGAATCTTTGTTCATCAGTAATTCACTAAGTTGTCCTAATGCTTTTAAATGAACCTTAGGTGATTTCGTCGCTAAGGTAATAACTACATGCACTGGGTCATGATTTGGATTTCCAAATGTAATACCATGCTTAAAGTAGGTCAGCGCAAACCCTGCACCTTGTATCACTTGTTCTGTACTCGCATGTATCAATGCGATATGTGGACTAATCACCATGTATGAACCGAATTTTTCAAACTGCATTTTAATTTCTTTCGCATATGCTGGCTTTACAATGTCGTCTTCAACAAGTGATTGAACTGAGACATCAATCGCTTGTGATTTGTTTAATGACTCATTATTTATTGAAATACGATGCTTTGGTAGTAAAGCACGTAAGTCGTCACCCATCTCGTTCATCATCGCTATGCGTTGTTCTCTTGCTTGATTAATCATGTGATTCAGTTTATCTCGTGAATTTTTGTTTAGGAATGGATCCACGTGGATGACTGGAATGCTGTCGATATTAAAAGAAACTGTAGAGATGATGTAATCTACTTTTTCGTTTAATAGTTGTTGTTCGTTAATTTGATAAACTGAGTACGCATCTGCGATGTCTAGTTCTGGATAAGTATTGGCGAGTTTACTTTTGAGTAGCTGGGAGGTGCCGATACCTGAACCGCATAGTAGAACGACTTTAATTTTGTTGTTGTCGTGTGTTGAGACGCGCTCAATGCTAGATGCGAAGTGAATCGCGATGAAGGCGAGTTCGTCTTGGGAGAAGGTGATGTGAAGCGCTTCTTCCAAGATATCGATATGATTTTCTATCGCTTCTACAATATTTGGATAGCGTTGATATATTTCGTCTTTTAATGGATTCTTTTGAGTCATATCAAACTTCAAACGATGTATTGCTGGCTTCATATGGATCATTAAGTTGTTGAGTAGCTTATGATCGTTTGTTAAATCGATACATAATATGATGCTGACTTGTTTAATTAACTCTGTGACCCACGTTTGTAATTCAGAATTATTTCCTGGGTTATCATCATCTGAAACTTTTGAACCTAATAAATGTAATGTAATAAAAATGGCTTCTGATTTTGGAAACTCGATTTCAAATTCTTCTTCTAAGTTCTCTTTCATCTTTGTAGCAATTTCATATTGAGATGTTTGAGACAATCGTTTAACTTCATCTTCTGGAATATCAAAAGAGAAGTCTTCCTTTAAACGTTGCAAGGCAATTAACACATGATAGATCAGACCGTCGGTCGCTGATTGTACTAAGTGATAATGTTCATTCTTCAAAGTATCTACTACAGTTTGTCTCACTCTCATGAGTTCATCTTCAGAAAACAATCCAGAACGTGCAAAAGGAACAGCATTACGAAAATAAGCACGAACCTGATGCGCATATGCTTTACGGTAATCTTCTTCATGTCCCTGAATGTTAAAACCTTTATTCTTAATGTAGTTTAACTCCAAGTGGTAAGCATTTAACCATTCTTGAACGACCTTTAAGTCTTCAACGATTGTTCTTCTAGAAACATTAACCATTTCAGCCAATGTATTAGAAGAAATCGGTGTTTCAGACTCAAATAATTTCAAAGTAATATTTAAAACACGTTCTTCTTTTGTATAATGCACACATAATGTATGAGAAGCATCATCCAACAAATAATTATCTAATGCTTCAACCTTCACACCTGATGATTTATTACGATACACACGATAATTAAAACGATTTGCATGATCTTCAATACCTTCCAAATCATATTGGATAGTACGTTGAGATACATCAAACCGTTCAGCTAACTCCACAATCGTTTTATACTCATCTTCTTCAATCAGAAGACGCAACATATTCATTTGTCTATTACTCAACAAGTTAATAGCCTCCCTATATCTTTATTGTAAGCGATTTCTTAACTGTATAGATGTGCAATCTATTGCATGGAAAAATCCGAAAAATTGCACAGCAAAAAACGCTGAAATATATTCAGCGTTTATTAAATCGATACTCCTAAAAATGTCACTCATACTTTTCTTTTTCGTTCAATTGCTTAATAGTACTTATAATATGGAGCTTGTTGTGATACCTTACCACATTAATATTTTTAGCATTAATGACCATGATAACAATGAAAAAGCTAGTCAATAAAGATGGTAATAATTCCTTGATAAATTGTAAAAAAGAAGCATCTTTTAAATAGTATACAATTACGAACAATACTATAAATATAAATTTATTATACCATTTAAATTTAACTTTTCTATTATTCTTAACGTTTCTATTCAAATAATAAGCATAATATTTTAATCTATCTCCTTCTTTCAAATGAATGATTGAATGTTCTACTTTATTAAATTCTAATTCTTCCTTTTTACTATTTTTTAAAACATCCGAATTAACACTCGAATTGAAAGTAGAGTACTCTTCATAAACTTCCTTGAGGCCTTGTACTTTTATATATCCTTTATTTTCCTTAAGTAATCTATAATAGTTGTTATCTAAGTTTACAATCTTGAAGCTTTTATTTTTACACAATATATATATAAATTCGGAAAAATATATTCCAAGTGCAATTATCATCGTAACCGTTACAATCTGTATTTGAGATAGCATATATAGAAGAGGTAAGTACAGTGCTAGCTTAAAAACAGATTCTGACAATATGTTATTAAAGTTATCTATTGAATTTCTATTTGCTATAAAATAATTATATACACTTGCTATAACCGCAAAAATTACAGGCAAAAGAAACTTCAACATCTCCAAAAATAATTTATTATCTTGAAGATAGGCCAATTAATTTCACACACCTTTGTTATAGAAATTCATTAAAGCTTCATTTTACATTCTGAATACAAAATATTTTACAAAAGTATATTTTTATCACATTATAGAATTTATTATTATTTACCATTAAGCTTTTTCTTAACAGTTATAAATAGATTTGTTGTAAAAGTGATTTTTTCATATCTTGCATCCGCTGTGTTTTTTGGAGATTTTTCAAAATAATTCCATCTATTTTTTCAAAAAAACTACCTATTTTCACTTGTTCTTCAGTGCTTGGGACTGTTATTAATCCTGTTTCTAAATCTTTCTTAGACAAGTTACCTATTGATCCATTTCCACCTTGAACTTTAGTAATAATTCGTTGATACTCTGTTGTATACATCCATGTTTGTATAAATTTAGTGTTTTCTGCCTTCAAAGTATACATAAATCCACCAGCTACACTGTTATTACTCAACTTATTGATTAATGCATGTTTTCCAACTAATCTCGGGCTACCGTTAGCTGCTGTTATTAATATGTCTCCATTATTTACAAATGGTATTTTCACTATTTTGTCATCAACAAAAACATCATCATGGTGCATGTAAAATTTATTGTTAATTATGTTGGAGGATCTTAAAACTCTTACTCCATTACATCGAACATCTGATGGTTTATAAGTTAAACCTCTTGTTATTTTTGCAATTTCTCCTAATCTTTTCTCTTCCCACTCAGGATATTCATTCCCATTTTCATCTTTAAATCGTAATTCTTGAGAGAAAATCTTTTGCATATAACCCTTCTTCTGTTCTTCTAACAATGCTAATTTCTTTTCTTCCAGTTCAATTTGTCGATCTAGTTTGCTAAAGAAATCACCAATTCTTTTTTGTTCATTATATGAAGGGAAAACAATTTTAAAACTTTCAATATCTTTTTTTGTGATATTGGGGTCTTTTCTACTACTTGCAGCATATCGTCTCCATTTATTTACATTATGATTGAAGTAATATTGAAAGAAATATGAGTTGTGTTTTTGTTTTATATCCAATAAAGCTGATATAGCTTGATTAATTGTTGACTCAAATGTTAATAAACCCGTTCTTCCTATTTGATTAAAACCCCCATACATTGCAATTAAAATTGTGTTTTTAGGTAATACTTTTAAGTTCAACTCGTTGAGAGCCATTTTAGAAATTCGTTCTGAAACTGCATTTATCTCAGAATTGTTTAAATCCATAGTCTTAATCCACGGTATACCGTTGTCATCAAAATATTCTCTTTTTGAACGCAATGGTGTTGAACCAGATACAACTTTAAATTCTTCCTTTACTTTCTTTTCCTCCCACTCTCCACTAAACTCAGGAAAGCGTAGTTCAGGAACATTTGGTTTGTGTTGGTTTTGCTTACTCATGTTTATACACTCCCAATTCTTTTAAGTAGCCGTTGATTTCTTCTTCGAGTTGGGCTATTTCTTTATCGATGTCTGCGATATCTTTTTGGACTTGATCTAAGTCTACAGGTTCTTCTTCTTCGAATGTATCAACGTAACGTGGAATGTTTAGGTTATAGTCGTTTTCTTCGATTTCTTCAAGGGTAGCTTTGTGACTGAATTTATCTATTTCTTCTCTATTTCTGTATGTGTCTACAATTTTATCTACATCTTTATCTGAAAGATGATTTTGGTTTTTACCTTTTTCAAATGATTGAGATGCGTCAATGAATAAGACATCATCATCTGATTGACGACATTTTTTGAAAACTAAGATCGCTGTTGGAATACTTGTACCGAAGAATAAGTTCGCTGGTAAACCAATAACTGCGTCTAAATAGTTTTTCTCTTCAATTAAGTAACGACGAATCGTACCTTCAGCTGCACCACGGAATAACACACCATGCGGTAAGACAACAGCCATTGTACCTTTATCATCTAAGTGATAAATCATATGTTGAATAAACGCAAAATCCGCCTTAGATTTAGGTGCTAATTTACCATAGCTACTGAAACGCTCATCATCTAAGAACTTTTTATCCGCACTCCATTTAGCACTATATGGCGGGTTAGCCACAACCGCTTCAAACTTCTCTTTATTCGCAGCTGGATTTTCCAATGTATCTCCGTTTTCAATTTGGAAACGTGTATAGTTCACATCATGGAGTAACATGTTCATTCGTGCTAAGTTGAACGTCGTACTATTGAACTCTTGTCCATAATAATTACGCACATTAGCTTCGCGTCCAACACGTAATAATAATGAACCGGATCCACATGTTGGGTCATATACACTACGTAAGTCAGTCTTACCAGTTGTGACTATCTTAGCTAAAATCTTAGACACTTGTTGTGGCGTATAGAACTCTCCTGCTTTCTTACCTGCAGTCGCTGCAAATTGTCCTATTAAGTATTCATATGCATCACCTAACATATCGATTTCAATGTCATCATGCATAAATGGTAATTCCGCAATATTTTTTACTACTTTTGCGATTAAATCTGATTTTTCTTTAAATGTTCTTCCTAGTCTTGAAGATCTTAAATCCATGTCATCAAATAAGTTAATAAAATCATCATGACTATCTTCACCTTGGGTAGACTTCTCTACTTCTTGAATTGCTTCAGCTAGTTTGTCTAATTCAAATTGATTATTACGTGCATCTTTCACAAACTTACTAAATAAGAATTCAGGTTTCACAAAGAAACCAATACGGTCTGTTAAAGCGTCTTTAAGCACTTCACGATATTCATCGTTTTCCCATGCCTCTTCGTATGTAATATCATCTTCTCTAAGCAAGATATCTACTTGTTCTTCAGTTTTTTCAGATAAGAAGCGATAGAAGATTAAACCAAGGATATAATTTCTGAATTCACTCGCATCCATATTACCGCGTAAGTCATTCGCAATATCCCATAGTTTCTTTTGTAATTCAGCTGTTTGTTGACGTTGTTTTTCAGTCGTTGACATTAATGATTCCCCCTGAGTAATGTTTCTTTTAAATAACTATCCATTAGCTTTTCACGTTTTTGTTTTAAATATTTAAGTCGTCTTCTTTTTTCTGCAATGTCACCTATTAATTTTTGTCTTTTGTAAGGTGGTAAAGTGATTTTCATTTGTTGAAGTTGTTTAGCAGTAATTTTCTTAACTAAACTTCCGCCTTGTCTAAACAGATTCAGTTGTTTTAATGATTCCGGTGATTCGTTAAACCAATAAACAAAATACGCTGGATAAATCTTATTTCTATCTATCTCTATCTGCGTATAGTTATAAGGTAAGAGCGCACCTGAATGCTTGTGACTGATTAACACACATTCAGCATTCATCATATTAACTACAATCTGATTTTTATAGACATAGGTCGCATTATTATCTTCTTTCAAATATAAGGTTGTAGGTTGGTGTGATTCTGAAAGATAGTATCCTAAGTCATCATTCATCATACTTTGATCATAAACAATGCGACAGATACCTTCTGCCTTACCAACTGTCTTTAATCGGTTTAATAATGAACCGCTTCGATAATCCTCTATAAAATTAATGATATCCACCTCACTATTATGTATTTTTTCATTACTACATTAAATATAGCTCATTTATCTCGTATAGTAAAGCTGAAATACAAACGTTTGTTCTCATTATACCCTAAAATGTCTATTCTTTAAAATCGTCATAGCTTTTTACAATTCACCTAAGTTTTAACTGATTTTCTTTTTATATGCTACATTTATATTAATAATATTTTCTAATTTGAGTGTGTGAAGTTCTACTTGCTTTTATTACATCATGAAAGGTCGTGTGCATTTGAAAGCTATTGTGTGGATTATCAATATACTGAATTATCTTCTTTTAATCGGTTTGATTAGCATTTCTGTTTTTACTGATCATGTTTCAGAATGGGCCCAAATATTATTACATTATTTCTCACATTTACTTTAGCTTTGTTAGCTGCTTCGCTTGTGTTAAGTGTTCGTTTTAATAGAGATGATAGAATTAATAATTATTTTTATGTGAGTACTTTTTTAAACTTGTTTAACCTTTTTATTATCTATCCGGCACTTGCTATCTTTCTCTTTTAATACATTTTTATTACATGAAAAAGCAGACCTCTTATTGTCAGGTCTGCTTTTGATATCTAGCTTATGCTTGTAAATTTATTGACTGTGTTTTTGATAAATGTAGCGATTTGGTTCACTGTTTTGTTTCGTAATAACAAACTGCCTTTTGTTTCTTTATCTATTTCTGATTTATTGATTTGTCCGCTATATTCGTATTCATTGATGAAGCGCTCTAACAGTTTAGCGGAGAACGCTTTAGCAACTGCGAATGATTTAATTTCTTCTCTTTTTTTACGTTCTTCAAAACGATAGTACATTTCTCTGATATCTGCGTCTACGCTTAATGTTGGGATGATATCATCTAAGAATTCACGAATTAAGTCAGATTTTAATCTTAAGTGTTCATCATCTGCTTTATCGAGTAACTTGCGTATTTCATCTGTATCTTCTTGTTGTGCTTTTTTATCTTTCAAGTTAATACGTGCAAGCAAGTCTAAAATGTAATCCACATTGATAACATCATTACGCATCAATTCAATTGAGAAATCGATATCTTCTAAAATAGACGCTTTTTCCCCAGCATTTTCTTCTCTTTGTTGTTTTCGTAGTTGTACTTGTCGATAGATTTCTTTATATTGACCGAGATAATCCTCATATTCCTGATGATCAATACCGATTTCATCTAACGTAAACTCGAATTCTGGGAATGGTTTAATTTTGACTAATAGGAATGTTAAGTCTCTAAATGCTTTAACAAATTTTTCTTTGTCTTCATCACGTTCTAATTGTTGAATCGTTTCCGCTAGCGGCGCTATATCATAAACTGCAGCTAACGCTTTTTGGAAACGTTGTAATAACACGTGATAAGGCGGGCTTAACACTACATCTGTATTATCTGTTTTAGAGAATATTTCTATTGCTTTATCAGTGTTCGCTTTCAAGTTACGATAGCATACGATATTCCCATATGGCTTTGTTTCTTTTTCAACACGGTTAGTTCTTGAGAATGCTTGAATTAAGCCATGGTGATATAAGTTTCTATCTACGTATAATGTATTTAATAACTTACTGTCAAAACCAGTTAAGAAGATATTAACCACAATTAAGATATCTATCTTTTCACCTGGAATCACTTTCTTCATACGTTTAGAAACATCTGAGAAATAACCTGCATAGTTATAGGTATCAAAGTTAGTATCGAACTTTTGGTTATAATCTTTCATGACATATTCTAATTCGTCACGCACATAAACATGGTCTTCTTTTTCTTTCGTGTCCTCATTTGGATCAGAACTTGTGAAAATAGATGATACTTTCAGGTTGTGTTCTCCCGCTTCTTCTTTCTCTTTAAATACACGGAAATATTCCATTGCTCTTTCGATACTATCTACTGTGAAGATTGATGTGTATTTACCATCGTATGTTTTCTTTTTATAGTTTTCGATAATATCATCTACTATGATTTCATGACGCTCTTTATAGCCATAATATTCTGGTCTATCAATATCTTTAACTTCTCCATCATTCATATGCTTTTTAAGATGCGCAACTTTAACATAGTCTACTGAGAAGCCCAGTACGTTATTATCTCTAATAGCATCTTTAATTAAGTAATGATGTAAGCAACGACCAAAGATATCAGCTGTACTGCGGCCATCTTGGCTTTTATTTACTTCAAAGCGTGGTGTACCTGTAAAACCAAAGTATTGTGCATTTTTAAAGTGTTTCTTTACATCACCATGCATACTCCCGAATTGCGAACGATGACATTCATCAATAATAAAGATGACTTTATCTGTCTCATAACGATCCATTACTTTATTACCAGAGTTAACAGCCTTAGCCATTTTCTGCATTGTCGTTACAATGAGTTTATTTTCGTCTGAGCCGAGTTGTTTTAATAAGGTTCTCGTATTTTCTGTCGTATCTACGGATCCCTTATCGAATTTATTAAATTCTGATATGGTTTGACTGTCTAAATCTTGACGGTCAACTAAGAAAATCACTTTTTTGATATCATCTTTTTCAGCAAGCAACTGACTGACTTTAAATGATGTCAGTGTTTTACCACTTCCGGTTGTATGCCAAATATAACCATTATTATTTGTTTCAGTTGCTTGGTTTAAAATTTCTTCCACGGCATAAACTTGATATGGCCGCAAGGCCATCAAGATACCTTCAGTTTGATTGATAACCATATAGCGACTGATCATTTTAGCAATTTGACATGGTTCTAAGAAATCATCAATGAAATCACGTAAGTGTGTAATACGCTCATTTTCTTTATCTGTCCAATAGAACATATGACTCTTCAATAATTGCTTATCACTATTCGCAAGATAGCGTGTCTGTAATTTATTACTGATAACCAATATTTGTATGTACTTAAATAAGCCCGTATAGTTATAGCGTTGATAACGCTCAACTTGGTTAAAGGCTTCAGTAATTGCAACACCGCTTCGCTTCAATTCAATTTGAACCAATGGTAAACCGTTAATTAGAATCGTCACATCATAACGGCTTTTATGTTTATCTTTAACAGTGACTTGGTTGGTCACTTGAAACTTATTTTGACACCATTTTTCTTTATTGAAGAACTCCAAATAAGCGATAGTACTGTCGTCTCTGACTAATTCATATTTATCTCGTAATTTCATCGCACTATCAAATACCGATTTATCCGAAATATCTACCATTAATCGTTTAAACTCTGTATCTGATAACGGTTCGCCCATTAACCGATCAGCATTACGTTCATTCAGAATCTGGCGAAAGTTATTTTCTAACTGTTCTGTATTATGAATCTTTACACGTTCATAACCTAAGTTGTTAAGTTGCTGCATTACTTCTTCTTCTAAAGCATGTTCACTCTGGTATGACATAGTCTCCCTCCACTCTATCCAACATTTATTCATCCTTTATTTACATCAATCATACTATAAAAACTTCCTATTTTAGAGGACTTTATAGTATGATGTGTACGAATTATTCAATGATATTGTTATTCAACTGAATTGGGTTTAGATTTCTTTTTTTTCTGAAGCTTCTTTTTTACTTCTTTTAACTTTTCTAAAGCTTCCTCCGAAAGTAAGGCATAATAACTTTCTAACACTTCAAACATCTCTTTATAATTTTTATTTGTTTCAAATTCATCCCATAAGAAAAAGTACTTTTCAATAATGTCTATAAGAACTAGATTTTGATTTTCAAATTTTAAATTGCCTTTCAAAAATTTATATTGTTCTTTCTTGTCAACATCAGAATAATTTAAAATAAATAAGAAAGATGTAATTAAGTCATCGTAATGACTATAAACGTTATTTTTTCTGTACATATCTATTAACTTATTAACGGCAACCTCATCTCTTACATGAAAATATTTTACAAGTTGGCTAACAAATTCATCTTCTTTTAGCGCTACATGTTCAAGATGTGCTACAGGAACCAACTCTTTTATAAGCTTTTCTTTTTCGTATTCATCTTCATACTCGTTCATATTAAAATGAACATTATGCTCTCGTAATTCGTTTTCTATTTTCTTAGCGATTGTAATTATACGTTCAATACTAAAATATATTGCAATTGTTGCCAAAAGTATACTTTCAATTGATATTGATTCAGTAGATTTACTAAAGATAATAACCGGAATAATTAGCAGGTAAAATAATAATTTAACTGTTAATTTATGCACTTCTTTTTTTAGGCTTTCACTACCAACCAATATTATTATTGATAATGAAAGTGTTATAGGTATTACTTTTGACACCATTGGCAAGTATATATGACAGATTGTTACAATCGTTAAGATTACTAAAATTAGCAGCGTTATTTTCAAAGGTGTTGGTCTCACTTTAAATCCTGAATTTGTTATCAACAGATAATATAGTCTTTTTAAAATTTTATAATATTTTCCTGTCCCAACTGGCTGAAAAATCAATATAATAGACAACAAAACTAATCCTAATAAAAGAGGGCCCAATACAACTTTATAGACAGCTACAATAACAATTATTAAAGCCAACAAGTTAATATTAAATATCGTGATAAAAAATCTTTTTTGAGTTATCGGTTTTAAAATCAGCATGAGTATTGTCGTTAAAACTGTCATGATAATTACTACTAATATCAGTTTTCCATAAGTATATAACAGTAGGTTTTGGACATCATTTATTAAAGATACAAATTTTACTTCGATTGGTTTTCCAGGGATAAACAACTCATTTTTACCTTGAATAATATTTCCAAAATTTATTCCAAACGCTATAACAAAAAGTACTAAAATGTCAATTATAGGAGAGAGAGGCACTAAAAAAGTACTTAATAAAAACAGCATCAATAAAAACCCTATTAAAAGTATATTTATAGCAGTTAAATCTTGAATATTTTTCTTTTTATTTCCTAAAGATTCCACAAGAATATTTAAACTTCTCAATAAAGTGTCTTTATCTTTCAATTTTTCTACCCCCAGATTCACATTATTTTAAATCCTCTAAACTATATCGAACTATTTGTTTAATATAGAAAGGAGTTTAGCCTTGCTTGAATAGCACTCTAAACTCCTTTTATTTATATTTGATCAATGTTTTCAATAGCTTTAATGTATTGTCCATTTGTATAGACTTTGATGGTATAGTCATTGTCTTTGTTTTTGTCGTAGTACCAAGTATCGCCACGTTTTTCATTTGGTACGTTATGGAAGTCGGTGAACTCTCTTGTTGTGACGTTAGAAGGAACAACGAAGACATGATCTACTTTGTTGTCATTGTCATAACTTACGGCAATATTGCCATATTTATTAGCGTCATGACCGTTAATATCTAGACTTTCTTCTGGTTCTCCATATTTCTTTTCAATCGTTTTCTTAGTATCTCCAATATGGAATCCTTTATAACCTGAAGAGTTATCTGCGTTCATAAAGTTAGCGCTAAAGTCATCTGAGTTTACTTCAACTTTAACTGTTTTTGTTTCTTGTTTTGATGTTGTTGCTTGTTCTTGTGTTGTATCGTTTTGTGCGGCTTTTTTGTCGTTATCTTCACGGATACTCATAAAGTGAGAGATAGCGAAAATCAACGCAGCAACCAAAACGAGGATAATAAGACTAATCACGATAATCCAACCTTTTGATAATTTCTTTTTAGATGACTGTATGCTGTGTGTTTCGTTTGTAGGTTTTGATTGTGCTGCATCACGCCTGTCTTTTTGTGGCACTTTTGCGCCGCAGTTTGTGCAGAATAGTTCATCAGGTTCTAATTTTTTTCCACAATTTGTACAGTACTTCAAAGTTAAACTCCTTTCTATATTCAGATGACATAGATGCCGTTATTTTAAGTACAAACTATCACCTTTACAGTTTTCACAACTTGATAATGTACTTCAATTATACATCTTGTTATTTGAATTTATAGTACATTTTTTGTCTTTTTTGAAAATTATTTCAATAACTTTAATTGTGTTATAGATATTGAAAAATGAGTGTGCTACTATGACATTAATCACACAAAATGTTGTGTATTATTTTTTATATTTAATTAAAAGTTAAGGGGGATTAACATGAAATGTCCAAAATGCGGAGCACCTGTTGAACAAGACGATCGTTTCTGCGGAGAATGCGGAATCGATTTAACTAAAGTATCAGCTGTTTCCTCACAAAATTCTACTGAATCAGAATCATCTCAAGCATTACATAACCACAATGAAAATGAACCAACACACTCTAATCAACAACCTAGTTTCGACAAAGAAAAATTTAATCAACATGCGAATGAAATTAAACACGAAGGGACGAGTTTCTTTTCACAACTCTTCAAATCACACGACAGTGTGATTGCAGGTACTAAATCTTTCTCACTTAAATTTATCGGCATACTCTCTGCAGTATTTTTAATTTTGACACTGATTGTTTTAGCTATCTTCGTTCCAAGCGAAGTTAACTACATTGGATATGGCGTTACGAAATCAGGTATTGTCACAAAATCATTCTTCGGTATTCTGTTATTCTTAATTATTTCTTATGGATTACTTGCTGGTGTGACACGCCTAGTAGTTAAAGATAACATCAGCTTTGCGAAGATTCTGTCTGACTTTGTATTCATTAATACTTTCTCATTCATTTTCTTCATTTTAGGATTACTGTTACTAAGAGGCGAAATCTATTCAATAGGATCATTCTTATTATTACTAGGAATTGTCAGCTTCTATGCATCAGCTGTTTATCTCATCACGAAATACTCTAGCTACCATACATTACGCATTCCAGTATTCTTCGGTATCATCATCTATATTGTAGTTCAATTTATCGTACTATCAATCTACGGTGAAATGCTTCGAAATACATTTGTAGATATCTTTGGAAGTATGCTTGAAGACTTATTTAGATTTGGAGGTGGTTTCTAGTGAAGTTCTGTCGTAATTGCGGACACAAACTTAAAGAGGGACAGAA
Organism: Staphylococcus sp. CWZ226; assembly: GCF_018986355.1. Classification (NCBI taxonomy): domain Bacteria; kingdom Bacillati; phylum Bacillota; class Bacilli; order Caryophanales; family Staphylococcaceae; genus Staphylococcus; species Staphylococcus sp. CWZ226. Next base: position 62,923 of record NZ_JAHMSB010000007.1, on the reverse strand, counting down.
AGTTTGCCCACAATGCGGAACACCCACGAATCAGACACCTAAGCGCTCTAATCAAAACTATCACTCAGCACCACGCCAACCACAATCTAAAAAGATGTGGGTAATCATCGGTATTATTGCCGCAATCATTATTGTTTTACTGATACTCTTCTTTGTTGGTAAACAACAAGCAAGTGTCACACATCAAGCAGATCAAGTCGCAGACGCGATTAAAGATAAAGACCCAAATAAAGTTAAAAAGTATGTCACGTCAGACGGTAAAAAGCTAAGTAAAGATGAGGCTAAAGCTTTTCTTGATATCTTAGAAGGTGGAAAACTTTATAAAACCGTCGGTAATGAAGTTAAGGAAAAAGGCGAAAGCATGAAACGTAATCATAAGTACAGTGATACTGTTAAATATGATAGCGAAACAATTATGAACATCGACCAAGATGGAAAGAAATGGCTCTTCTTTGATGATTATAAATTTGATATTCCAAACTACTCTATTAGTATGGATGATATTTCAGACGGTGGCACAATTACTTATAAATACGAAGGCAAGAAACACAAAGTAGATAGTAATGGTCATATCGGCTCGTTCCCACTTGGTCTTTATGAGTTAAAAGCTACGAAGAAAGTTAACGACAAAGACTATAAAGGACAACTTCAAATCTATGCATCACAACATTCTAGTCTTGCTCACTCAAACTTTGATCAAATCAAATTCAATGTTGAGTTAGATAATTACAGTATTAACGAAGAAGATACAACACTCTACATCAACAACAAACCACATGACTTCGACTCTTCTACTGATTATGGTCCATATCCGCCAGATGAGAAAGTTGAAGTCTACGCAGTAGCTGATGTTGAAGGTAAGAACTTCACTTCAGACAAACAAGTAGTGAAATTCGAAGGTGATTCAGAAAGTCCAGAAACAGTAAAACTTTCTTTCGATGACGATGCTATTGATAAACAAATCGATAAAGCATTAGAAAAAGAAATGAGCAAAGATGACGATGATGACGAAAGCTCAGACGAAAAAGTCACACGTGAAAACGTCATCGACGTTGTAGAATCATTCGAAGGCAGCACTCTTGATACAGACACTTACACATATAAAGAACCAGAAAAAGATGGAGACGACTGGGGATTCTCATTCACAGATAAAGACGGTGACCTTGCCGGATCTTACATCATTGAACCAGACAAATACGTCACTAAATATGATGAAGATGGCGAAGAAATCGACTCTGGTTACGGAAAATAACTTTATAGAACTATTAAAGCTGCATGACCTTGAAATTAAAGGCATGCAGCTTTTCATTACTTTCTAAAATAATATATTCTATTATGACTTATACATGTAATATAGGTCACATCAATCGGCAACTGTTTATTTCAGCCAATTTCAGAGATACTAAAACTCACTCAATACTTCTAGCTATTTTCTTCGATAATCTCATTTAACTCATCTACAAATGGTTGCATTTTCAACTCTTCTAAAAGGTCATCAACTACTGTATCAACCTTATTTTGAGATTCCTTAGATGAACTACCATATATTATAATATTACCTTTAGAAAAACCTGCATTTTGATCATTTTTCAATCGAAAAATTGAAGTATCTTTATAGTCTTCTAATAGCAGATTTCTCTTCTCCATACCATTTTTTAGAGGCCTTTCCCAAAGAGTAGAGAAACTTCTAAAGATTGCTACTGTACTTTTGTCATGCATCAATTTTTCTATCACCAAATCCGATATATAACTATTGCTAATAAGAACACTTAAATCCTTTTTATTCTCTCCACCCTTTATTTTTATATCCCCACTTCCATTTGAACGATAAGGAAATACCTCGACATTACAAATTAACATACTCTCAACTGCCTGATTAAATGCTTGTTCAACATCATAATTCAAACTCTTTTCATTGACGATAACTTTAGATCTTTCTATTTTTTCAAACAAGTTATAATAATAGTCTATAGCGTTTTGTATAGCACTTTTATACTTACCTTCTTCCGAAAAAGCTTTGGAATAATAAGCAAAAAGATAATATGCAACTTTCTCTATCATCTTTTTATCGTAAACAATCTCTCCATTATTATTTGTACTAAAGAACGCACTAGAGTCTTGTTTAAAAATTTTGTATAACTTTTTTAACTCTTGTGACATAATGTTTTCATTTGAAATAACATGTTCTAAATAGAAGTCAGGATTTTCACTATATTCTTTTGATTCAAAGTGAACATTATTTACTCCTGTATTGTTTTCTTCTGCTTGTTCTGCTGTAACATATTCAGTAATATTGTCACATTGATTCCCAGCTAATGTACTTATTTGTGTTCCTGGATTGATTAAACCAATTACAAACTTAGCTTTTTCAATATCTCCTATAATTTGATTAGGAATACCCCAACGTATCGCTTTACATATATTTGCATTAACATAAGGCGCATCTTCTGGATGTACCCAAGAGAAGTGATCACTATTTCCGTTAGACTGATATAAATCAATATATTCTCTTGCTTTCTCTCTAATATCATAGTTTTCGTGATTACTCCAAAAATCTTGTAAAGCTTCAATAGATTGTCTTAAATTATCTTGTTCATTGTTTGTCATTAAAATCTCCTCTTCTCTGTGTTTCAGTATTATTAAAGTATAAATAAATTTCGTTCAATTCATTTAATTATGGCAAATAATGAGGACAAGAGATGTCCATTAAACAATCTTTTTTAAGATTTTGTTAAGCCATGATTTTGTGTGTGTTATCAAACACTTATTGATTGGTGCACAAGGCAGTCTCACGCTTGTCTGAGGTGAGTATGACGGCTGTATAGAATATACTGAGTTATTCGCATTAAAAAAGAACCGCTAATCTGTTTAGATTAGCAGTTCTTGTGTCATATTATTTTATTGTTTCTCCATTTTTCCTTTCGGTATTGTCACAAAGGATGCGACGAATGCGCTAAGCATTACGGCTGCACCTACAACAAAGGCAATACCTGCTGAGAATTCTGGTGTATGGTTTGGTGCGAGTGATGAGTAGACTGTTGTCAGGATTGCGATACCGAATGCGGCACCGAGTGTTGATGACATTTTGATGATACCTGAGGCAACCCCTACTTTTTCAGCTGGAACACTTGTTAATGCTGTATCAAGAACTGGTGTCGCGAAGAAACCAAGTCCGAGTCCAATGAATAAGAATCCGATGACTGAAACGATGATATAAACTACGTCTGGTAAGAATACTGTTGAGATAAGCAGTATACCTACTGCGATAGAAATCGGTCCTGCAAGCATTGGGAATCTTGGTCCTTTACGTTGTAAGTAACGTTCACCAATACGAATCATAGATAAGCTTCCGATTAAGTAAGTGATTGTGACGAAACCTGCTTTTAATCCAGAGAAACCTAATCCTGCTTGTGCGTAGATATTAAATAATGCGAGTGATCCGATAACTGTGTTTAACAAGAAGTTCGCTGATACAGTACCGATATACGTTTTATTAGAGAATACACTGAAGTCGATAAACGGTTGATGTTTTTGTCTTTCATAGAAGTAGAAGACAAAGACTGAAATAACGAAAATCGCATCGAGTGTTAAAGTAATCGGGTTCAACCAACCTAATCTTGTTCCTTGTGTTGTAACTACGTTGATACTTAACATCATAATTAAGAAGATAGTAATCCCTACAACGTCGAACTTCATATTTTTAGCGCCAGGCTCTTTTGATTCTGGAACTCCTCTAAATAAGTAGAGTGCGACGAATGATAGGATAATTGATAATACGAAAATCCACTTCCATCCAAAGAATGTTGCGACAAGTCCTGCGAAGAATGACGCGATACCTGTTCCGCCATATGATCCGAATGACCAGAAACTTAACGCTTTTTGACGTTCTTCGTCATGATAGAACTGATTAATAATCGCAATCGTTGCCGGCATTAAACATGCGGCTGATAAACCTTGTAAGACACGGCCGATAATCAACAGTGCAGGAATGCTTGAGATAATGACGGAAATAGATCCGACAATACTCAAGATAATTCCGACACGTGTCATTTTCACACGACCTAGCTTATCCGCTAAGCCACCTGCTACAACAATGAAGATACCTGTGAATAGTGAAGTTAAACTTACTGCAATATTCACGACAGTCATATCAATGTTGTAATCTTTTTGAACATGCGGTGCGATGTTCAAGAAGGATTGCGCGAATAACCAATACGTGAGGATGGATAAGATAATCGCAACGATGAGCTGTGTACCCGGTTTAAATGCTTGATGTTGTTTCTTATTTTGTGCCATTACTTGTTCCTCCTCATTTAGTGATTTTTAATAATGCTTTGACCTGCGATACGACCATAAGTGAAGATATCCGCAAGTGCGTTACCACCTAAACGGTTACCCGCGTGGATACCGCCCGCAACTTCACCTGCTGCGTATAAACCTTTGATTGGGTTGTTATCGATATCAATGACTTGTGCAGTTGTATCGATTTTCAGACCGCCCATTGTATGGTGAACTGCTGGTTTACGTGGTGTAGCGTAGAACGGTGCGCGTTCAATCTTAAGATCGAATGCGTTCTTACTGAAGTCATCATCATGACCTTTATCCACGAAGTCGTTATAACGTTCAATTGTTTTCACAAAGTGGTCTGGATCCATATTTAATTGTCTTGCTAAATCTTCAAGCGTATCTGCTTTATAAAGCACTTTTTCTTCAATTTCTTTATCAATTTTTTCTTGAGATGTGTTCATCGCAAGTTCTTTAATATTTTCATCAGCAATGATGTAGAACAAGCCATCTTTTTGGTCTAATGCTGCTTTAGATAAGACGTCACGGCTTTCAAATTCGTTGACGAAACGGTCACCGTCTTTGTTGACGAAGACGAAGTTAGATGGTGTCACAATTAAGCCTGTGAATAATGCACCTGTTTTAGGGTCAGAAATCGGCATCATTTGTGAGAAGCCCATGCCGACTAAGTCAGCACCTACTTGAACACCTAATTTAATACCGTCACCTGTGATTGCTGGTGAGTTTGTTGTTTTAATATCATCAGGAATGTTATCCCAATATGTGTTATATTGTTGAATCATTTGTGTATTCGCACCGAATCCGCCTGCGGCGATAACCACACCATAACGTGTATGGATTCTAACTTTCGCACCATTATGTTTCGTTGCTTCTACACCGACAATTTTACCGTCTTCTTTAATCAGACGATCCGCTGTTGTTTCAGTCATGATTTGACCATGGTTCTTACGAACATAGTCACTTAGTGATTCAATGAACTCTAAACCTTGAGCTTTCATTGGTTTATGTCCACGTCTCCATAAAGCACCTACAGGCATATCTACAATTGTTCTATCGAAGTGTACGCCTTTTTCAGTTAACCATTTCACTGATTCTAAGACATTGTCTGTTAATGTTTTAACTAAGTCATATTGACCTGTGATGACTTTACCGTTTCTATCCGCACGACGTCCGCCAAGGTACGTTTGGATACGGTGCAATTCAATAGAGTCGAACAAGTAATCTTGTCCTTCTTTTTGTGTTTCTAAATATTCTTTGATTTGTTGTTTCAATGTACGGAAGTCTTCAAGGTATTCTTCTTCAATATCATTTTCATCATGGTTCATTAATGCTTCTAATGTTTCTTGTTCACCATGTAATGATGGGAATGTATTTTGCCATGAAGGTTCAGGTGCGTTTACTTGGCCACCTGTACGGATTGTGTTACCACCAATAGCTGCGAATTTCTCAAGCATAATCACTTCTTTGCCTTGTTCTAAGACTGAAGCTGCTGCACTTAAACCAGCACCACCTGTACCGATGACTACAACATCTGTTGTTTCTTCGATAGTTTCGTCTGACCATTCTACAACTGGTTTTGGACGCGCACGTAAGATGTCTGGATTTTCGCCTGCTTGTTTAATCGCTTCTGCCACACCTTCAATAACCGCTTCACACGTCACTGTCGCACCAGAAATCACATCTACGTTCAGTGTTTGACCATTAATGATTTCATTTGGTAAACGTTCAAACGCCGGGTTTGCGATACCTTCTGATTCATTACTGTCATCTACTTCAATAGACACGATTTCATCTTCAGAGAACACAACTTTCATTGGTAAGTTCGCATTGTGTCCTTGTGCGAAGACTTCATACGTACCTGGGTTATATTTAACCTTTTTATTTTGTAACGCTTTTAAGCGTTCATATTTACGTTGCTCTTCTTCTTTATCGACAATCATGAAGTCCATTACTTTCCATAATGGAGATGGAATGTGTAATAAACGTTGATCATGAATATCTACGAAATCTTCAACTTTTTCATTCTTTTCAATCTTTTCAGCCCAATGTGGTTCAACTAAATAAGCTTTACCTACGCTGACTAAATCGTATCCAAGTTCTAATGCTTCTTCAGCATCTTCACGTTGACCAATACTACCTACACCCATAATTGGAATGTCAGCTAACGTATCGCTTTGAAGTTTTAAATATTTTGAAATTAATGGTTCTTTATCCGCTGTATCTACAATAGATGTACGTTTATAGCTGTTCGCAGAAATATGGAAGTAATCTGGATGTGCTTCTGCTAAAGTATTTAAAAGATACATTGTATCGTCAAAACGGATACCTGGTTCTTCTAATTCTTCTGGTGAGAAACGGTAACCAATAATGAAGTTTTCAGCTCCATTATCTTTTGCTGCTTTTTGTACTTCTTTCAAGACAGCCATTGGGAAATTCGTACGTTTTTGTCTGCTTCCGCCCCACTCATCTGTTCTACGGTTACTGTGAGGTGAGAAGAATTGTTGTAAGAGGTATGTGTTCGCACCATGAATTTCAACACCATCATAGCCCGCTTCAATTGCTCTTCTTGTGGCTTCACCGAATTGGTGAATCATATCTTCAACTTGTAATGCTGTCATTTCACGAGGTACTGCCGCATTTGGACGAAGCGCCGCAACCGGACTCGCTGAAATCGGAGTCGCACCCCCGTTTAATTTAGGATCAGCCATTCTCCCTGCGTGATATAGCTGTAAAATTGCTTTAGATCCATTTTCGTGAATCGCATCTGCTAAACGTTTTAAACCTGGAATCTTTTCATCTGTATCTATACCGATAGCACCTGGGAAGCCACGGCCGTTGTCCATTACGAAACAACTTTCTACAATAATCGCACCCACTTTACCAGAGCGGTGTTTATAGTAATCAATCATCTCTGCCGTTACTGATCCATCAAAGTAAGCTGATTGGATGGTCATAGGTGCCATTGTAATCCTATTATCTAATTCAGCTCCTGAAGCTAATTTAACCTTTTCAAATAATGACTTTGTCATACCCTCTTCTCCTTTGTGAATATTTTCACATGATACCGCAAAATTTTTTCTCATATCTAGCATATGAGAAGTTAACGCGTATCAAGTGATTCATTTTTTATATTTACCTTTGATTCACTGAAAGTATAACATAGAAAGAAAGTTTGTGAAATAGTTAACAAGATAAATTTAAACTATTTTTACAATCACTTATTTTAGTATCTTTATTAATTCACATGGTGATTTAAGCATCGAATCACCATGTGATTATATTAAATTAATGTAAGGTGCGTCATGCGTTGTGTTGTGAAGACTTCACCATCTTTACTGATAATCACCGCTTCAATACCAGGAATTTCATTCAACACCGCAATCGCTTGATTAATCGACATCGCAAAACATACGGTTGTCCAAATCTCTCCATCAATAGATTGATCAGAAACAATCGTTATACTAGCAATGCCCCCTTCTACTGGATAGCCCGTTTTTGAATCTAAAATATGGTGATACAGCTTGTCACCTTTATAGAAATAACGTTCATAGATACCAGAAGTCACCACAGATTGACCTGCGATTTCTACTACACCTACTAATCCTCCACGTTCAGAATCAGGTTGTTGAATCCCTACTGTCCACTTATCTTTATTTATAGGATGACCAATCGTTAAGACATTACCACCTAAATCAATAATGCCTGTTTGTACACCTTGTGAGACAAAGTAATCTTTTAATCGATCCGCAAAGTAACCTTTCGCAATGGCACCTAGATCAATTTCCATCCCTGGCACTTTTAAATAAACTGTATATGCTTCATGATCTAATACTACATTTTCTGGTTGGATTTTTTGTAAACGCTCTTGAATGTCAGATTCATTTGGTAATTGAGCATCTTTAAAACCAATTTTCCATAATTTAACTAATGGCCCAATCGTCAGATTGAACTTAGAATCAGAAGACAGACTGACCGCATGTGCTTGTGCAATCAATTCAAATAAATCTTCATCTACTTGTACAGGTTTAATGCCTGCATTTTGATTTACATGCATTAAATCTGATTTATCATCATTTGCGCTAAAGCGTTTTTCATAGTCTTTCAACATCTCTTCAGCATGGTTTAATAGTACTTCCGCTTTAGGATGTTCAATTTGTAGGGTAATACGTGTCCCCATGAGGTTTAATACTTTCTGTTTCATTTCAGCAACTCCTCAATACATAACGATAGATTTATCTTTATACTATCAAACTCTCTTTCATTCTCGAAATTCAAATTAAAAAACGACATTCCTTTTTAAGAAATGTCGCTTTAAATTAAATCTGCGGAATATTTTCAATGGCTTCAATCATATTGTCTTTTGTATATACCTTAATACTGAATCCATTATCTTTCAGCGTATCGTAATACCATATACTTCCATGGTCTATATCGGGTGCGTTATGAAAACTTGTAAACTCAGTTTCAGACATATGAGATGGAATCACAAAGACATGATCAATTTTATTGTCATTATCATAGCTGACACCCATATCGCCATATAATTCAACTTTGTTTCCACGAACTTCTTTTGTACCTTCTGGTTTACCGAATGTACTTTGTACATCTGATTTAGATTGACCAATTTCAAAGCCTTTATAGCCATGCGTATTCGATGATTTCATAAAGTTTTGACTAAACTCCGTTGAATTCACATTGACTGAGATTTTATCTGTGTCTGGCAAGTTATGATGTTTAGCTTGTTCATGACTATTTGCGCTTTGTTGATGGTTTCCTGAACCTCCGCTATAGAAATAAAAAGCAAGATAAGCGCCGCCTATGATTAAAGCTAAGATAACTAAGCCTAACAGACTCCAACCGATGACTTTCCAAGGTGAAACTGATGTACGCTCGTGTAGAATTTCAGTACGTGAAAATTCATGATAATCTCTGTTTTCTTTACCGCAATTTGTGCAATAGTGTTCATCTGGTGCTAAAGGTTTCCCACAGTTTGTACAGTACTTCATAACGCTTTTCCCCTCACGTTTATTGTTATCTTTATTATAGTTGATAAAAACATACACTGCTATATCATTAAATATTCAATTCAACTTTTTACCTTAAATTGTATTAAACGTTACGCTTTCACGCACTATTTCAACTTAATATCAATCTAACCAAAAAACATTGTTCCACGCATAAATTAGCGATATAATTATGTTAAAGAAAGCCATTTCATCCAAGCGTCACAAGGCTTTAGACAAGTTACCCAGCATCAAGATATTCACAACAATTCCAATCAATTAACCTATTGGAATTATAGAAAGGGAGCGTTTTATTTTATGAAAGCAGCTGTATGGTACGGACAAAAAGATGTACGTGTTGAGGAACGTGAAATCAGACCATTAAAAGACGATGAGGTACGCGTTAAAGTATCTTGGACAGGTATTTGTGGAACAGATTTACATGAATATTTAGAAGGACCTGTATTTATCGCGGTCGATGAGCCAGATCCGTTATTAGGTCAAAAAGCACCTGTTACTTTGGGTCATGAATTTTCAGGTATAGTCGAAGAAGTAGGTAGTGAAGTTACTGAATATAAAAAAGGTGATCGTGTAGTAGTTAACCCTACTGTTTCTAAACACGAAAAAGAAGAAAACATCGATTTATATGATGGCTATTCATTTATCGGTCTAGGTGCAGATGGTGGTTTCGCATACTACACTAATGCACCTGAAGGTAATGTATACCGTTTACCTGATAACGTATCAGCTAAAGAAGGTGCTTTAGTAGAGCCTACGGCAGTAGCTGTACAAGCCGTTAAAGAAGGCGAATTGTTATTTGGTGATACAGTAGCAGTTATCGGTGCAGGACCAATTGGTTTATTAAATGTCATCGCGGCAAAAGCTGCTGGAGCAAGTAAGATTTTTGTATTCGACTTATCTGACGAACGCTTAGCAAAAGCTAAAGAAGTCGGTGCTACTTACGCAGTAAACTCTGGTGAAGTAAATCCGGTAGAATTCGTTCGCGAACACACTGAAAATGGTGTAGATGTCACATTTGAAGTTGCTGGTGTAGCTGCTACATTAGCGCAATCTATTTCTATGACACGCCCACGTGGCACAGTCGTTATCGTATCTATTTTCAGTCATCCAGTACAATTTGATCCAATGCAATTAACAAACACAGGTGTGAAATTAACATCAACAATTGCTTACACACCAACTACTTTCCAACAAACGATCGATTTAATCAGCGAAGGCAACTTAAATGTTAAACCAGTCGTTACAGATGAAATCGAATTAGAAGATATCGTTGAATCTGGATTTGAAAAATTAGTCAGCGACAAATCACAAGCTAAAATCTTAGTAAGATTAAATGGTGACCAAGCATAATAAAATAATAGGTATATCCAGTTAAGGTAGGGAGCACAGTCTTCCTGCCTTTTTATATTGAGTATATATTACTCTTTCTTTCAATTTAAAAAACGACACTCCTCTTTCAAGAAATGTCGTTTTCCTCATATATGATGATGTGTGTTATTAATGTTCGTTCGGATCATTTTCTGCATCTTGGTGTGTTTTGTGTACAGTACCGAATTTATGGTCTGGACCACCGTAGATTGAGTAAAGTTTTAATGGTTCGTCACCTTTGTTTGTGACGTTATGCCATGTATCTGCAGGAACGATAATCGCATCGTCAGGGTTGACTTCTTTTTCGAAATTCAAATTGTCTTCTGTTGGACCCATTTGGCATAAACCTTTACCTTGTTCAACACGTAGGAATTGTTCAATACCATGGTGGATTTCTAAACCGATGTCATCTCCTGGTTGAATTGTCATTAATGTAACTTGAATATTTGAACCAGTCCAAATGGTAGTACGATAGTTTTCATTTTCCAATGTCATACCTTCGATATTATCTACTACTGGTTTGTTACCTTGGTCTTCAAAATTATAAGTCATTTTAAAACCCTCCTTGATTTAATGCTTACATTTATATTGTACTCCGTTTTAATTCATTGAAACGACTTTTATAAAGAGTTCACAAATTCTTCAAGAACAGTTATTAATTTTTTCAAAGAACGAGTGCTATTCTTTAACAGTTTTTTAATGCGTCATGCTACAATCAATGTAGATAGATTAGAATCATTCTAAATAAGGAGAGTTGAATATGAGTAAAGACAAATCAAAATTAACAGGTCTTTTCGGCCATCCCGTAGGAGATCGTGAAAATTCAGCAACAGCTGGTCCACGTGGTCCATTACTAATGCAAGACGTATATTTCTTAGAATTATTAGCACACTTTGATCGTGAAGTTATCCCTGAACGACGTATGCACGCTAAAGGTTCAGGTGCATTCGGGACATTTACAGTAACTAATGATATTACACAATACACAGATGCGAGCATCTTCGCAGAAGTCGGCAAACAAACACCTATGTTTGCACGTTTCTCTACAGTAGCTGGTGAACGCGGTGCAGCTGATGCTGAACGTGACATCCGTGGCTTCGCATTAAAATTCTATACAGATGAAGGTAACTGGGACCTTGTAGGTAACAATACACCTGTATTCTTCTTCAGAGATCCTAAATTATTCCCAAGTTTAAACCACGCAGTGAAACGTGACCCACGTACAAACATGCGCAGTGCACAAAACAACTGGGACTTCTGGACTTCATTACCTGAAGCATTACATCAAGTGACAATCTTAATGTCTGACCGTGGTATTCCTCGTGGCTATAGACACATGCACGGTTTCGGCTCACATACGTATTCTTTATTAAATAAAGATAACGAACGTGTATGGGTGAAATTCCACTTCCGTACACAACAAGGTATTGAAAACTTCTCACCAGAAGAAGCAGAACAAGTGATTGCGAAAGATCGTGAATCATCTCAACGTGACTTATTCGAAGCTATCGAAGAAGGCAACTTCCCTAAATGGAAAATGTACATCCAAGTTATGACAGAAGAACAAGCACGTAACCACAAAGATAATCCATTCGACCTAACTAAAGTTTGGTTTAAAGATGAATATCCATTAATTGAAGTCGGTGAGTTCGAATTAAACCGCAACCCTGACAACTACTTCATGGATGTTGAACAAGCAGCATTCGCACCAACTAATATTGTACCTGGTATCGACTTCTCACCAGACAAAATGTTGCAAGGTCGCTTATTCTCTTATGGAGATGCTCAACGTTACCGTTTAGGTGTTAACCACTGGCAAATCCCAGTCAACCAACCTAAAGGTGTAGGTGTTGAAAACTTATGTCCATTCGCACGTGATGGTCAAGGTCGCTTCTTAGACGGCAACCAAGGCGGTAAAACACATTACTACCCTAACAGCACAGGCGCAATGGAAAGCCAACCAGGTTACAAACGTCCACCAATGGATGTCGTAGATGGTCCAGCTTATGAATACGACTACCGTGAAGATGACGACAACTACTTCGAACAACCAGGTAAATTGTTCAGATTACAAACTCCTGAACAACAAGAACGCATCTTCCAAAACACAGCAAATGAAATGGAAGGTGTAACATTAGAAGTAAAAGAACGTCATATCCGTCATTGCTATAAAGCAGATCCTGAGTATGGTAAAGGTGTCGCAAAAGCAATGGGTATCGACATTAACAGTATTGATTTAAATGCTGAAGACTAAGCCGATTATTTCCTAGGCAATATATAAAGAAGAGGTAGCTTATTTATGATATTAGATAAAGTGAACCCAAATGACCTATTTCCAACCGAGTCACAACAAGCTTCAGTATTAGGCAAAATGGGTTATCCAATGAACGGTGAAATTAAAATCTTTGAAGCAGCTTACATCGCCACGAATGAACGTTTGATTTTAAACGTAGATATGGCTGGAGAGTTCTATTATCGCAACATCGCATACAATGAAATTAAAGCGATTGAACTCACAGAAGACACATTAAGTCTGACATTTGAAATTGGCACATTTAAATTAACTGATTTCAAACAAGATGAAGCTGAAAGCTTCAAAGCCTATGTTACATCGCAAATAAAATAACTTTTAAAAGTTTTAGTGCAAGATCGAAGCACTACGAAATCGAAGCACTACTAATTCTTTTAATAAAAAGAAGAAGCTATCATCTTTTCCGGATTGATAGCTTTTTTATTTTGTTTATATTGGAACATGAATTTTTCAATTTTAATCATTTGTCGGCTTTTCTGAGGGTGTTTACAAATTCTATTGTTTTCCAATAGTTTAGGTAAAATCATATAACTGATTCTTAAACTTGGTGGCAATGTTTGGGGGAATGCGCCTAAGTAAATCACCCTATTATTTTTATCCAGCTTTAGTGTGGATTGTAGACGCTGGGGGTATTGGAGTAGTAATTGGTTATTTATTGGTTGCACTCTCTTTCTTAAAGTTAAGAAAAGCAGCACCAGATTTAAAACGACCTTATAAAATCAAGAATGGTAAAGCAATAGGTGTCATCGCAATTATTTTAAGTTTATCGTTCATCATTATTTACTTGCCAGGAATGCCATCTTCATTAATATGGCCTTCTGAATGGCTAATTGTCTTTGTTTGGTATGGAATTGCAGCGATTTTATATTATATACAAAAAAGGAAAAATAAGGTGATAGAAAATGACAAAATTAGAAGTTTTGAACCCAGCAACGAATGAAGTGATTGAAACACTTGAGTATACGGATGAAGCTACAGTGAATAAACAAATAGAAAAAGCACATGATGCCTTTCTATCTTGGCGTGAAGTAGATGCCCACACACGTTCTGAGAAACTATGGGCTTGGTCAAAATTAATTGATGAACATAAAGAGGAACTCGCTGAACTGATTACAAAAGAAGGCGGTAAGCCTTTAAAAGAAGCTCTAGGTGAAGTTGATTATGCACGTTCCTACGTTGATTGGTATGCAGAAGAAGCAAAACGTCTATATGGACGTACTATTCCAGCAAATTCCGCATCAAAAAAGATCATTGTTCAATCTTTCCCAGTCGGAGTTGTCGGTGCGATTACACCTTGGAACTTCCCTGCAGCTATGATTACTCGTAAAATGGCACCTGCTTTAGCTGCAGGTTGTACGATTGTATGTAAACCAGCGGTACAAACACCACTGACTACAATTCGTTTAGTAGAACTAGCACATGAAGCAGGCATCCCAAAAGATGCTATTCAATACGTTATTATATCTGGTAAAGATGCTGGACGTATTTTTACTGAAAGTCCAATCATTCAAAAGATTACCTTTACAGGTTCTACACCTGTCGGCAAGAAATTGATTGAAGGCGCTGCTAGTTCTGTTAAGAATGTCACTATGGAACTCGGTGGTCTAGCACCCGTAATTGTGCACAAAGACGCAAATATTGATGATGCAGTCGATCAAACAATCGCAACTAAATTCAGAAACGCCGGTCAAACATGTATTTGTGCCAACCGTATTTATGTACATGAGGATATTGTCGATACGTATGTAGATAAATTAATACAAAAAGTACACGAATTAAAAGTAGGTAACGGTTTAGATAAAGGAGTAGACGTTGGCCCATTAATTAACCAAGATGGAGTAGATAAAGTCGTTCATCAAATTAAAGATGCAGAAGCTAAAGGCGGACAATTATCTCGTTCATTGGATGAAATTGAATCACTAGGCGGCAATTTCTTAAAACCAGTCGTCATTTCAAATGCGAATCAAGATATGGAAATTATGCATAAAGAAACATTTGGTCCTGTAGCGCCTGTTATGGCTTATGCTGATTTAGATGACGCAATCAAAATGGCGAATGACACTGAATTCGGTTTAGCTGCTTATTTCTTTACTAATAATTATAAAACTGGTTTCTACATCTATAATAATCTAGATTACGGTGTTATTGGATGGAACGATGGCGGCCCTTCTGCTGCACATGCCCCATTCGGTGGTATGAAAGAAAGTGGTTATGGCAGAGAAGGCGGCATTGAAGGTATTCAGCCATATTTAGAAACGAAATATTTATCTATCGGCGATATGTAAACTAGTTAAAAAACAAGTAATAAATCAAGTCTCAAATAAAAAGTCGGTGAAAACCTTAAGTGTTTTCATCGATTTTTTATTGAGCCTATACGTACTACTAAAAATAATATTACCAATTAAAGTTAAACGCCTCCTCAGTTTTAAAGCTGAGAAAATTTAAATACTAAGCGTATTTTTATATTGAATTCCTAGTATTTTAAAAGGATATTGACTTTCATATGAAAAGGGCATAATATAGGCATACGTTTAAAGTTTTCAGATTTTTTAAATAATAAGTCCGTCATCTGAAGAATCACACATTAGAGGAGAGAATAAAGATGAGTAACAACTTAATTTTACAATCAGATTTTGGTATAGAAGACGGTGCAGTCAGCGCAATGAAAGGTGTTGCACGTATGGTCAGTGACAATATCTTCATCAGTGATTTAACACATGACATTTCACCTTATGATATTTGGGTGGCTTCCTATCGTCTCTACCAGACTGTGAAATACTGGCCAAAAGGCACAGTCTTTGTTTCTGTCGTTGACCCTGGTGTAGGCAGTGATCGCAGAAGTATTGCCTGCTTGACCAAAACAGGTCACTATATCATTACACCAGATAACGGTTCACTGACACATATACTGCATTATGAAGGCATTGAATCAGTCATTGCGATAGATGAAGTCAAAAGTCGTTTACCGCATTCTGAAGAAAGTCATACTTTCCATGGTCGTGATATTTATGCCTATAATGGTGCACGCTTAGCTGCCGGTCAAATTGAATTTGAAGATTTAGGCCAGTCTATTGATTTAGACTCAATCAAACAACTTCCAATCAACGATTCTAGACAAGAAGGCGATACACTCATCGGTTATATTGATGTCTTAGATATCCGCTTCGGCTCTCTATGGACCAACATTCCACTTTCTTACTTTAAAGAGAATGATATACACCATGGAGATAACCTGATTGTGACCATTTATAACCGTGAAAACAAAGTCTATCAAAACATCATGAAATTCGTACGTTCTTTTGCGGACGTCAACATTGGTGAACCTTTAGTTTACATTAACTCACTCGTTAATATAGGCGTTGCGGTCAACCAAAATTCATTTTCTAAACTCTATCATATTGGCACAGGAAATGACTGGCGTATCGAAATAACCAAAGGACCAACCTTCTAACCTCTACTAGTGATTCTTATAATGATTAAAATATAGTTGAATAAATGTAAAAGGAGAACTATCACTTAACAATAAGTGCAGCTCTCTTTTTTATATTGCTTGATTCACACAAGATGACTTCTTAGACATCTCAAAATATAAAAAAACCGAACACCCTTAAACGAGTGCTCGGTTAGACTGGATTTTACCTATGCAATGATTACTTATTTTTTAAGAGAATCTGGAATTGCTTGGTAACCTTCTCTTACATTAATCACATTTGTGAAGCCTTTATTTTCTAAGACGCCGACTGCGATTGAACTACGTACACCTGATTGGCAATGTACATAGATTGGCGCGTCTTTATCAAATGGAACATCCGCATCTAGTAATTTACCGTGTTTGATGTGTTTCGCTTGGTCAAGGTGACCTGCATCCCATTCATCATTTGTACGTACGTCTAATACATTTTCTTCTTTACCTGTCATGTCTGCACTGTGTACAGAAGGTGTCATGACATCGTATTTCGGTAATCGATAACCTGCGACACGATCATAACCGATTAATTGAAGTTGGTAAGCTGCTTGTTGTACTAAGTCGCGGTCACCGATTAAATCGATGTCTTTGTCGTAGTCAAGATACCAACCGATTTGGTTAATGAAGCCTTTATCGAATGGAATATTGATTGTGCCGTATTCATGACCACCATGATACGCTGAGCGTGAACGTACGTCGAATGCAAGACGGTCTGAGTCAAGACTTGGATATACATCATATGGTGTATATAAGTCTGTTCCCATTTGGTTGATATATTTCATATGACCGAAATGATGTGGTGGATCAGGTTGTTCTGAAGTGAGCTGTTTCACGAATGCTTCTTTATCATTCACATTGAATGCCCAGTTGTTTACACGTTCATAACCGAGTGTAGATGTTGGGACAGCACCTAGTGATTTACCACAAGGACTGCCTGCACCATGACCGGGCCAGATTTGGATATAGTCTGGTAATTCACTCACTGATTGAATAGAATCATACATTTGTTTCGCACCTTTTTCAGTTGTGCCTTCAACTTGTGCTGCTTTTTCTAATAGGTCTGGACGACCGATATCGCCTACGAAGATGAAGTCACCAGTAAAGAGACCCATCGGTACTGAAGAGCCACCGCCTTTATCAGTGAGTAAGAAACTGATACTTTCTGGTGTATGACCTGGTGTGAATAACACTTCAATATCAATGTTACCTACATCAATATGATCATGGTCTTTCACAAATGTTGTGTTTTCAGGCATATTTTTGTAGCCGAATTGTTCTCCGCCTTCAGCTGAGACATACACTTGTGCGTTTAAGCGTTCAGCTGCATCACGGATACCTGATGCGAAGTCAGCGTGAATGTGTGTTTCAGCTGCTTTAGTAATTGTGAAGCCTTCATCATCTGCGACTTCAATATATTTAGATAAGTCACGTACTGGATCGATAATCATTGCTTCTCCTGTACGTTGACAACCGATTAAATAAGAGGCTTGTGATAATTTATTATCATAAAATTGTTTGAAAAACATTCTAAAACTCCTTTACTTATTTGTGTTTTGTCTCTCTTTAGATAAATAAGTTATGGCTTGCGTTTTGTGTGTCACCGATATAGCTTCCTACACCGCCGTATGACACTTCGTCACGTAATTCTTCTTTTTCAATGCCCATGACATCCATACTCATTGTGCAGGCAATCAATTTAATATCTTGTTCGATTGCTTTATCTAACAATGCTGGAAGAGAATCCACATTTTTCTTTTTCATGACATAACGCATCATTAAGTTGCCTAAGCCGAACATATTCATTTTAGATAACGGCATTTTCACTGGTGTTTTCGGCAACATCATATCGAACATTTTTGCGATACCTTTTTTCTTCACGTTCGCTGGATTTTCTTTCTTCAACGCATTTAATCCCCAGAATGTGAAGAAGATTGAGACGTCACGACCTGCTGCTTTCGCACCATTTGCGATAATCAACGCAGCTAATGCTTTATCAAGCTCTCCGCTAAATAACACGATTGTTGTACCGTTTGCGGAATGTGAAACTTCCATTGCTTTTGGTTCTTCTTTTTGAATAATTGCTGTGACTTTTTCGTCATCTTGGTTAATACGTACTAGGGTATTACCTGTTTGTTTCACCCAGCTTTGAATGTCACTGTAGAAACCTGGGTCAGTAACTGTTGCTTCAACTTGATCACCTGGTTTAAGTTGTTTCATTTCTTGGCTTAAGTTCATGATAGGACCAGGACATTGTAAGCCACTGTAGTTTAATTGTTTGCGGTTATCTTTTACTTTCGTTTCTGTACTTTCTTTAACTTCTGTATTATCGTCACCTTCACTATAAGCCACATAACCGCCATCTAGATTTACAACGTCATAACCTTGTTTGTCTAGATACTCTGCAGCTTTTAGACTGCGTTTACCGCTTCTACAATAAATATAGTACGTTTTATCTTTCTTCTTATCGAACTGTTCTATTTGATCGACTGGATATAATTCCGCACCTTTAATGTGCCCGTCTGCGTATTCTTCAGGTGTTCTGACATCGATTAATTGTCCATCTTTTGCTAAACGTTCAAAATCTTGATTACTGAATTCATTAATGTGTTGTGTTTTCATATACTCCCGTGTTGCCTCCCTTTCAAAAATACCTATAGGGGTATCTTAAAGCCTTTCAGGATAAATGTCAAATGCCCTATGGGGTATTTGACAAAAATTCTTTTTCCAACTACAATAAAACTACTCAGTCTTAATATGGGGGTATTATGAATGAATTATGATCAAAAAATGATTAATCGTATTAAACGTTTACAAGGACAATTGAATGGCGTCGTGAAAATGATGGAAGAAGATAAAGATTGTAAGGATGTTATTACACAATTAAGTTCTTCTAAAAGCGCATTACAACGCTTAATGGCAGTAATTGTCAGCGAAAATTTAGTAGAATGCGTTAAAGCAGCAGAAGATAATAACGAAGATTCACAAGCCTTAATTGAAGAAGCAATCAACTTGCTTGTGAAAAGTAAATAATGGATATCGTGACTTTAATTACGATGCTCCTTATCGGGGTATTTGGCGGTTTAGTTTCTGGAATGGTCGGTATAGGTGGCGCAATTATTATCTATCCCGCTATTCTAATCATTCCGAGCCTTTTAGGCCTTCATACTTACACGCCTTATCTCGCTTCAGGACTCGCATCCAGCCAAGTATTCTTCAGTACACTCAGCGGTTCGATTAAAGCGAAAAGCAATCCAGAATTCTCATTAAAACTCGTACTGTACATGGGTGCTAGCACACTAATTGGGAGTACAGTCGGTGCTTTCTTTACACAATGGTTCAGTACGACTGCAGTAAATATTGTTTATATCGTGGTCGCAATTCTTGCGTTGGTGTTATTATTCATTAAAGTGAAACCGCAAGAAGGCACACCACACTTAAACCGTATGTTACTCATCTTATTCGGCATTGGTATCGGGGCCATTTCTGGTATTGTTGGTGCAGGTGGCTCGTTCATGATTATTCCAGTCTTGCTCGTATTCTTTAAATTACCGATGAATACCGTCGTCGCAAACAGTATCGTAATCGCATTTATCTCATCTATCGGTTCCTTTGTGATTAAACTCTTCCAAGGCTTTATTCCTATCGCAGATGCGATTCCTTTAGTCATTGGTAGTATTATCTTCGCACCGATTGGTTTAATGATTGGTAAGAAATTACCAAGTGTCGTTCAAAAATGGATTATCAGTATATTAATAATCATCGCAGTCATTCAATTAATCTTTTAAATAGATGCCAAGTTCTGATATAGAGCTTGGTTTTTTATTTATACATATAGGTATCAGGGTATAAAATAAGCGTCCATATAGGTGTAACCCCCTATTTAAATCAATAACTCAGGGTTAAACTTGTTTCTGTGAAGTTTTACGCTAAAATTAATAGTGAAGCGTTAAAACTACCTAGCTATATAGAAAGTGGTGAAATAATGGCTAAGAATCAAAAGCGAGAGATGTTATTACGAGCAGCAGCCGATATTGTGAATGAACAAGGTGTCAGTGCCTTAACACTTGATGCCGTGGCACAACGTGCAGAAGTGAGTAAAGGCGGACTCCTCTATCACTTCAATACCAAACAAGCCTTAATTCAAGGTCTAGTGGACCATGCGAATGAGCTTTATAAAGAAAATGTTAATCATTATATTGATAACGAAAAAGAAAGTAAATGGCTACATGCCTTTATTGAGGCAACACGTGAACATCGTAAAGAAAACAAAGCTGTGACTTCTGCCATTCTAGCAGCACAAGGTAATGATCGTAATTTACTCGGTCCCCTACAAGAAACCTACCAAGATTGGCAAAATCATATTGAATCGGATGGTTTAGACGCAGTGGATGCGACGATTTATCGTTTAGCTGTAGATGGCTTATGGCTATCTGAAATTTTCGGTTTAACATCTATCGACGAAGACATGCGAGAAGCTGTCTTAGATCGCTTAAAAGAATTAAGCAGTAAATAAATAGAGGTACAACCCTTGTCATGAGAGGCTCTTACAAAAAAGAGACTCTCTTTTTTTATTTTTCTTAAACAAAGGGGTTGAAATAAAACCGTCCAGTTGGTACACTAACAACCGTTGAAAAAAATAACTGAAACTCGGAGGGATAAATAGTTCATGAAAAAAGTAATGTTAACAGCAGCAATTACAGGCGCTGGCGACACAACAGAAAAAAATAAACATGTACCCGTAACACCTGAAGAGATTGCGGATGCCGCAATTAAATGTGCACGTGCAGGCGCAACAGTGGCACATATTCATGCAAGAGATCCAGAAACAGGTGGCGTAAGCCATGATGTTGAATTATATAGAGAAGCAGTACGTTTAATCCGTGAAGCAGATGAAGATATTGTGATTAATATTACTGCAGGCGGCGGTGGCGACTTCCTCCCAGATATGCAGAACCCTTACCAAGCCGGAGAAGGTTCAGATATCCAAACACCAGATGAACGTCATGAGCCAGTAGGAGAATTATTACCAGAAATTTGTACACTAGACTGCGGTAGTGTCAACTTCGGAGATATGGTTTATATCAGTCCGACAGATTGGTTACGCCGTCAAGCACAATTAATCAAAGATGCAGGTGTAAAACCTGAATTAGAATGTTTCGATAGCGGTCATATCCGTTTTGCGAACCAATTAGTTTCTGAAGGTTTAATCGAAGGTGAACCAATGTATCAATTCTGCCTAGGTATTCCATGGGGTGCAGACAATGATGCAGAAACGATTGAATACTTCAAAACACGTTTACCAGAAAATGCTCATTGGTCAGCATTCGGTATCGGTAAAATGCAGTTGCCAACAGTAGAAGAAGCTGCGAAACGCGGCGGCAACGTACGTGTCGGCTTAGAAGATAACATCTATTTATCAAAAGGTGTTAAAGCGACAAACGAAGAACTAGTAGAAAAAGCAGTAGAAATCTTAAAAGGTTTAGATATGGAACCTATGACACCGCAAGAAGCGCGTGAAAAATACAATTTAACTCAGCCAAAAGGAGACAATTAAAATGAAATTTGCAGTAGTAGGAACAGGCGTTATCGGCAGTGGTTGGATCACTCGCATGCTTGCGCATGGTCACGAAGTGATCGCAACTGACCCAGGTGAAGGCGCACAAGAAGCAATGATGGCACAAATCAAACAAAATTGGCCATACGCTGAAGAAATGGGATTAGCAGAAGGTGCATCTTTAGATAATCTGACTTTCACACCACACTTAGATGAAGCTGTGAAAGATGCAGACTTGATTCAAGAAAATGTACCAGAAGTTGAAGAAATCAAAGCAAGTGTCTTAAAAGAAATCGACACTTATGCACGTCCTGACGCAATTATCGGTTCAAGTACTTCAGGTATTATGCCAACTGAACTGCAAGAAGGATTAAAACATCCAGAGCGTTTAGTTGTAGCACATCCTTTCCATCCTGTTTATATCTTACCATTAGTTGAAATTGTACCAGGTAAAGAAACTGCAGAAGACACAGTTGTAAAAGCTGAAGAACTTTATGAAGGTATCGGTATGGACGTCTTACATGTCCGTAACGAAATCGAAGGACACATTGCGGACCGTCTTATGGAAGCTTTATGGCGTGAATCATTACACATCGTTAATGAAGGTATCGCAACTACTGAAGAAGTAGATAAAGCCTTCACTCACGCAGCAGGCTTACGCTACGCACAATATGGTCCATTCATGACATTCCACTTAGCTGGTGGTAATGGCGGTATGCGTCACATGTTGAAACAATTCGGTCCAGCACTTAAGAAACCTTGGACTAAATTAGTTGCGCCAGAATTAACAACTGATTTATACAACGCAGTTGTAGAAGGATGCGAAACAAGTTCACAAGGTTACACAATGTCAGAACTTGACCAAAAACGTAATGAATTCTTAGTGAAAGTGAAAAAACTTGCACAAGAATATTGGCCAACTGAAACACCAGGTATGAAGAAACGTCAACCTCAATCACAGGGGGTATAAATTCATGACACAACTCTTTACGTATCAAGTGACAGTAAAAGACGAATGGCTCGATCATAATAATCATATGAATGACGCAGAATACAACCGCGTCTTCAGTAATGCGACAGATGCATATCTCGCTTACTTAGGTTTAAGCGAAACTGAAATCGAGCGCCGTCATTACACAGTCTTCACTTTAGAAAATCATGAAACGTATCAAAAAGAAGTTAACAAAGATGAAAATTTGACGGTGACTGTACAACTTGTCGATCATGATGCGAAACGTCTTCATGCATTCATGACACTGTATGATCAAGCACAAGATGTATGTGCCACATACGAAGTCATGTTAATGGGCATTGATACAAACTCAGGTCGCCCAGCACCCTTCCCTGAAGACATCGCACAAAATATTGAACAAGATGCTGAACTAGTAGATAAAGAAGGATTAGACCAACCTAAAGAACTTGGTCGTCAAATCGGTATCAAACGTAAAAAATAATCACAATACTAATGAATCGATTAATATCACAATTTGCATAACACCCAAATGGGTTTCATATAGATAAAAAAGTTCCACTTGCGATAAGATAAGTGGAACTTTTTTATCTTATACTTTATATAATTTTATACATTAAGCATTTCTAATTTGATCTTGAGGAATCAAATCATAATCAAATAGAACTTCTGAATGGTTATCTAAAACTAATTCTTTTTTAAGCACTTTAGATGTTTGTTTATCAACTGTCTCTTTATAAATTTTAGAGATTCTATAGTACTTATCGCCTTCTTTAGCAAAATGATGGTCTTCTTCTACTAATCTGTATTCCCAAGGGAATATTTCCTCACTTCTTAACTCTGCATGAAGTTTCTTATCTGCACACCATAAATGCAGTTGAACATCTTGGTTTGTTTTATTTTTGAATCGGTAATCTACATAGTTATATGAAATAGATGTACCTGTCGCAAACGGAACACGTTTACCTGGATCTGGTGCCAAAGCATCAGAATGATTATGGAATTCTGTAATAGTTAATGGGCTATGCAAAATAAGCAAATGAATAGAGTTAGCTAAGTTACATAGGCCACCACCCATGCCAGCTTGAATTTTATTATTGATAATCACACGACCATCTCTGTAACCATTTTGTTTATTAATTTTGCCTACGAGTTTCCAAAATGAGAATTCTTCTCCTGGATGTACGACAATTTTATCGATTTTAGAAGCAGCCAAATCAATATTATAGGCTTTGTTTTCTTGTAAGACAGGATCAATACCTCGCCCTGTTTTAATTAAGTTAGATGCATTGTAAGAAACTACATTGGGCAGTAATGCCTCTTCTTTTTCTTTTGAAAACTTTTTATGTCCGCGTGCGTCATCAATATTACGTTTTAAAATCCCTTTTTTCTCAGCTAGTGCATAAAAGACAGGATGAATCTCACTTAATAATTTTCGTTTCTTGGGCATAGGTTTCGTCTCCTCTTTAATGATGTCTGTAATTCTTTTTGGATAATAATGATTTAAGTTATATAGACCTAACAATACTTGTTCAACGCGTCTCTTCTTACCAATCTTAGTTTCACCTTCGTGCAACAAATACTTCACTAAAATGCTTTGAATGCCACATAGGTTAGCACCTAAAACATCTGTGAACATTTGATCTCCAATCAATAAAACTTCAGATTTCTCAACACCTAACATTTTAACTGCCTTTAAGTAATTCGCTTTATTAGGTTTATTAGCCATAGGTATGTACAACGTTTGAATATTTCTATTGAAGTCTTTTATACGTTCATCGCTATTATTAGACAGCAATAATGTTTTTAAGCCTAGTTCATGAATATGTTTAAATAACTGATCAACTTCAGCAGTTGTATCAGCACCATGCGGTACTAAAGTGCTATCGATGTCAAAAATCAAAGCTTTAAACCCTAATTTTTGAATTTTCTCATAATTAATCATAAACACATTATCTACGTATGCATTTGGAAATATAAAGTTAAACACGAAGATGTCACATCCTATTCTCAGGTTAAATAAATCTACTCAATTTAATAAATTAAAAATAATTATATGGATTAGTGTAAGTGAATGACATATCAAAGTCAACGCAATATTAATGTTAACAACTGAATTATATATTTTTACAGTTTGTAATGTCTTAAAAACCAAAAAATAAATTGTAATAGTTAATATATTGTGTTAATCTGATTGAAACAAAAACCGAGGGAGCTGATGGGAATTGGGGAAGAGTGAGTTGATTGTGATGTTGACACACAACGATTATACAGTTGAAAATGCACATGAAATATTTGAGGCATGCAAACATACTAAAGCCAATTATTGGGGATTTAAAGATAGTGGATTACCTAAAGCACAAATGATAGAACTGTTTAGATTTATGAAACAACATAATAAGACAACTATTCTTGAAGTTGTTGAATATACAGAACCTGAATGTATCAAAGGGGCACAGTTAGCATTAGATTGTAACTGTGATATTTTAATGGGTACTGTTTACTTCGAATCAGTGAATCAGTTTTGCCAAAAACATAATATTAAATATATGCCGTTTGTCGGCCATATTTCAGAACGCTCTTCTATACTTAAAGGCACACTTCAAGAAATGAAAGAGCAAGCTGAACGTTATATTCAATCAGGTGTGTATGGCTTTGATTTATTAGGTTATCGTCACATTGAAAATCCACCAGAATTAATTAAACAATTTGTCACTCAAACCGATTATCCTGTTTGTGTTGCTGGAAGTATCGACAGCTTTGAAAAACTGGACTTGATTAAAAAAGTGAACCCTTGGGCATTCACAATCGGCAGCGCATTCTTTGAAAACAAATTCGACGGATCTTTCTCCGAACAAATCGATAAGGTCTGCGAATATATTAGTGAAAATGCATAACTACAAGGTTTATAAGACGTCCGCATCTCTTACTTCAGACAAACGTCAGTCTGACCTTTGATGCTAAAAAAGCGCCATGAACTTTTTGTTCAGGCGCTTTATCTTATGTACTATTTCGTACTTCTACTGTTTTGAATCTATCTCTGCATGATGTTTTCAATGGCTTCTATATCATTTTTTGAAGTATAGACTTTGATTGAAAAGCCGTTGGCTTTATCTGTATCGTAATACCAATTGCCATTTGAAATTTCATCAGGTCCATTATGAAAATCTGTGAAGTCATCTTTTGTCATTTTTCCAGGTACTACAAACACATGACTGACTTGATTGTTTGAATTATAACTGACACCAATATTGCCATATAATTCAGCTTTCTTGCCATCAATTGTTTTAGCACCTTCTGCACGACCATATTCTCTCTCTATCGCACTTTTGGTTTCCCCTATTTCAAAACCTTCATACCCCTCTGTATTAGGCGCATGCATGTAACCTTGACTGAACATTGGTGAGTTCACATCAATCTCTACTTTATGCGTAGGTGGTAAATGTGACGCTCTAGGTTGTGCTTTACCAACTTGATTCGACCAAAATGCCAACACACCATAGAATAGTCCAGCGACCAGAGCTAAGAATACTAATACGAGTACACTACACCAAACGAAAGTTTTAATTCTGCCATAATCTTTTTGTTGATGTATGACCTCCGAACGAGAAAATTGACTAGGTGTACCACATTGAGTACAAAAAGCTTCACTAGACTGTAACGCATTTTTACATGTTGTACAGTATTTCCCCATATTCCTTCCTCCGATAAATCTTTTTCACAATTCAATTATATTTAAAACTTTGATAATTTTCTACATAAAACGTTTTAAGAAACTGTAAAGTTGTTAAAGAAAACTAAAAAAGTACCTCAGTTATCCTGAAGTACTTCAAAGTTTCACGTAAAACATAGAAACTTATTTATGAAATTAGAATGCGATAACCCCAATAATACCTGCCACAATAATCATACATACCGAAGAACCGATTGCCCATTTTAAAACAACCTTTTGGTTCGTTCCATAATCTATACCAAGCATACCTACAAGCAAGTAACCTGCCGCATACAAAGGACTTAAGACATGAACTGGTTGTCCTAAGATAGACGCTCTCGCCATCATTGCTTTAGAAACACCGAATTGTTGTGCAGATTCTGCAAGAATAGGCAAGATACCATAATAGAATGGATCATTCGCCATAAAGTAAGTGAACGGCATACTGAGCACGGCAGTGATCAATGCGAAATGATTCCCCATCGCATCTGGCACAATATGTACTAAAGCACTTGCCATATGGTCTACCATTTTCGTCCCACTCATAACTCCCGTAAATACACCTGACGCAAAAACTAAACTCACTACCGCAAGTACGTTTCCTGCGTGGCGTTTAATAAGATTGGATTGTACTTTTAGTTGAGGATAGTTAATAATTAACGCTAACGCAAAGCCAAGCATAAAGAGTACAGGAATCGGTAAGAAATCTGTAATCAATGCCACTAATAAGGTAATTGTCAAAGCAGCGTTAATAATTGTTAATTTTGGTCGTAATAATGCAAGTTCATCTTCATCTTTGTCATTTGAAATATGCATTTCTTCTAAAGTGAGTGATAAATGGTTCTTAATACCAATACGTTTGCGCTCTCTCTTCCCCAAGATATAAGCAGCCACAAACGCAAAGAGAATCCCTGCGACCATCACTGGAATAACAGGTGTGAATACTTCCTCCGTTGTTAACTGAAGTGCTGAAATAGCACGTGCTGTCGGTCCACCCCACGGCGTCATATTCATCACACCGATAGCTAATAGCGCAAGCGTTGATAAAATATATGGATTCATACCCATTTTCTTATACAACGGCAACATCGCTGTAACAGTAATAATAAATGTAGTAGTACCGTCCCCATCTAACGCAACAATAGATGCTAAGGCGACTGTTCCGATTGTAATCTTTACAGGGTCTCCCTTAACCCCTTTCATAATCACACTGATAATTGGATTGAATAATCCAGCATCAATCATAACCCCAAAATAGAGAATCGCGAAAACCAACATAATTCCAGTTGGCGCAACAGTCGTAATTCCCGCAATGATATCCTTTCCTAAACTAGAGTAAAATCCCCCGATTAATCCGAATACTACTGGTACCACGATAAGTGCTACCAGCGCTGACATTTTTCTACTCATAATCAGAGCCATAAAGACAATGATCATTACAAAACCTAATAATGCTAAATTCATGATGTGTCCCCTTTTGTTTGTAATTTAACTGTCAGCAAACGCTTACAATTATATATAGTTTACCACAACATATAGTATTTTGAATATTCTAATCATTAAAGTCGGGTATTTTCATTTAAAACAAATAAAAAACGTTATCTCCGAATAAGCTTCAGAGATAACGTGAAAAGGTTATAAAATATGATTAATGATATCGAACTATAAGTTAATAATTATGCTCTGCTGTTGATGTAGCTGTCTGGGTTCACACTGTATTGGTTACCTACGCCACCTTGCATGCGTTGGAAGTGTAAGTGTGGTGCAGTTGAGTTACCAGTGCTACCTGATAAACCGATTTGGTCACCAGCGCTAACATCTTGTCCTTGTTGTACATTTAAGCTGTTCATGTGCATATACCATTGATAGTTATTGCTGTTTTTCTCTTGGATTGTAACTTGGTTACCGCCACCATAGTTACTCCAGCCAGCTTGTGTTACTGTACCGTCTGTTAATGAGTAAACAGGTGTGTTTTCAGGCATACCATAGTCTACACCATAGTGAGCGCCGCCACCGTGATATTGACCATATGGTTGGATTTTAGGATGTTTAGTTAACCAACCTGCATCTTGTGCTGTTGCACCGTCTGCTTGGTTAGAAGGTGCACTGTCACCAGATGTTTGTGCTGCTTGGTCAGAACCTTGTGTTGAACCGCCGCCTTGTTGTCCTTGAGCTGCAGCATTAGCTTGTGTTGTTTGTGGTGCTGGTGCTTGTGTAGCTTCAACATTTTGTGCTGTACCTGCATCAGATGTAGCGTTTTGTGCAGGTGCATATGTTGTATTATCTTGTGATTGGTTATATGTGTTTTCGTATTGTGCGTTTGATGTATTGTTGTTATAAGTTGCGTTATTTTCTGAAGCTTTGTTTGGATTGTTTGCGATATCTTCTGCTGATGGTGCTTCATTTACGTCATAACCATTTGCTTGAACATCTGAATTTGATGCATTTGCTGAATAGTTATTGTCATCGTATTGGTAGCTAGGGTTTAATAAACTTTGTGGGAAATAGAAATAGTGTGTTGCCCCTGCTTCATCTACGATAGTGAATTGATATTCTTTATTATCAAACATTGATTGGTCCCAATTGCCATCTAATGTGTGGTGGTAATTACCTTGTGTATCTTTCGTGAAGTATGATCCATATGAATAACCTTTAGTCTGATCTGCTGTCTGTTGTGCTTGTTGTGTTTGTTGCGGTGCAACTTGGTTATTTTCAGCTGCGTCTGCGTGGTGACTGATAAATCCTACTGAAGAAACTCCCAAACCTACAATAGTAGCTGTTACTAATTTATTCATCATGTAAACTCCCGTCCTTAAAAATTTTATTGATTCGTTAATACGTTTTTCGTTTTTCTCTCAATCAAAATTACAAGACTAAAGGTAACACGGGAAGTACACTAAATAAAGGCGTATAATTGTTTTGTAAACAAATGTATTTTGCATGTAATATAGTTACTGAAATATTACTACCTTGTAAGTACTGTGAAGACGGGGTTAAAACGTCGTTCTTCTTTTCCTTTGTTATCTCTTTATTACTATATTGAAATGTTTGAAACCCTTGATTTCCGGATATTTTAATAATGATTCTTGTGCGCAAAAGCCTTATAACCCCTGGATTTACCTTACATTTTCAATTTCAAAACCGCTTCTCTTCCTTCCTCTATCACACTAACTACATACTCTTATTGTTTTCTTTACTTTGTTGATAATATCGAAATATAAAATACAAACCAGCTAAAAAGAATAGGAAAAGTACGCCACTACCTATAACTTTCGCAATAATATATGTCATTAAGATAAAGGAAAGAAACGCTAAAGTAATAGAAATAATTAAAACCAACCATCTTGTACTATCACTATTTTCTCTTCCAAGAAATACTCGACTTAAATGCGTCTTATAAAAATCTATCAATTTCAGATACAACTTCAGCATTGCTCCAACTGCTACTATAAAATACACACCAAACACAATGATTTTTAAAATATTCCATATGAAACACAACAGTTCATTCATGATGATAATCTCCTTTATATTTCTATCACCTGTAATGCATGACGCATTTCTTTATCAATATCTTTTGTCCGCCACTCTCTGAAGTAGCCTAATGAAACACAACTATAATGGATATTATCCTTTGTGATACTTCCTCTGAAATGAACATGTCCCATCAAACTATAGCATATGGGATAGTCTTGATATAACTTCATAAAGTCAGAAGTTCCGATAAATGCGTTGAAGTAATCAAAAATACGATGCGGCATCGGCACTTTAAAACTAGGATCCGTCACCACATGTGTAATCAAAATAATATTTCTACCTTGAACCTTTTTCATATCCGCTTCTGCCAGTTCAGCAGCTTTACGAGATACTTCTCTATCCGGCATTCCCCAATCAACATGAACTTTATCTTGCCACGTTGCACCTTTAAAGCGTCTGCGCTCTAAATAATCCAGGCTATATTTAGGATTTGCATAACTATAGTCATACCAACCGCTATTTCCGACAATTGCCCATTCATCATTAATAATGTAAGGATTGCTCATCAATTGTTCCGGCTTACTCATAAAGAAATCATGAATCACTTGTGTAGACGTGCCATCTGTTGACCAATAATCATGATTGCCCGGAATAAAACGTACATCTATACCTGTTAATACTTCCATTTGTTGGATGAAGATATACGATTGTTGATGATCATTCGAAATATCTCCAGCAATCACTAACAAATCTAATTGTTCTTGTTTAACAAGCTGCGCTAAATGTTCTGTATATTGTGCTTCAGTATAATCAGAAGGGCGATCGATATGTAAATCTGAAATGACTCCTATTTTCATTTGTTTGATCCTTCCTCTTTATTGAACGTTTATGTATTATTTTAGACTAATTAAAAAGGAGCACAAGCATTACATGCTCATCCTCCTTTGAACTTATTACTATATAAATAGGAACTTAGTCTATCGTATTGAGTTGGATTAAGATTTTTTCTTGCGACTTATCTTGAATCAATTTTTCAAAACCATCTTCTTTAATATGGTCTAAAGTGATTTTACTAGTAATGATAGGTTCTGACGCTAATGCACCGGAAGCTAATTCATTCATAACTTGATTGTATGTGTCATTACCATATCCAACAGAACCCATAATATTTACACCCGTAAACAATAAGTTTTGCGGTACATTGAATTCTAAACTTTGCGTGTGGAAACTTACAATCATGACTGTGCCTCTTACACGTGTAGATTGAATAGATTGTGTAAATGTATCTGCCACACCGGCTGCTTCTATACTTACATCTGCACCTTCTGGATACA
The DNA here is from genome assembly GCF_018986355.1 of Staphylococcus sp. CWZ226. Classification (NCBI taxonomy): domain Bacteria; kingdom Bacillati; phylum Bacillota; class Bacilli; order Caryophanales; family Staphylococcaceae; genus Staphylococcus; species Staphylococcus sp. CWZ226. The sequence goes on along the minus strand of NZ_JAHMSB010000007.1, from coordinate 31,402 downwards.
TTTTTCTAATGGCCTCTACTGGATTTGTTTTTGTAGAATCAATCGTTGTATCTGCACCCATTGCTTCAGCTATTTTCAAACGTTCTTCAGCAATATCAATTGCGATTACTTGCTTTGCGCCTTGTGCTTTTGCGGCCGCAATAGAGAACAGACCGATTGGCCCAGCACCATAGACAGTCACAATATCCCCTTCTTTAATTCCAGCATCTTTAACAGCTTGATACGCAACAGATGCCGGCTCTACCAATGCTGCTCGTTCTAATGATAACTCTTCTGGTACTTTGAATACAGAATTCTGTGGAATGATTGTATATTCAGCAAATCCTCCATCAATCTGTGCACCAACCGCATCTAAAGTAACAAAGCGTTCATATAATGCATTCTCTTGATCTTCGAACATCATCGGATAAATACAAACACGATCGCCTTTTTTAAGCTCTGTAACATCTGAACCTACTTCTTCTACTACACCTGAAAATTCATGTCCAAGCACAGTCCCTCTCTCCATCGGTACTGAGTCTGGATGCAAATATGCGTGCAAGTCTGAACCGCAAATACCTGCCCAAGCTACTTTCACTTTGACATCATCACTGCTCATTTCTTTTAATTGTCTCTCTTGAACTCTAATATCTTTTTCGCCATACCAAACGGCTACTTTCATTATGAATTCCTCCCTTTTTCTTTTGAAATTACGTTATAATGAAAACTTGTAATCTCAACTATAGACTGGTTATATGAGGGAATGAATTCTAAAGCAGAACTTTACTCGAAAGTTCTGCACACTTATATACAATTTGTGCAGAAAGAGGATAAACATGGATAAAAGAACAAAGTATACAATGGAACAAATTAAATCTACTTTATTAGGCCTCTTAGATACACACTCTTTTGAAACCATCACTGTAACTATGATTTGTGAACAAACAAGTATTAGTAGACGTACATTCTACAATCATTTTTCAGACAAATTTGAAGTGATAGATGAAATTATGAATGACTATACCCAAGCAATGCGCCAAGCCGCTTCAGAAAGTACGCCTGAAAACTTCAAACAAGGCATACTGAATGGCTTTAACTTTATTCATAAAAATAAGGTTGTTTTTATAAAACTTTATAAAAGTCCAGTCTCTAATCTATTTCTTACACGACTAGGTTCTGTCATTACTGAACTAGTAGAGCCTAAACTTAATCATGCTTACTTACAAATGCACAACATCTCAGTTCAAACTATCTTAGTTTTCTTAACGAGTGCAGTTCTAGGTATTGTTATTGAATCAGTTACTAAAAATGATGAGGATTATACAACTAAAGTTGAAGAAATAGCCACACTAGTCAAACCTTATTTCAAAACTAAAACAATATAATTATAAGTAGAATTTTAAATGAAAAGGTTATTTTCAAATTAATAATAATAAAAATGGGTATCCGTATATTGGAGAGATTTGTGCAAACAGGCCTCTTCCGCTAAGCCCTATAATCCATACTTATATCGATGCAGAAAGGGTGATATAGTGGAACAATTTGAAGCTTCTGATAGTGCAGTAGATCTTGAGGATATTAATTTCGCTTGGGATCAACTTATTACTGACGAAGACGAATTGGTGGAGGCTGGCTATCCTCAAGGTCTGCTCGAAGAGTGGATAGAGGATGGTGTTATCAAGCCTTTCTCTCCCAGAGGCAATAAAAGGCACTTTTATTCAAAAGATGTCTTCGTTGCAACTGTTCATCATGTCTTACGAACATAGCATGATGGGAAGCAATGGATCGACCAATGGTTGATCCGCTTCCTTTTATATAGATCATACATAACAAAAAACTGCCAGTTTTTACACTGACAGCTTATACTTCTTATTGGAACTCAACAAATTTTTCATTTGGCATTCTAAATGAATCACGTGGTGCTTTAGCTTGTTTACCAATTGCGATGATCATTACAGGTACATAACGTTCTAATGGATAGCCTAGGGCTTCACCAATTTGATCCGCTTCAAATCCACCAATCGGATTCGTATCATAACCATGTTGTTTCGCAATTAACATCAATTGCATAGCCATTAAACTACTATCGATTTTGACAATGTCACTCATTTGTTCTCGCGTTAAACTTTTATAACCGTTCTTTGCGAGTGGCAGGATTTGGTCTCTGACTTCTTGTGGCATCATACCTTTTTCAACTGCACTATCATAGATATATTCTGCATTCTCATAGCATTGCAAGTCGCCAAAGATAACGAGCATCGCAGAGGATGTGTCGTTCTGGTTCGTATTGAATTGAACGAGTGGTCTTAATTTCGCTTTAGCTTCATCACTTTCAACCACAGCAACTCTCCATGGCTGCATATTCACTGAAGAAGGTGCTGTCGCAGCTTTTTCCAATATCTCATTCATTTCTTCTTTTGAAATTTTAAACTCCGGATCGAACCCTTTTACAGACTTTCTACTATTTAGAATATCAGTAAAGTTTTCCATACTTTCACCTCATATATATTTTCTATACAATAGACTACAGGTTAAACTATGGTTTAAGGGAAGTGATTTGTTTGAAAAAGTACTCCATTCAAGAAGTTTCTGAGATGAAACATATCTCTAAGAGTAAATTGCGTTATTATGAAAAGCATGGTTTATTGTTGAATATTGAAAGAAATGCAAATAATCAACGTGTATATTCTGAAACAGACATAGAAATTATCAGCTTAATTCAATGCTTAAGTTTACTCAATATGCCACTCAAGAAAATTAAGTATTACGTTGAACAACTTAACGAGAATAAAGCACAGATTTCAGATGTTTTAGAAGCACACCTTAAAGTACTTAAAGCAGAAAAAGATATTATCGAAATGCGTATTGATGTCATTGAAGAAAGATTACATCGCACTAAAATAACAATTTAGTTATTCAAGTATGGAGTCTTTCTTCAAGCATACTTATATAAAAACACCCCCTTACTCTATCGTGTGTAAGGGGGTATTCGTCTACTGACTCTATTTTTTTCTTTTATGTAGCTGTCTTGTCCATAAAAGATAACTTATGAATGGCTACCTTGCATCAATTGTATTTCGTTCTCTGCTTCTCTTCTTACTCTTGTTTTATCTGCTTCAACCCAACCTGGAATTAAGAACGCATCCACAATCACCCAAATCAATGTTGGAATACCAAATGTAAACCAAGCTGTTAATAATGTTAATGCAATCATCCCAATAGCTGATCCCGTTTTACCGAAATAGAAACGGTGTCCTCCTAAGCTTCCAAAGAAAAACCATAATACATAAGCAATCGCAGGTTGTTTTGCTTTGCTTGCGATTTGTGATTCAATAAAACTTTTTTCTTGTAAATTCATCAATGTTCCACCTTTCTGTATACTTCAATCAATCCTAATAAAAACTTAATAAATCTTACTATACACATCTAGGTGGTCAATTATTGTCCAGTAATGCAATCTTTTTTGTTTTTCCAAAATAATAACTTTTAAATCTTCATTTTATTAAACTTTCTTGCTTACCGTTTACTTAGCTTTGTTTTTGTTTACTCATAGCAACTTTTGATTTGATTAATACGCTCAATAAAGCTATCAATGTACTTTTGAGGTTCTAAAATGCGTGCTAAAGGTGCCATTTGATAAGCAATATAGTATGCATCTAATTCCGTACAAGCGACTTTCACTATGATTTTTCCATCCTGTGTACGGTCTAGCACCTCGACAATCTTATATTGTTGGCGGAACAACGCCATTTTCGATTCATCAATTTCAACCGTGACGAGTTCTTTGCTTTTGACTTCATCAAACTTATGATTGGAAACCATAAAATTTTCAATCAGACGAACGCGCTCGGTATAAACTGTTTTTTCATATTCATAAGTAAACCAATAGTCATAATGCATGTACATCGTTGATAATGGTTTCACTTCAATATTACGTCCTTTGAATTTCATCCATACTAAGTATTTTTGACTAATCGCTTTTTCGATTAACATTAGAGTTTCACCTGGAAATGTTTCATCTCGATTATTAAAATGATCCAACATTTCACTTAAAACTTTTCTATCTTCAATACGCATGCCCTGTATTTCTCTTCTGAATAAGTTATACACATCTACATGCAAGATAGGCGTTAAGCTTTTAATTTTTACCATAAGCCCTAACAGTGCTAAACCACTTAAACTGTTAGAATGCGTGACTAATTCATAACCGCCCTTTTTATGTACTACCTCAGTATTTCTATTATTCCAATATTCACTTTCATAGAAAAAATCATTAATCGTTCTAATATCCCTTTGAATCGACTTCGTACTAACATTCCCAAAATCAGAGAGATCTGATTTTCTAACTGTTTCCCCATTCAACAAACGTGTGAAGATATTCAAGACTCTTGTTGATTTATCCATGTTTACCATCTCCTACAGTTCAATATACAGTTATAAGTGGACAATCTTTGTCCATTACACAATCTTCTATGTTATTTATCAAATAACTCACTTTATTATTATGAATAATTACCTGTCTTACCCCATTGATAAACCATTATGAGCAAAACTGTTTATTTTTCTCTCAAAATATTGTTAAATGTAATTATAATAGTTACATTAAGAAGGTGAACACGGTGAACTTAGAATTTAATATTGCGGTACATGTGCTGGCTTTCTTAACGAAACATGCAGATGAACGTTTCTCAAGTAAAGCTTTGTCTGAGTTAGTTTGTATTAATCCCGTACAATTACGGCGTGTGACAGGAAAGTTAGTGGAACAAGGCTATATTGATACAGTTCGCGGTAAATATGGTGGCTATCAAGCTAATGTTAAAACAGCCAAAGCTGATTTAGCAGATTTGTTTCAATTATTTACTGCTGAACGGACACAAGGTCGTCTTTTTACAGGAAATTCTGCCAGTCATTGTGAGATTTCTCGAAAAATCGGGAATACTATGGCTAAACATCATGCGAAGGAACACGAACTGCTGATGCAGTATTATCGTGGTTTCACAATTGAAGAAGTTTTACGTGAAACATTAACAGCAATTTAAGAATTTGGAGGAAAATTTCATGACACATTATGATTTAGTGATTATTGGATTTGGTAAAGCAGGTAAAACGTTAGCTAAGTTTGCGGCGAGTGAAGGTAAAGCCGTCGCAATGATAGAGAAAGATCAGAAAATGTATGGCGGTACATGTATCAACGTCGGATGTATTCCGTCAAAAACATTAATACATGATAGTTTAGAAGGCAGTTCTTTTGCGAGTGCGTTTGATCGTAAACGTGAAGTTGTAGACGCATTAAATAACAAAAACTATCACATGTTGGCAGATACACCAGGGATTGATGTGATTAATGCTACAGCGCAATTTAAATCTAATAAAGAAATCGTATTATTAGATGAAGCAGGACAAGAATTAGATGTCTTAACTGCTGAAGATATTTTAATCAATACAGGTTCTACACCGGTTATCCCAAACATAGAAGGTATTGGAGACTCAAAACACCTTTATGATTCTGCAGGAATTATGGACTTACCATTTAAACCTGAACATTTAGTGATTGTCGGTGCAGGTTATATCGCATTAGAATTTGCGTCACTCTTCGCACGCTTCGGCGTTAAAGTGACAATGTTTGTACATCACGATACATTGTTGCCAAAAGAAGACCGTGAAATTGTTGAACTTATTGAAGAAGATTTGATTCAAGATGGTGTGAACATTGTCTATAATGTAGAAACACAACGCTTTGAAGATCAAGAACGCAGTACAATTGTGCATACATCACAAGGCGAATTTGAAGCAGATGCTGTTTTACTTGCGACAGGTCGTCATCCAAATACTTCAGACCTTGGTTTAGACCATACAGATATCGAAGTCGGCAAACGCGGTGAAATAGAAGTTAACGAACACCTACAAACAGCTGTACCAAACATTTATGCAGCAGGTGACGTTACTGGTGGCTTACAATTCACATATATCTCACTCGATGACTTCAGAATTATTAAAGACAATATCTTTGGTGAAGGTAAACGTACGACAGAAAATCGCGGCGTGGTACCATATTCTATGTTCATTAACCCACCTTTCTCTCGTGTCGGTATGACTAAAGATGAAGCACAAGCTGCAGGTTATGAAGTACACGAAACAAATCTTGCGGTTAAGAATATCCCACGTCATAAAGTAAATAATGATGCACGTGGTATGTTGAAAGCAGTCATAGATGCACAATCAGGTTTAGTACTTGGTGCGACACTGTATTGTCGTAACTCTGAGGAAATTATCAACCTTGTTAAACTAGCGATTGATCAAAACATCCCAGCAGAAGTATTAGCCAACAATATTTATACACACCCTACAATGGCTGAAGCCTTTAATAATATCTTTCAAGTTTAAGTTATAACGAAAGAAAGTGATGCATACTTTGTGTACGCATCACTTTTTTATGTTTATATAAGGTTGTTTTGTTTATCTATTTGATTGTTTCAGCTTATTGTCTTGTTTTGGAAATATACGTAGATGGTTTATCTTTGTCGTAAATTGTTAAACCTGTAATATCTTTCGTATATTTAGCAGGTACGAACAGACTCACAATGTATCCGAATAAGAATGCGATGAAGAATGAAATAATTGATACATAGAATGGTGAGTTCGCGCCACCGATACCTTTTAATAGGTAAGCGACAATAACACCTGTGAATAATCCGACTAAGACACCGAATGTATTCGCACGTTTTGTGAAGATACCAACCGCAAAGATACCTGCTAAAGGTACACCGAATAATCCAGTAACTAATAAGAATAAATCCCATAAGTTGTTAGAATCCGCAGCGATTAAGTAAATCGCAATACCATAGCTTAATAAACCTGCGATAATGATTGTCCAACGTGCAAAGCGAACGTTGCCTTTATCTGTACCTTTACTGAAGAAACGATCTTTAATATCTTCAGAAATACACGCAGAAATCGAGTTCAAACTTGAAGAAATCGTAGATTGCGCTGCCGCAAAGATAGCTGCGATTAATAATCCACCTACAAATGGCGGCATTTGAGTCAAGATAAAGAATGGTACCACTGAAGACGTGTTGAAATCTTGTGGTAACGCTGCTTCGTGTTCATAGAATGAATACATCATTGTACCCATACCATAGAAGATCGGCGCTGAGATTAACGCTAATAAACCGTTAATCCATAATGATTTTTTCGTTTCATCAATAGAGTCTGATGCTTGATAACGTTGTACTACATCTTGACTGGCTGTATATTGATGTAAGTTGTTAAAGATGTTTCCTAGGAAGATGATCGGCAAGGCTGCCGCTGTTGTATTCAACTTCCAGTTATCTACACTCAATAACTTTTTCTCAGCTAATGCATCATGAAGAATTGTGCCGAAACCGCCTTTGATTTCCATCGCACCAATTACGATAATCATGAGGGCACCGCCTAAAAGGATAACACCTTGGATAAAGTCACTCCATACCACCCCTTCGAAACCGCCGAGGAAAGTATAAAGAATACATAAAATCCCTACTAAACTTGCGACTAAATAAGGATTAATGTCTGTAACGGCTGTAATCGCAAGTGTTGGTAAGTAAATAACGATTGCGATACGACCTAAGTGGAACACTACGAAAAGTAATGAACCGAGAACACGGACACTTGGTCCGAAACGTGCTTCAAGATATTCGTAAGCTGACGTTACGCGAAGCTTCTTGAAGAACGGTACGTAGAATGCGATTAAAGCCGGGATAATTGCGACAATCGCGATATTCCCTGCGATATACGACCAGTCAGTTAAAAATGCTTTTTCTGGTGTAGACATAAATGTAATCGCACTTAACGTCGTTGCATAGATTGAGAAACCGATGGCCCACGAAGGAAGGCGTCCACTGGCTGTAAAGAAACTATCTGTGCTTTGACCTGCGCGCTTAGTAAAGTACGCTCCAATTATTAACATGACTACTAGATAGGTAATGACCGCTACCCAGTTCCATGTGCCAAAACCCACTTGTTGCATAAACAACACCCCTTAACGTATTATGTCGGTATTACAAGTTGTATTTATCAATAAGATTATTTAACGCTTCTCTGTTTGATTCATTGAAAGGCGCAAATGGACGTTTCGGCACACCGCCGTCGATACCACGTGATTTTAAGATCTCTTTAAGTGTTGGGTATAATCCCATGCTTAAAACACCTTCAATAATGTCATTTGTATCATGTTGAATTTGGTAAGCTTCATCAATTTTGCCTTCTTTAGCTAAATCGAAGATTTGACGTGCACGCACACCGTTCACATTATAAGTAGAACCGATGGCACCATCCACGCCTGAAATCGCAGCTTGAACTAACATTTCATCAAACCCTGATAAGATTAGTTTGTCTGGATATGCTTTTCTGATACGTTCTAATAAGAAGAAGTTTGGCGCAGTATATTTCACACCAACAATTTTCTCGTGATTGAACAACTCACCGAATTGTTCGATACTGATGTTGACACCTGTTAAATCAGGAATCGCATAAATAATCATATTATTTTGAGTTGCTTCGATTAAATCGAAGTAATATTGTTTAATCTCTTCGAATGAGAAAGGATAATAGAAAGGTGTTACTGCTGAAATGGCATCATAACCAAGTTCAGTCGCGTATTTACCTAATTCAATCGCTTCATTTAAATCTAATGAGCCTACTTGTGCGATTAATTTCACATCATCGCCGACTGCTTCTTTCGCAAGTCTGAAGATTTGTTTTTTCTGTTCTGTGTTGATTAAGAAGTTTTCACCAGAGCTGCCATTGACATATAAACCGTCTAATTTTTCATGTTCAATCGCGTTTCTCGCTATTTGTTTGAGGCCTTCTTCTTTCACTTGTCCTTGTTCATCAAATGGAACAAGTAACGCAGCATATAAGCCTTTTAATTTTTCTTCCATATCTAAATCCTCCAAGTTAAGTATTAATAGCACAATAGCTATCCTAAACATCCAACAATGTCCCTTGTTTATACTATATTTACACTTTCAATTGTAAACGCTATCATAACCCTACACAACTGGTTTTGAAAGATTGTAACAAAATATGGACAAAATAATGAAAATAATTTTCAAAATTGGATTTACACTTCCTAGTTGAAGTATGCTCTATATATAATGAAGTGGAAGCAGAGGAGGAATCATCTTATGAACCAGATCGCAATAGATATCGGAGGCACAAACATCAAGGCAGCCCTCATCAATGAAAATCAAGAAATTAAAGATTATAAGAAAATCTCAACACCCGATAATGTGCAGACACTGATTATCGATGAAGTGTATCAATTAGCACATGAACTTATCACTAAACATAAGCTAAATAAACCCCATATCGGCATTTCCAGTGCAGGTGTTGTCGATTCAGAATTAGGAGAAATTGTTTATACTGGTCCAACTATTAAAAACTTTGATGGTACGAATTTTCGTCGTTCTTTAAAAGACTTATATTCATCAATGACCGTACACAATGATGTGGATGCAGCCCTACTTGGAGAATTGTCACTCAATGATTATGAAGAGGATAATATTTTTTGTTTAACTTTAGGCACAGGCATTGGCGGTGCATTTTATAATCAACAATTAGGTGTTTATGGTGGTGCACGTTATCGTGCGAATGAAATCGGCTATTTATTATATCGAGACACTGATCAAAAAACGTTTGAACAACGTGCTTCAACGTCAGCCCTCAAAGCTTTGATGCAAGAACGAGATTTTCAATATGGTACTGACGTACCGAAGTTATTTGAACTTGCACAAACAAATGATAAACAGGCACAAGCTATCTTAGAAGAATGGGCAACTTATGTCGCTGAAGGCATCGCTCAAATTCAAATCATTTATGATCCAGGCTTGATTTTAATCGGCGGCGGTATCTCTTCACAAGGTGAAAATCTTATCCAATACATTGAACCTAAAATCAATCAATTCTTGCCACCAAACTATGGACACGCACCTATCCAAACAACAAAAACTGAAAATCACGCTGCGTTATTTGGCGCAATTACCGAAGGTTAAAGAAAAACCGCGCACTATCTCAGAATGTCTTAAAACCCTTGATAGTACGCGGTTTATTTAGTGTTCCGTATGTCTTACAGCAGACAACCGTTAGCCTTACTTGCCTTCACCTTTCTCTAATACTGTGCGACGTGTACGTTGATAAAGTTGATTCATATAATCATTGTTCAATAATAAGTAACAGATTATGTCCATCAAGAATGTAGTCGCAGTTTGTGTATTAATAAAGCGTGTATCATTGACGTTAGACTTCGCAGAAGTAATCAAAACTAAGTCTGCATGTTTCGTAATCAGACTGCCTTTATAATTAGTGACCACAGCCACAAAGGCACCTTGTTCATGTGCAATCTTAGCCGCATCTGCCAACTCTTGAGTTTCACCGCTATTAGAAATACCGACAAACATATCTTGTGAAGATAATAATGAAGCTGAAATTTTCATTTGATGCGCATCCGTTGAGACATTACCTCGAATGCCCATACGCATCGTACGGTAATAAAACTCACTCGCAGTTAAACCAGAACTGCCGAGTCCTGCATAACTGACTTGTCTGCTGGTCTTTAAGTAATGCGCAAACCGTTTAATCTTCTCTTCTGAGATAAATTCTCCCGTTTGTTGAATAATATTTTGATGATAACGGTGTATCAATTGAACTAAAGGTGCATTCTCCACAACTTTCTCTGATTTTTCATGTTGCAAATTGAATTTCATATCTTGGAAATTATGATATTCCAACTTATTACTAAATCTAGTAATAGTAGCCGGAGAGGTGCTTATCGCATGCGCTAAAGAATTAATCGTTGAGAAACGATCATCTAATTCATTGGTACGGATAAACTCAATAATCTTCTTATCCATTTTAGTCAGTAAATGGCGGCTACGTTGAACACGATTTTCAAACTTCATGCCTCTTCACTCCCCTTAAGGTATTACATTTACTCTATTATATATGAAAATCTTTTTCAAACGATAGTAAAGAATTGAATATAAATTTCATCGTGTTATGATATGAGTAACTTAACCGACAACCTTTGAACTACTATATTTACAAATTAACAATATTTTGGAGTGTGTGCTTATGTTACCACAAGGTTTAATCGTTTCTTGTCAGGCTTTGCCTGATGAACCGTTACATTCATCATTTATTATGTCAAAAATGGCACTAGCTGCGTACCAAGCCGGTGCAGTCGGTATTCGCGCAAACAGTAAAGAAGATATCATCGCAATTAAAGAAGAAGTACCGTTACCTGTTATCGGTATCGTTAAAAGAGATTATCCAGGTTCAAAAGTATATATTACTGCGACTTCAAAAGAAGTCGATGAACTGATTGAAAGTAAATGTGAGGTCATCGCGCTAGATGCGACAAAACAAGAACGTCCGAAAGAAACGTTAGAAGAACTTGTTGCATATATTCGTGAAAAAGCACCAAACGTTGAAATCATGGCTGATATCTCTACAATTGAAGAAGCAAAACATGCGGATGAGCTTGGCTTTGATTACGTAGGTACAACATTACGCGGATATACAGACTATACTCAAGGTCATATCCTATATGAAAACAACTTCGCTTTCTTAAGGGAAGTCTTAGATCAAGTAAATGCGAAAGTCATCGCTGAAGGTAATGTGATTACACCAGAAATGTATAAAGCAGTCAGTGATTTAGGTGTACACTGTACGGTTGTCGGCGGTGCGATTACACGTCCGAAACAAATTACAGAACGTTTTATTAACGCCGTAAAAGAATAGTCATACTACTTGGAGGATTAGAAATGCAACTCTACAACTTAAGAAATAAACAACTTGCCAGTCAATATGTCGCAATCGAATTCTTGAAACAAATTAAAGCACGCCCTGACGCTGTCTTAGGACTAGCTACAGGCTCGACGATGACAGATTTATATACTCAACTCTCAGATTTATTAAATGCGAATCACGTCGATGTCAGTGGTGTCAGAACGTTCAACTTAGATGAATACGTTGGTGCAGGTCCAAAAGATCTGCATAGCTATTATGCATACATGCATCAACGTTTCTTTAACCAAAATGAACAATGGAATGAAGACAATATCTATATTCCGAGCGGTGTAGCTGAAGACTTAGATCAAGAAGCAAAACATTACGAAGATGCGCTTAAAGCTGTCGGTCAACCTGACATCCAAATTTTAGGTATCGGTGAAAATGGTCATATCGGTTTCAACGAACCCGGTACGTCTTTCAATAGCCAAACAAGAGTCGTAGACCTTACACCTTCTACGATGCATGCGAACAGTGTCCATTTCAAACACTCAGAAGATGTACCGAAACAAGCACTGTCTATGGGCCTTTCTTCTATCATGCGCGCAAAACGTATTATCTTACTCGCATTCGGAGATAAGAAAATCGATGCGATACAACGACTCGTTAACGGTGAAACTACAGAAGATTTACCTGCGTCTATCCTTCACAACCACGATAATGTAGAAATCATTGTAGATGACGTCATTTATCAAGCGATTAAATAATGACTGATACCATTATCAATATTAAAAATGCCTTTGAGGACAATATGATGTCTTCAAAGGCATTTTATAGTTAGAACCACTTTTTCTTCTTAAAGATTAACAACAATACCACTACGATAATGATAGAAAATGCGATGAAAATAAAGTAGTTGTACTGACCATGCAGCTCTGGCATGTTTGTGAAATTCATGCCATACCAACCCGCTAAGAAAGATAACGGGAAGAAGATGGATGAAATAATTGTCAGCACATTAATCACTGAATTAATACGACTTGAGTGATAAGACTGATTATTGTCTTTAATATCATCCGTCAATGCTTCACAAGATTCTAATGTTGCATTTTGATGTTTCAAATGGTTATAAATTTGATGATACAAACGTGCTTTATCTTGACCGCTGTCATAAATATCTAATGTCTGAATCGCATTGACCATTTGTTCCATCGGCAGTAATATCCGCTTCAACTTAATAATCTCAGACCGTATCTCATACACTTGCTTCATAAATGCACGTCGTTGTTTACGATTCTCTTCTTCGTATTGAAAAGAAAACACCTGATCTTCAATCGCATTGACATAAGAGAAATAAGACTCTACAATCCCCTTCAATAACTTCAATGCGATTAATCCAGCATCTCGTTTTACTTTATTTGTCTTAACAGCATCAAACAACTGTGTCACCGTTTGAAGTTCAGCATCATGAACCGTAATCACATGATTACCATCTATCGTAATCCCTAATGGTTCCGCTTCAAAGTCCTTTCCATCTATCGCATGCATCAATAAATGTTCAACATCATTTTGAGCATCATGGTAGAGGTTCGGCCGTCTTAATGTATATATAGAAGCTGTAATCTCTTGAATATTCAATTCAAATGTTGTTGCGAGAAAATGCGTTTCTTCTTTCGTCGGCTGGATACAATCATACCAAGTAAACACACTTTCTTTTGGCACTTCTTCAACTTTGTCTGTCGCAATAACTTCATGATCTGGTGTCACATATATACAACGTATCGCCATAGTGTACGCTCCTTTCTCTTTCTTATTTTGTATTTTAATTACCCTAATGAAAAAGGTTAATCAATAATAATAGAGAAAAGATGAGAGTTTAAATTTCCCATTCACTTTTCATTATATTTTCAATTTCTTCTCTTTTTTTATCATTCAATTCTGATAGGCGTTCACTAAATTTATCTTCGAATATTTTATTATATGCAATATTAGATAAGTTCAAATACTTCGTTGTAATAGTGTGATTTTCAGTAAATTTAGTAGTACTCCCTGCCAACTTATTTATAACAAATTGGTAAAACTCACTATTATCCAACTCAAAAATCTCTTCAAGTTTTTCATCAATGTTTATATGACTCTTTACATTGTTATAGTGTCCTGTATATAACATATAAATGTAAATAGGAACATTTAAATCAAAAACACTTTTAAAATGATTATTTTGAATAGTTTTCACAAACAATTCAGATTGTTTTATTTTAGAATCTTCATCACGAAGTGGTACAAATAAAGTTAATAACTCTAACTTTTGTGAAACATCTATCCATTCTAATGGAATAATATATTCTTCATACTGCTGATATGGTTTTATCTTAAAATTAAAGTCAAGTAAATCTCTCACATTCCTTAGTAATGATTCTTGCCAAGGCAATGACAGCATTCTTTTTTCTTTTTCAATAAAGAAATAGGGATAAGCTAATTTTTTTAATAGCTCTATATAAACTTTCGCATCACTTTTTATGTCTAGAACTAAACTATCTTTTATCATCATTGCAAAACTTTTTAGCTCTTTTTCATTCAGTTTATTTATTATGTCTCTCGATTCACTGAAGGTTTTTTCAAAATATTCATAAACCAACTCTGAATCTATAGAACTATAATTCTCTATTCTTTCAATTTGATATAAAGGGAAATGCATTTGTTCTTTTATAGATCTAAATTTAAATAGTCCATCATGCTTCTGATGGAAAAGATTATAAATAAATCTTATATCACTATATTGTTGAGTTAGCCAGTTTTTTTCAAAAAAGTCTACTAATGAAGGATTGTTATTGTTATGTGACTCTAAATTCCATTCATATACATCTTTGATATTATTAGAAATATATTTATATTCTTTATTATAAAAAATATAAATATAACATAAATAAATCATTTCTCCAACATTAACTTTACAGTTTCTCTTTTCGACGTACTCATGTTTAAAAATATTAAATAACTGCTTCGCTTCTCTATATGTTCGTTGGTCTTCAATAAATTTATCTTTCACATCATTAATTAATAATGTATCTCTTTGCTTAATATTATCTTGTCGAATAATGTTATTTAAACGACTCTCTAAAACTTCCCATATAAAGTTAGGGTTTGTTTCATAAGGTATCGATGTAATTTCATTCAAAATTTTTTGAATAAATATGTTTTGTTCATCAGCGATTTTAGAGTAATCTCCAACAACAATAATTAAGGAATTTTCAAATGAGTTGATAGTTGATAGTTTGCTATATAGTTCATTTCTTTGTCCTTCATCTATACGGTCAAAATCATCTATAATAAAAATTACATTATTATTTTTGGCTAAATATTTACAAATTCTTTGTCTAAGCATTTGAGTCATTGAAAGTTTATCTTTCCAATATGTGAATAATCCTGTTAGAACTAAATAAAATCCGACAGAAACGAATACCCAAATATTTTGTATAAGAGTTGTTGCTTTTAAATACATAGTTAATGTTTGTATTAATCCGATTATAATTATTATGATAAAAGGCATTAAGCTATACAACCTGTATCTTTTAGGCATCAGTTTTAGATAAATATATTTATAAAAGTCATCCGAATTACTTTCATCCCAAAAGTCTAACCAAATAAAATCTCTTTCCTTTTTATTATTTTTATTTACACTTTCTTGAATTAGATTAAGATAACTAGTTTTACCGGTTCCCCACTTACCATTTAACAATATCGAACCATTGTATCCTGAATTGATATATTTTCCAATAAAATCTCTTACGTGTTCATCTAGGCCCAATTTATCGTCTTTTTTACTTTTGATTGCGCTATCTTGTAAAATGATTCAAACCTCCTTTTTTAAATATTTAATTCAGTATAACTGATAACCAACTCTAAAAGATAAAAATATACTCTATTTAAAAGAAACAAAAATACTACCTTCTGATTTTTCTAGAAAAGGTAGTATTTTTGTCATCTTCTTTCAATTTGATCCACAAAATCTTTAAATAATGCATCCATACTGTTTTCATGCCACAACATTTCAGGGTGCCACTGAATACCGACCATATATGGATATGATTCTGATTCAAAGGCTTCAATCACCCCATCATTAGATTGTGCCATGACTCTGAAGCCTTCTGCGAGTTGATTAACGACTTGGTGATGGAAAGAGTTCACATAGAATCGACCTTCAGGAAATAACGCACTTAGACGTGTGTTCGGAAAGACTTTGATTTCATGTGTCTTCTCAGTCGGATTCGTTGGTTGCCAGTGTCTAAGTGATTGTATTTGACGATACGACGTATCTTGGAATAAAGAACCACCGTGGAAAACATTTAAGACTTGGGCACCACGACAAATCCCTAGAATTGGTATAAAACGTTCTTTCGCTTTCTCTATCAATTTAAAATCAAACACATCTCTCGAAAGTAGCGTTTCGCCTAATTTGTCTTGCGGGTCTTCATTGTAAAGTTGCGGACTGACATCTTGTCCCCCGCTTAAGAGTAAAGCATCTACTTGTCTGATTTGTGCTTCTATAATGTCATCGTTATCTGTTATAGGAATAACCATCGGCACAGCGCCTTGTTTCACAATCGAGCGGATATAATCCTGATTGACATAACAACGCTTATAGCCTGGAAACATTCCTGCTTGATCCGTTAATATATTTGCGGAAATACCTATCGTTTTCATGATGTCTGCCTCCTGTTGTTGAATAATTTTAATTATAGTGAGACCGTCGGAATTGTCAATGTGAATTCATAATTTTCAGATATCACCCCAATAAAAAAGACAACCTCCAATTGGAAGTTGCCTTTTAGAATCTATAAATTAAATGATTTTTTGTAACTTTATTAATGCGTTTCTGATTTCTACAAGCTCTTCATATGAGAAAGTATCTGCGCATTTTTTACTAAAATCATGAATATAATCATTAATACTCTCTTTATATTCTAGTCCTTTTTCACCTAGACCAATGATGGATGAACGTTTATCATGGTCATCTTTATACAGATAGATATAATCTTTTTGTTTCAACTTTTGAAGTTGTTGGCTGATGGCACTTTTAGAGACATCTAAACGTTGTGCTAATTCACTTGGTTTCATATCTTGGTTTTCTACTAAGATGGTCATAATCACATGTTGCTGATTGTTTAATTTAAAATGTGAATACTCTCGTTCTTGCTGCATGTATTCTATCGCAATCTCTTCGTTAATTTTGGTGATTTCCTGAGCGACATGTTCAATTTGCGTTAGGTTTGATTGTGTCATGTTTACGACTTCCTTTTTTCACTGTTTTTAATTCAATAACTGTTGTTTGATCTGCTTGTGTTTCATTATAAGGGGCTTCTGTTGCGTTCTCAACGTTCACTTCAGTTGCTTCTGTGACTACAGTTTCTTTTTTCTTGAACCAGTTTTTCGGGTTTAATTTGCTTTTGTATTTTTTAACGACTTGTTTACCAAGCAATACGATTGATACTAAAATATTAACTTCTCCAAATACTAAGACACTGCCGATAATAATTCCTTTAAGTTTTAACGCAATCGGTAAGAATCCAATAAGTGCTGCAACACCGTACATCGCTGCTCCAATAATTAAAAGTGTAATTCCTATTTTAAATTTTTTCGATTTATTTTTAAGCATAATAACCGCCTACCTTTTCCTTGTTTTATTTAATTAGTTTAGTTAACTTAACTAAATTATAAGTGGTGTTTTAAAATTTGTAAACCCCTAAGCTCAACTTTTTTTAAATTTTTTGATTTGCTTCATATCAATACGCTTTAAAGCCTTGTCACTAAAGGATTTCTTTTAAAAATAAATATAAAAAAATCCTCTTTCATTAATGAGATACTCACATGAAAGAGGATGATAAAGACTAATTTCATTTGTATTAAGTTAAAAGTTTACTTTGAGCCGCTTCGCCAAATTAATAATCAGCACGATAAACAACACTGTCAAAATAATACTGCCTTCGATACCCATCGTACCGCCAGTCAGTATGTTATCCGTATGATATTTCGTTTTAAACAAACTGAAATTCAGTTCATTTCCACTGACATTAATCCCATAAATACAACCTTGTACGAAGTTCCATATAATATGGAACCCAGCAACTGTCCAAATCGTACCGTCGATTCTGTAGATTAAAGACAAGACAATACCGACTAAGAATATATTCGTCACACCGACAATGGAAATATTAGGGTTCATCCCATGGAGTAAGGTAAAGACCACTGCTGAACACACAATCGCAAAACGATCACCATATCGCTGTGTTAAACGTGTTTGGAGATATCCACGCATCAAAAGTTCTTCTGCGCTTGCTTGAATACAAAATCCAATAAATGCTAAACCGATACCTAATAACACCGTTTGATTCAGCGTATTACCGACAATTGAAATATTTCCAAATAACACTAAAATTAAAATCACTACAGAGAAGACGATAAAGCCGAATAAGCCTCCGATACCTAGCTTTCTAAAAGCATATGTACGGTAAATACCGACTGAACTTAACGGAAGGTGCTCTCTGTTATGTACATACCAAAAGAGAATTAATATTGAAAATATAAATGGGACAGGAAGTAGAATGACTTCTTGAAGGGGATGATTTCTGACCATTAAATAAAAAGGCCCCGCAAACAACCCGCCACCTAGCATCATCAAGATGGATAAGAGTGAAAACTTAAGCCAACTTCCCTTATAATGTTGTGTAAATTGATTTTCCATAAGTTGTTCTCCATTATATAATTAGTATAGTTTATCTATTTAATTTTCTCACAATCGGATATCTACCGCAAATATTATTTTTTAACTTCATTAATCAAAGGACGTGACATCTATGACGCTATTTAACATCATCTTAGTACTTATCATGTTTTTAGCTATTGATTATTTGGCTAATCTCGGTAAAAAGAAAAACGCATTCCTACAAACAGCACTCTTAAGTACACTCTTAATCTTTACCGCTTTTATTGCTTTACTGCTAGGTGTATCTATTATCTTATTAATAAGTGCTGTCATTGACTTGGGTAATGATTTATTCATAACGGGACTCTTAATGATTTTAACAAGTGGAATTATTGAATTTTTCTTACTTCGTTATTTCATCAAACGTTGGTTCAATGATGTATGGACCTTAACTGTCGTTGAATATTTCATCCAATGGTTATTAGTCTATCTCACCCTCTATCAAGTAATGACACAGTCATTATCTAGAATTAAATTAGAAGTCGACATCCATACGCTGTTTCATATCTTGAATATCGAAGCTTTGAATTTAACGTTACTGCCTGTGCTTTTAATCAGTTGGATCTCCCTCATCATGCATAAGATTAATCTCAGACAATGAAAAAAACCTATCCTCGCATATATGGATAGGTTTTTGAAATTCGTTTAATATTCAATGTCTTTTGCGAATGGGATAGAGATTTGCGCCCCTGCTTTTTGAACTGTATAAGATGCTGCTTTATTCGCAAAATCAATCGCAGTTTCTAAATTCATTTGTTTCACGTCAAACGCACTGACAAATGCGCCGATAAAAGTATCTCCGGCTGCTGTTGTATCCACAACATCAACTTTATATGCTTTGACTAAGCCAGAGTTGCCTTTGACTGCGTAATACGTACCTTGTGCACCGATAGTAATTAATACGACTTTAATTCCTAAACTTAAGAAATAGTCTGCGTTTTGAGCCATTGATTTTTCATCCGTCACTGGAATACCAGATAAGATTTCTGCTTCAAACTCATTCGGAATAATCACATCTATCAGTCCTAATAATTCTTCAGGCAATTCACTCGCTGGTGCTGGATTTAAAATCGTTGTAATACCATGCTTACGCGCAATTTCAAACGCACGGATAATCGCCGGTATAGGGACTTCTAATTGTGCCACTACATAATCCGCTTCTTTAATCACTGCTTCAGCTTGTGCCACATCTTCAGGTGTAATATCCATATTCGCACCGCCATAGACGTAGATGGTATTACTGCCGTCTTTATCTACTGTAATAAATGCTTGTCCCGTATCTGCTGTTTCTGATTCTGTAATATACTCGGTATTCATTCCTGCTTCTTTGAAACCTTCAAACATAAAGTCAGCTAAACCATCTTTACCGACTTTTGAAATAAACGTGGTATCTGCGTTCATACGTGCTGTCGCAATCGCTTGATTCGCACCTTTACCCCCGCCATATTTCTTTTGTCCTTCTTTGACATGCAAGGTTTCACCAGGTTTCGCATAACGCTCAACAGTTAAGAACTGATCCACATTCGTTGAACCTAAAATTACTACTTTATTCGTCATACTGTATCTCTCCTCGCTTAAAATGTCACATTAGATTCTAAAATAATATTTGAAAATGGTGTGATTTCACCTGTACGTATATTGCCTTTATTTAATGGATGACTTAAGTAGGCTTTCATTTCTGTATGTGGAATAAATTCAATCTCTACATCATCCTCTAACAGTGCTTTAATTTGTTTTAGCTGCGCTGGGTTATGTGTTTTAATTTCTTCAGCTAAATAGATTTTTTGAATTTTCATTTCTGTTAAGACTGTTTCTAGCACATCAATAAAGCGTGGCAACTCTTTTGTGACCGCTAAATCAATTCTACGTGCATCATTTGGAATCGGCATACCCGCATCATTAATGGTTAATAAATCAAAGTGGCCGATTGTCGCAATGGCTTGTGAAACATGACTATTTAATACAGGGGTTTTCTTCATTTCTATTCCCTCCAAAATTATTTAATAAAGACTGTGACTGTTGCGGCAGCTAAAATTAACACTAAACCAACCATCGTAATCAACATTTCTTTCTTCGTCTTACGTTGATTTAAGAAATAAATACCTGTTAACGTCGCAAGAACCACTGA
This sequence comes from Staphylococcus sp. CWZ226, assembly GCF_018986355.1. Classification (NCBI taxonomy): domain Bacteria; kingdom Bacillati; phylum Bacillota; class Bacilli; order Caryophanales; family Staphylococcaceae; genus Staphylococcus; species Staphylococcus sp. CWZ226. Next base: position 10,766 of record NZ_JAHMSB010000007.1, on the reverse strand, counting down.
CGTTTGAGATAAAATAAAGCCTGTCGCAAGACCGTTCATATCTGGTTGTGCTGAAATTAAGTAAGTTAACGCCGCAAATGCGAAGAAGAAACCTGAAATGATTTGAAGCCATGTAATCTTATTCTTAAATGGATTGTCTTTCTTCATCATTGTTAAACCATAGATTACTGCGACGAGAACCATACCCATAGCTTGAGGTAAGAAGGCTGCTTTTCCTCCGATATCTGTCGCTTGTGGTGCAGCTGAATATAGCCAATATCCAATTTCACCAATCAGCAAGATAACTACTGCTTTCTTTAAGTTACCGCTGTTTTGTTCCTCAGGATGTTCACTCCATACTGTCATACGTGCACCGATTAAAATCACAATTAACGCCACAAAACCGATAATTTTATTGCTTAGTCCTGGCCAGTTACCTAACGCAAAGACACCCCATAATGAAGCACCAAGCAATTGGAAAGCTGTTGTGACTGGCATTGCTCTTGAAGAACCGATAAGTTCAAAGGCTTTGAATGTTAAAATTTGGCCGAAACACCAACCTGCCCCAGAAAGCAACGCAAACATTAAGTTCATACCTGTCGGGAAGTGTTGGGCTGTCAATCCCGCAAAGACTAACGCAAAGATTAATGTCCCTACCGTCGTTCCGATAATTTGATGGACTGGTTTACCTCCGAACTTTGACGCAATCGTCGGGAATAAACCCCAACCAAGCAATGGACCTAAACCAATAAGTAAAGCGACTAGATTCATGAATAACACCTCTATTTTTTTCTAAGTGGATTTAGTAAAACGTTTTACTTTACTCACATACTAGCACTTTTCATTTATTTTGTATACGTTTTCATATAGATTTAAGATTTTCGACACAATAAAAAACGAGTACACTTATCAAGGAATAAGCGCCCCGTCTTTGATGGATGATTATTGATTTAATTGTTGTGTTGTTTCTCTGACCACGAGTTCATTCGGCAATTCAATACGTTCAACCCCTTGATCAGTCTCCGTAATTTTCTTCACGATTAATCTCAGTGCTGTTTCCCCAATTAACGCAATGGGTTGGGCTACTGTCGTTAATGCCGGTGTCATATATTGTGAAAAACTGATGTTGTCATAACCTACGACTGAAATCTCTTCAGGTACAGCTTTACCACGTTCTTTTAGACCTCGTATGATTCCGATGGCCATTTCATCGTTAATCGCAAAAACCGCAGTCACTTGACTGTCGATGATTTGATCAACGATTTGTTTACCGCCTGAAGGTGATAGTTCTGTTTCTATCTTCAACGGTTTTTGAACATCATGGGATTCGCAATAATCTTCAAAACCTTTCACACGTGCCTGCATATTCGACATCATTTCATACGGTTGTACAATGGCAATATGTTGATGATTTAAATCAATAAGATGTGCTGCCGCTAAAGCACCGCCTGTCTGTTCATCTGTTCGGATGATATCGGTATATCCATTATCTTCACTTTGGTCTAACACGACATAAGGAACATTGTGTCTCTCTAAATAATTGTTCATACTTTCAGGTTGATCGATTAATCGCGCAATGACTAAACCGTCCATGCCTCTTTCAACTAAATGCTTGATGTTATGTTCTAGATGGTCACCTGAAGTACTTAAGAAGAATAAATCCACATAGTCCGGCTTATGTTGTTCCATACTCTGCATAATCGCTGAGAAGAAAGGGTTCGTTAAACTGGGGACTAAAACCCCGATTAATTTAATCGTATGTCCTCTTAATTGTTGAGCATTTTTATTTGGAATATAACCTAATTTATCTTTAGCTGTTAACACTTTATCAATTGTCGCTTGCGAAAAGCGTTCTTGTTTATGATTTAAAATGTGCGAAACCGTTGTTAAGGATACACCTGCTTCTTTTGCGACATCTTTAATTGAAACTTTCTTCATGAGTGCTTAATCCCCTTACGTTGACAGACTCGCTTACGCAAATGTGCCACCTTTTTATCTCTTTCATCATATCATCTCTGATTTCGTTTGTAGAGTTCAATTCAATACAAACAGCCTATATTGCGACATACAATACAGGCTGTTGTTTAAAATACTATGATTTTATATGACTCGCATTTTGAGCGTCTTGTTTTTTAAGTTCCTCGCAAATACTGTGATAGATACGTGCACAGTTCTGATGATCGATATGGTCGAAAATCAAGCTGCGGTCATAGTGTTGCGGTTCATTGTGTTTTACTTTGTCGGTAATTTTACTGATTAATTCATTTTCTGAATACGTAATATCACCGATAAAGGTTTCATTAATCGGTCTTAGAATGCCTTTTCTAAAGAACTTGTTCACATCAAAGTGATAGAAAATCACAGGTTTATCCATATAGTTAAAGTCCGTGCTGACTGTACTGAAGTCTGTAATCAGTAAATCATGTTCAATCAATAAGTCTTGAACAGTTTTCGTCCCAAGCTCTATAAAGTTCACATGTTTCAATTCACGTTCACTTAAGTAATCTTGGAAGAATTGTTGTGCTCTATAGTGCGGGTAGAAGTTGATTTCTACACCATATTGTTCACTTAAAGTTTTTAATTCAGGATTGTTCAAGAAACTGATATAACGTCTTAAGTATTCACTTTTTTCAAAGGCTTCATTACTGTTCAACCAATCACGCCATGTCGGCATAATTAAGACTTTCTTCATTTGTGGTTTAGGTTCTAGCGGCAATCTATCATAACGTGCTAAGCCAGTCACTGCGATTTCTTCAGGTTCATAGCCCATTTCATCAACTACGATATCGTATTTCTCATGATGGCTAGAGACATTGAATAAATCGAATGGGTCATCATAGAACTTCTTATGATATTCGACATTCTTTCTACCGAGAACTCCGTGTTGTAAGAAGATTTTAATCGTTTCATCATAACCGAAGAATTGTGGTGCTGCTTTATATGGCATAATATTTTCAATATCATGTGTACTCATGACCACTTTCGCTTGTGGGGCGATACGTAAATGTTCATCTGAACCAAAGACTAAGACATTCTCCATATCTTTGATTTTTTCATAGTCTTTAGATTCGCCATCAATGACGTAATAAACATCCGCTTCCGCATGTTCATAGAGCCACTCAAAGAGCTGAATGCCGCTTTCTTGTGCTGTATCCGTACGTTCTCCGACCATCCAGATATTCGGATCTTTATGATTATGGTTATTTAAAATTTGAAGTTGACGTTCTGTCATCGTAAACGTTTCAAATTTAATGTTTTTAAATGGCGTCAATGTCAACATAAAGAACGTCGTGAGACCATTCTCTTCTACTGTTTTTAACGTATGGATGCCGTCTTTCTTATAGACCCCTTGACGGTATTTGATTTTTTCTTTTCTGATTAATGTATCTTCATCATAAATTGTGATGAAGACATCGATAATCGATTTATTTTCAGTCAATAGCGTATTCAATTGGTCATAATCAATTGAGATATCATAAACGCCTCTCGCAATCGGTAAATGATATTGATTGCCTGAGATACGTTCTTCAAAGGTTAAATAATATCTGCAATGTTGATATAGCGGATGTGGCTGGAAGTACATATTCAAACTCTCTTCTGCCACTTGATTAATCCCTAATTTAAATTTAGGTTTACGGTGTGTAATGGTTAAACCGTATCGATTGCGGATTTGAAGCTGGTAAATTTCATGATCGATTTGATGTAAGGCATCAAACGGTCTTGTTTTACCTTGTAGTAAATAACAATGACCATTAATCTCAATAAATAATTTCTTCTTAATCGTTGTTTCTAAATGATCTAAAGCTAATTTAACTGTGACTTTATTACCCATCATCACTTGTGTTGGTAAGTAAACTGCGTTTTCGTAATCGACATCAATTAAACCTACTCGGATTTTATCCGTCTCATCAAAGCTGCCTTTGATGAAGAATGACAGGTTGATGTCTTCTGTGTTCATTAACTGTGTCATATAAACTTGGTCTACTGCGTAATACATACGATCAATCGAGAGTTGTTCATCCGTCCAGTCATATTCCATAAAGTAATGATGCACGACTTCTGGAGATTCAATTTTAGCTGGATACATCGTCGTCCCTTGTATCACATGTACTTTATAATTTTCTTTTTTCAAACGATCTTGGATATACGTGTAGTTAATCTTGTTATCTCTAAGATCTAGTACTTTCATATTTTGATCGTTAATTAAAAACACACTGTCTATGGGTGTTGAACTCGAAACTTCAATTGTGTCAGGACCTGCGCTTGTTAACGCGATAGGTAAAGCTTCGTTCACAAACTTGAAGCCTGTTTTAACTGGTTTAATCGTAATAGATTGATTAACAATCAGTTCGAAAATACCGTGATCCATATAGTATGTACGTCTTAATTCCGGTGCACGTGTCAGCCATAGGGCTTTTTGACCGTAATAGAATTTTATCGTTTGTGCAGGTTCAGCATGTGTAATAAAGTCGCTTTTAATTGCGACGATTAATTCATTTTTTTGATGTGATAAGATGTCGAACGTAATTTCTTGTTCGTCTAAAGTAATCGAAAAGTTGCGTGTATTAAAATAGATGAAATTTTCGTGACTGCATTTAAAAATAATAGTCCCTAGTTCTTTAATAATGTCACGAATCATAAATTGTCTAGTTAATTTATATCTGATTTTTTCAAGCACTATTTAGATGACTCCCTTCAACTAAATTTCTTCATCATTCATCCCTTGCGTCTCTTTTACATCTTCAGGTGTTTCAATATCCACTTCTGAAAATGCTTGATGGCGTTGTTTTAAGAGACGTTTCCAAAACCATCCTAGTATCACTACAGGAAACAACCACAGGATGTTCTTCCTCATATCCCTCACCTCTATTCCTCATAAATTATAACATGGTACATTAAAAATATAACAAAATTTTTCGTATTATCTTTTTTAATGTGAAAAAAGATAATTAAAAACAACTAAAAAAGTTACTTTAAACCATTTCGGTATTAAAAAACACAGACTACAACTTTAACTTTTCATAAATTTTATTTCTGAGATAGATAAATGAACACTCAGTTCGTTTTGATTGCCTAAATCTTTTAATCTTTTTAGACTAGTACTGAGGTTAAAGAGAGGAGGCATCACCATGAATCATTGGGATGAAAAATTTGATTACGACACATATATTTATGGTAAAGAAGCGAATCAATATGTTAAAAGCGTCTTTTTAGAAAAAGTAGATACACCAAAGAAAGTATTGATGTTAGCTGAAGGTGAAGGACGTAACGCAGTTTATCTTGCGACATTAGGCTATGATGTCACAACGTATGATTTATCTAAAGTCGGCATTGAGAAAGAATTAAAACTTGCGGAAGAAGCAGGTGTTACAGTCGATGCGAACTATGGTGATATCACTGCGTCTGATTTAACTGCAGAAAATGCCTATGATTATAGCGTGAATATCTTCGGACATGTTCCTCCAGAAGGTAAACGCGGGATGTTCAATAACTTAATCAAACCTTTAAAATCAGAAGGTCATAGTTACTTTGAACTTTATTCAACAGAACAACTCGAAAATAAAACAGGTGGCCCACCAAACAAAGCCATGCTTTATGAAGTAGATGAAATCAAAGGTTATCTTGAAGACCTTCCTGTTAAAATCCATAGTCTAGAAAAACGAGATATTGAACGTAAAGAAGGTACTGCACACACAGGACATGCGAGCGTCATTCAAGGACATATTGAAAAGCTATAATAAATAAATGAAAAGCTGAGACATGTATTAAAGCATACTTTGTCTCAGCTTTTATTTGTCTTTTGAAATATCAATGATGTTTTGCATGTAAAGAATGCGATTGTGATGAACTCATACTTGCATAAGCAAACTTTTCAGCAACTATCGCTACTTTCTTTCATTTTCTAACACTTCAATTGACTGCTTGTCTCTTAATACTTCATTAACATCGCTTGAAGGATATTCAAGACCTATTGGTAGCCCTGTTGGTAGTTTTTCAAATACTGATTTCCAATCAATAATACCTTTATCTAAGGATGTAACGATAAAGTTACCATTTTGTTCTGCTAGGTTTTTCAAGTGAATATAAGTAACATATGATCCTAGTATGTCAGCCGCATCAACTTCACTTTCTTGAACATATCGGAAATTACCCAAATCAAATGTATAACCTATATTTAATTTAGCTTTTTTAGCATCTTGTAAGAATTGATTAATCTTATTAATCGTTCCTGACTGTTGTGTTTGATCATTTTCAACCGTAAAGTTAAATGGTTGATCATTAATAAAATTCAGTTGTTTTAATTGACTAAAATGTCGATAATTTCCAATCGACATCTTTACATTAACCACATTAAGACGTTTAGCTTCTTCAAAATATTCGAAAATTTTAGGGTTTAATTCACCGTCATCTAAAAATATATAGTCGGGCACGCTATAAAATAACGTAATGTTTTTACTTTCTGCTGCTTTGCGCATCTCAGGAATTTCTTTGTCGATGTCTACGAAGTACTCTCTTCTAGGTTCAATTTTGTTGAAACCTAAAGATAAAATATCATCAAAAAGTTCAACTTGCTTCAAACCACTGTTAATTTTTGCTTGAAATACTAAGGTATTAAATACTAAGTTGTTGTTCATTGTTGTTCAGTCCTTTACATAAATTAGTAAACCCATTTATCATTCTCATCCATATCATAAACTGGTTTACTCAAAATGTCGACGCTTTCATTTTTTTATATTCAATGATTAAGACAAAAAAACAGACCTCTCTAAAGAAGAAGTCTGCTTGTTATCATAAGTCGTGTGTATAGAATGTGTTAGCTCTTTAATACATCCGCATATTCTGGTGTTTTATCAAAGACACTTTTCGCAAATGGACATAATGGAACGATTTTCATATTATTTTCTCTCGCATAATTGACTGCTGCTTCTACCATCGCATAGCCTACACGTTGGCCGCGTAATGCTTCTGATACTTCTGTATGATCAATAATAAATAAGTCTGGACCTGTTGGGACATATGTCATCTGTGCTTGATAGTTATTTTCATCTTGGCCTACATAAAATTTATTGTGTCCGTGTTTTACTTCTGTCATTGAAATCACTTCCCTCTTTTTATTAATTCGATATTACCTTGTGCACCTCTTAAAAGCAAGAATATTAACTTATCTTACAATACTGATTGTTATTATTAATAGTATAACGGGTTATATTAATTTTAAACAACTTATTTGTGTGCTATATTGAACTTAAGTATTTGGCATAATATGAGGAGTGATAAAATGAGAAAGACTTATACTAGTGAAACAATTGATGTCTCTTTTGAACCTGCGCGTTGTATCCATGCAGCTGAATGTGTGAAAGGATTACCACAAGTTTTTGATACAAAGAAACGCCCTTGGATTGACCCTGCGAATGCGACAGCTGATCAAATCGCAGAAGTCGTAGAACGTTGTCCAAGCGGTGCGTTGGAATATCATCGTAAAGACGGTAAACCAAATGAACATCACGAACACACAGAAATCTCAATCGGCAAAGATAACCAAATTATTATTAAAGGTGAATTTACGTTAAACCATAATGGTGAAGTCATTGAATTAAACCGTGCGATTTTAAAAGGCGGTCCGAATGTTTCGGATAATCCGTTCTATACTTTAGGTTAATCATCATATTAACTACACTTCTTGACTTGTTTATAAAAGAGTTAGAAGTGTAGTTTTATTAAGTTTATGCTTTATTAATAAATCTTATTTAAATCTTGTTGAATACAGTATTCTCTTATAGTAACGTAAGAGTATATTATCTTATAAAAGGATGGCCATACATTGTGAAAAGAGTTATAAGCATCATTGTGTCAGTTATGTTCTTAATGAATATACTGATTGCACCTACCGCTCACGCTGAACAGACGCCAATAGACGTTGCGAAAGAAAACCATCAAACGATTCAAAAACAGTTTGATCCTAAAAGTGCCTATGTGACTACCGAACAGGGACAAATTTTGTATGATTATCACGGCACACGTAACATCGACCCTGCTTCTACCACAAAGTTGATGACCATATACTTAATATTAGAAGACATCAAACAAGGTGACGCTCACCTGTCAGATAAAGTTAAAATCACACCGACTTATGAACAAATGTCTCAACTCCCGAATTTGACGACATTTCCTTTAAAAACTAAACAAACCTATACTGTAGACCAATTGTTGAAACAAGCCATGTTAGAGTCTAGTAACGCTGCGACATTAGTACTTGCACACCATGTGGATGGTGATATTTCTAAATTCACAGACCGCATGAACCACAAAGCGAAACAATTAGGGATGCATCATACACATTTTACTAATCCAAGTGGTGCGAATAACCAATTGATTCATCAATTTATCCCAAAGGCTTATAAAAGTGAAACAACTTCTCAAAGTACAGCACAAGACATGGCAATACTTTCTCAAGCAATCTTGAAACAGTATCCTGAGGTACTCAATTACTCAAAGTTAGAAACCGACAAACAGTATGGTAAAACACTAAAAAATACAAACTTATCGTTACCGCATGGTCCAGATGCATTAAAAATTGTAAATGCTGACGGTCTAAAAACAGGTACGAGTGAAAATGGCTACAATTTAGTATTAACAGCCAAACAAAAAGAACTACGTATCAACACAGTCGTTATGAATGTACAACCTTATCCTAATGAAGCTGCGAAACATGCACGCCAAAAGCTTGCGAATGCTTTAACGGAAGAAGCTTTCAAAAACTATGAATACCGTAAAGTTATCTCTAAAGGTGAACATGAAATTGATGGTAAGACGTATGAAGTAAAAAAAGATTTATATGATCTGGTGCCTAAAGACAAAGCTAAATATGACTTGAAAATTATTGAAGATGAACAATTAAAAGTAGACTATCCTAGAAAATTCCTTAAAGGTTATCATGCACCTTCTGTTGAAGTTGAGCCAGTAACGCACTGGGGTACTTTGATTTTAGGTGCGCTTGTCATGATTGGCGGTGTCATATTACTGACTGCAATCATCTATATTATTGTGAAACGACGTAAATAATCATTCTATATGTAAAAATGAGCGGAATCTCACAGGTTCCGCTCATTTTTTCGAATCTATTTTGTTTTACGTGTAACATCTAGTTCTGTTTCATATTTAGGTAATGCTTTCTTGAACAAGTATTCACCATGACGTACAGACGCTAGGCAGTCTGAGCGACGTCTTTGTGCTTCAAATACTGTTGGCGCATCTACTACGATAAAGTTAGCAGGTTTACCTTCATCTAAACCGTATTCATCTTCAATGCGCATTAATTGTGCACCGTTGTAAGTGATTAAATCAAAGTTGCGTGGGAAGTCTTGTTCACGCATTAATTGTGTCGCATGCAGACCGTTATCTAAAATATTCATCAAGTTACCTGAACCTGCTGGATACCATAGGTCTACGATAGAGTCTTGACCAAATGCGACGTTAATGTCGTTATCTACAAATTCTTTTACGCGTGTTAAACCACGGCGTTTAGGATACGTATCTTGACGTCCTTGTAAGAATAAGTTCTCTGTTGGGCATGAAACAAAGTTCAAGCCAGATTGACGGAATAAGCCCATCATACGGAATGCATACGCATCATCTGCTGAACCGAATGAACAAGTGTGAGAAGCTGTCGTATAAGGGCCATAGCCTTGTTTCATTGCTTCTGCGTTCAATTGTTCAAGATAACGTGCTTCTGCATCATCTGTTTCATCACAGTGTACATCAATCAATTTGTCATATTTAATCGCAAGACGTACGATTTCTTTCACTGATTCTGCACCGTCTTCAGGACTCCATTCGTTATGTGGAATACCTCCGACACAGTCAGCACCTAGTTTCAATGCTTCTTCTACTAAGTCGCGACCTGTTTTACCGTCTTCTTCGAATGAATACATACCATTTTGTGGGAATGCGACCACTTGAATCGTGATATTGTCTTTCAATTCGTCTCTGACTTCAATTGCCGCTTTAATCCCTGTTAAGTTAGGGTCTGTACAGTCTGTTTGTGCATGGATATATTGTGTTCCGTAACTTGCGACATCATTGACTGCTTTACGCATACGTGCTTTCATTTCTTCTTTTGTCGTACCTTTTTTATAATCATTCCATAAATCAATCGCTTCAAATAGCGTACCTGATTCGTTTTTGATTTTAGGATCTTGTCCTGTAAAGTAGTAATCTAAATGCAAGTGTGAATCTACATAAGGTGGTAGCACTAAACGCCCTTGTAAATCGATGACTTCATCAGCATCGCCTAAATCATTACCGAACGCCACAAACTTGCCGTTCTCTACTAAGATTTCAGAGGCATCATCATGTTTATAGATTGATGCGTTAATAAATTTTTTGCTCATTTCCATTCCTCCATCTCTCTTACCTTCACAAACAAAAAATTATTCAGTATTCCAAAAATGTTACATCCCAATTTTATCAACTTAAGATTCAATAAAGAAACTTAACGCATTGAGTTTTACCACTTCGAAGCTATTTTAACCATATGTTCAAACTGACGCCCATATTAATATGTAAAAATTATTTTATATTTTTATCGACTTGTATTGTGATACTGTTATATTATATAAATGCGATATAAAGAGCTAAGTAAGCTGTCACTTACTTAGCTTCAGACCGTAGACAAACTACCGTTATAACTTGAAAAAGTGTAACGGTAGTTTATTTTTTTTATGAAATTTTCGAAAATATGTATAAAAATCTTTATAATAGAAGTCCTCACGGACTCTTATGTAAGC